>NZ_CALIIB010000084.1 GCF_938020365.1 uncultured Streptococcus sp. | reverse complement strand
ACTTCAACCCCTCTATGTATATGCACACCTATTGTGCTGAGGGGCCGGGACAAAGTATCACTCCTAAAATACTGGCCAAACTTTTCCCAGAAGTGGACTGATAAAATACGAATCGCAGGGTTTCCTTGCGATTTTTGCTTGCCCACTTGTGATAAAAAAGAACTCTTACGCTTGCTTTCAGTAAAGGAAGCAAAGCTCTTTCTTGATGAGGCAAATATTCTCATCAAATCTAAAAGTGCGTCTGAATATATCAATCTTTCTCCTTCAAAAACTAGCTTTTATGTTAAAATAGAGATATCATATTGAGAAGAAAGAGAAAGGTTTATGTCGAGAAGAAAGAATTATTCTAACCAGCAGCCGGAATGGTTTAGCTGGATTTGGATACTTGCAATTATATTTGGTTCTGGAGTGATAGCCAGCTATCTGATCCCCATTGCTATTTTGGGAGGTGTTGGCTACGGAATCTATCGCTACCAAAGACAGAAAAGAGTTCGTATTGAAGCTAAACAAGCCAGCATTGGCCGTATTGAAGATTTAAAAGCAGAGATTGGGCAGGCTGACCGCCGTATTAAAGAATTAGAAAGCTACCAAGAATACGGCAAGAAGGAAGACTACCAAGATTTGGCCCTGCAAATTCTTCCCCAACTCACCTATATCAAAAACGTTGCTAAGGAATTGCGAGATGAAATTCCTGCCTCTGTCTACCAGCGCATTCAGACTAAAATTACTACTGTAACCGAGGAAATTGATAAACAACTGCAAAAAATTGAACGTGAGAAAAGGCAAAAAGAAGCGCAGCCTAAGAAAACTAGTCTAGAAGAGCTAGCCCCAGAATTGGTCGCTACGGTTCACAATATTCAGATTGACCACGAGGCCATTCTGCAAAAAATCTCTCAATCCGAAAGCAACAACAAGGAAGAGCTGACTGCCATTCATCAGTCCCAGATGGAGCACTACGAAGATATTTTAGAAGGCTACCTCAAAATCAAAGCCTCTCCCAAAGATTTTTACAATGCCGAGGAGCGGCTAGCCAAGGCCAAAACAGCCATCGAGCAGTTTGACTTGGACCTAGACGAGGCGCTGCGCCAATTAAATGAAGCTGATTTGAGGGACTTTGACATCAGCCTGCGTATCCTAGACAAAGAAAAGCAAACAGACACCGGCTTTTAAGCTAGATAAACCAAAGGAGAAACTATGAGCCAAGAATTTAATTTTGACATTGATAAAATTGCCAACAATGCCATCAGCAAAAGCGACAAAACAACAGAAATCATCGAAGCCAATACAAGTCAAGAAAACGGCCAGCTCACTTTTCTAGAAAAGCTGACGCCTGAGCAACAGAGTGCGATTACAGCTAAAGCGCCTCAGCTAGTGGATAATTTCGTATCGGACCAGAATGCCTTGCTGGACTTTGGCCAATCTGCTGTAGAAGAAGTCAACGGTACTGTCAATCGTATCTTAGCCGAGCAGAAAAAATTACAAATTCCCCAGGTAGATGAGCTCTTAAAAAACACTAACAAAGAACTCAATGGCTTTGTCGCAAAATACAAGGATGCTCAAGTAGCGGAACTGGATAAGAAGCCTAATTTCTTGGAAAAACTCTTCAAACAGAGCAAGAACACGCTTCAAGAATTCTATTTCGACTCACAAAATATTGAGCAGAAAATGGATGGCATGGCTGCAACCGTCGTCAAACAAGAAGACGTTCTGGCTCGCAATATTGTTTCTGCTGAAATGCTGATTGAGGACAATACCAAATCGATTGAAAATCTAGTCGGAGTCATTTCCTTTATTGAAGCGTCTCAGCAAGAAGCTGGCAATCGAGCGCTCAAACTGCAGAATGAAGTTGCTCAGTTAGATATGACAACTGTTGACTACCAAGTCAAATCGCAGGAATTAGCCCGAATGACAGAGGTGGTCAATACCTTAGAGCAGCAACACACTGAATATGTCAGCCGTCTCTATGTTGCTTGGGCGACAACGCCTCAAATGCGTAATCTGGTCAAGGTTTCCTCTGATATGCGCCAAAAACTTGGAATGCTCCGTCGCAATACCATTCCAACTATGAAACTGTCTATCGCCCAATTAGGCATCCTCCAGCAATCCATGAAGTCTGGTCAAGTAGCTGACGCCATCTCTAATGCGAATAACGCTGCCCTGCAAATGCTCGCTGAGACCAGCAAGGAAGTCATTCCTCAGCTGGAGCGGATTTCCCAAAGCCCTACTATCGCTGTTGAGTCTGTCACTAAGCTGGCAGAAAGTCTCGTCGCACAAAATCAAGGCATTATCGAAGCCATTGATAAAGGACGGGAAAAACGCGCTCTGCTAGAAGCAGCGGTCATCCAATCCGCAGAAACTATCAACAACTCTGTCAAACTGCGTGATCAAAAGATTATCCAAGCCCTGCTGGATCAAGGCAAGGAAGCCCAGAAAGAATTAACTTCAGAATAATTAAAAGAGCCTAGATGGCTCTTTCAAATCGTAGACAAACGTCAAAATTGATGTTTGTCTTTTTGTATTTTCCAAAATTTTTAGTCAAGCAGACAAAAATACACTCAACTCTTATGAAGAATTAAGTGCATTTTTTGGAAAAGTATAATTCTTTACAGACTTTTGACTGCCGCAATGGCTGCATCATAATCTGGCTCGGTATTGATGTTGTCCACATATTCAGCATAGGTCACAGTGTTGTTTTCGTCCAAGACAAGGACTGCACGGGCTAACAGGTGCCATTCATTGATGAGGACAGCATAGTCGCGGCCGAAAGAATGGTCGAAGTAGTCAGATAGCATGACAGCATTCTCAATGCCTTCAGCAGCACACCACTTTCCTTGAGCAAAAGGTAAGTCAACTGAAATCGTGATTACAACAGTATTGTCCAAATCAGCAAGTTCTTGATTGAAACGACGGGTCTGAGTTGAGCAAACGCCAGTATCGATAGACGGTACGATGCTGAGGACTTTCTTTTTACCAGCAAAATCAGCCAAGGTTTTCTTTGAAAGGTCAGTAGCTGTCAGGCTAAAATCGTGGGCTGTATCGCCGACTTGCAATTGCTGACCCGTAAAGGTTACAGGATTTCCGAGAAAAGTTGTCATAGGAAGTCTCCATTCATGTTTGATAGCTCCATTGTACTGCGAATAGTGATTTTTTTCGAATAATTTGACCGAAAATTTGAGAGCGACTCCATGTAAAGCTTGTTCTTCAGAAATAAAGAGGTTAGGATTTTATCTTCCCAACCTCTTATCATTATTTAGACAGACCTTCTGCGATCTTTTCTAAGTTATATTTCATCATGCTGTAATAGCTATCTCCTTCTTCTCCTTTTTCTGCAACAGAGTCAGTAAAGATTTTAGCGTAGATCGGAATGTTGGTGTCTTTAGAAACGGTCTTCATCGGACGGTCGTCCACACTTGATTCGACAAAGAGAGATGGCACTTTCGTCTTGCGTAGTTTTTCAACCAAAGTTTTAATTTGGTCTGGAGTCCCTTCTTCTTCAGTGTTGATTTCCCAAATATAGGCAGATGGCACATTGTAGGCCTTAGAGAAGTATTTGAAGCAACCTTCGCTGGTTACAATCATTTTCTTTTCTTCAGGAATGTTGTTGAATTTCTCTTTGGCTTCCTTGTCCAAAGCGCTTAGTTTTTCCACATAAGCTTTAAGATTTTTCTCGTAAGTTTCTTTGTTAGCTGGGTCTTTTTCGCTCAAACGCTTAGCAATGTTTTGAGCATAGATGATCCCATTTTCCAAGTTGAGCCAAGCATGAGGGTCTTCTTTCCCTTTTTCACTTTGGCCTTCCAAGTAAATGACATCAACACCTTCGCTGACAGCATAATAGTCCTTGTTTTCTTTCTTCTTAGCATTTTCTACTAATTTTGTGAACCAAGCATTACCACCTGTTTCAAGGTTGATCCCATTGTAGAAGATCAGATCTGCTTGGGAAGTCTTTTTGACATCTTCAGGTAGGGGCTCGTATTCGTGCGGGTCTTGCCCAACAGGTACGATACTGTGCAAATTGATCTTATCGCCAGCGATATTCTTTGTAATATCCGCAATAATCGAGTTGGTCGCAACAACATTCAATTTTGAAGAACCAGTCTCGGTACTGCTTTTTTGACTAGAGCAGGCTGCTAGGCCGACAAAAGCCAGCAAAAGCAGAACTAAGAAACGACATTTTTTCATTGGAAATCCTCCATAAATATATTATTTTACTTTTCTTTTTAAATACCGCTGTTTTGGTGCGATAAAAAATGAAACCAAAAAGATCAGGGCAGAGGTTAGAACGATACTAGAACCTGCTGCAACATTAAAACTATAACCGATGAAGAGACCTAAAACAGATGCACCAGCCCCCAAGACAGATGACAATAAAATCATGGTCTTGAGACTCTTGGCATAGAGATAGGCTGTCGCAGCTGGTGTAATCAGCATGGCCACAATCAGAATCGTTCCGACACTTTGCATGGCTGTGACAGATACCAGAGTCAATAGAATCATCAGCAAATAGTGGTAAAAATTCACCTTCATTCCCATAGCTTGGGCTAAGAGCGGATCAAAGGAAGTCAACAAAAGTTGCTTGAAGAAAATAGCAATGACCAGCAACACCAAGATGCCCACACCAATACTAATCCACATATCAAGATCTTGCACCGCCAAGATATTCCCAAAGAGGATATGGAAAAGATCGGTAGAACTCTTAGCAACACTAATCAAAATGACCCCCAGAGCCAAGAAGGAAGAAAAAGTAATCCCGATAGCCGTGTCACTTTTGATAATAGAATTGCCCTTGATGTAGGTGATAATAATAGAAGCTAGTAAGCCAAAGGTAATAGCACCGATGAAGAAATTAATCCCCAAAATATAAGACAGAGCCACGCCGGGCAGCACCGCGTGAGAAATGGCATCCCCCATGAGCGACATGCCCCGCAAGATGATAAAGCACCCAACGGCACCGGCCACCACTCCAATCACAATAGCCGTAATCAACGCATTTTGCAGGAAATGAAAATCATGCAATCCTTGAATAAATTCCTGGATCATCCTAGTCACCTCCATTCATAAAGAGCTGAGAACCGTAGGTCTTCTGCATATTTTCTTTGGTGAAGGTGCTCTCAGTTGATCCGAAAGCAATGACTTCCTTGTTAAGCAGCAAGACTTGGTCAAAATAAGCGACTACCTTGCTCAAGTCATGATGAACAATCAAAATCGTCTTCCCAGCTTTTCTTAGCTGGCGGAGGGTCGCCATGATAATCTCTTCACTGACTGAGTCAATTCCAACAAAAGGCTCATCTAGGAAGATATATTCAGCCTCCTGAACCAAGCAACGGGCAATCAAGACCCGCTGGAATTGCCCACCAGACAACTGGCTAATCTGCCGCTCAGCAAAATCTTCTAAACCAACGATTTTCAAAGCCCGAGCAACCTTTTCCCAGTCAGACGCTTTGAGGCGTTGAAAGAGCTTGATCTTAGGATACAAGCCTAGAGACACACACTCCTTGACCTTGATAGGAAAATTATAGTCAATGTGAATTTTCTGCTCTACATAAGCAATCTTGCTTAATTCTTGCTTCATGGGTTTTCTATCTAGAAAGGTCTGCCCCTCACTCTCAACAATTCCTAACATACCTTTTATGAGAGTTGACTTTCCAGCCCCGTTTGGTCCGATAATCCCTGTGATAGTTGGTCCTTTTATTGTTAAAGAAGTTGGTTCTAAGGCCAGCTGTCCTTGATAACTGACACTTAAATTTTTCATTTCAATCATTGTTATACCTCTTTCATTTTAATATACATTAAAATGAAAATTAAGTCAAGTTAATTTTTAAAAAATCCTTACAATCAATATAGGAAATATTTGAAAAAAGGAGTTAATTTTGATAAGGTTATATCAAAAGCAGGAAAGTGAGAAAAACATGACACGTTTACAAGATGATTTTTATGACGCCATTAATGGTGAATGGGCCAAAACGGCCGTTATCCCAGATGACAAGCCTGTCACCGGCGGCTTCACAGATTTGTCAGATGAGATTGAAAAGCTGATGCTCTCCACTACCGATCAATGGCTACGGGGTGAGGAAGTTCCTGACGATGCTATTTTGCAAAACTTTATCAAGTACCATCGTTTAGCAGCTGACTATGACAAGCGGGAAGCACTCGGTATCAAGCCTGTTTTGCCTTTGATTGCGGAATACCAAGCGCTCAACTCCTTTACAGAATTTACCACAAAGATTGCCGAGTTTGAGCTGGCTGGCAAGCCCAATTTCTTTCCTTTTGGTGTAGCGCCTGACTTTATGGACGCCCGTATCAATGTCCTCTGGGCAGATGCACCAAGTACTATTCTCCCAGACACGACCTACTATGCTGATGGGCATCCTCAAAAGGACAAGCTCTTGAAAAAATGGCGTGAGTCTTCCGAAGCTTTGCTGCAAAAATTCGAATTTTCAGCAGAAGAAATTCAAGATTTGCTGGATAAAGTTTTAGAACTGGATGCTCGAATTGCCAAAGTCGTTCTGTCGCGGGAGGAAAGTTCAGAATATGCCAAGCTTTATCACCCTTACGAGTGGGAAGACTTCAAGGCCTTAGCACCAAATCTACCTTTAGATGCCATCTTCACCCAACTCATCGGGCAAATTCCTGACCAGATTATCGTACCTGAGGAGCGTTTCTGGCAAGCTGCCAACCAATTCTACTGCGAAGAGACTTGGCCCCTGCTCAAGGCCGTGCTTATCTTTAATGCTATCGCGTCAGCTGAATCCTACTTGACTGACGAAATCCGTGTCCTAGCAGGCGCTTACCGTCGCGCCCTATCTGGAACACCTCAGGCGCAAGACAAGAAAAAAGCTTCCTTTTACCTAGCTCAAGCGCCTTTCAATCAAGCCATCGGACTCTGGTATGCTGGACAAAAATTCTCCCCTGAAGCCAAGGCCGATGTGGAGCAAAAAGTAGCCAACATGATCCAAGTCTACAAGGAGCGCCTCGCCAGCAATGACTGGCTGACACCAGAAACTCGGGACAAGGCCATTGTCAAACTCAATGTCATCAAGCCTTATATCGGCTACCCAGAGGAGCTACCTGAGCGCTACGCAGACAAGCTTGTGGATGAAAATCTCAGCCTCTTCGAAAATGCTCAAAAACTGCGACAAGTGGAAATCAAGTATGGTTGGAGCAAGTGGAACCAGCCCGTGGATTACAAAGAATGGGGAATGCCAGCCCACATGGTCAATGCCTACTACAATCCTCAGAAAAACCTGATTGTCTTTCCAGCGGCTATCCTGCAGGCACCTTTCTATGACCTGCACCAGTCTTCTTCAGCCAATTATGGCGGTATCGGTGCGGTTATCGCCCATGAAATTTCTCATGCTTTTGATACCAATGGCGCTTCCTTTGATGAAAACGGCAGCCTCAACAACTGGTGGACGGAGCATGACTACCAAGCCTTTACTGAGCGGACTCAGAAAGTCATCGACCAGTTTGAAGGTCTAGATTCTTACGGTGCCAAGGTCAATGGCAAGCTGACTGTTTCAGAAAATGTGGCGGACTTGGGCGGTATTGCAGCGGCTCTCGAAGCAGCCAAGAAAGAAGACGATTTCTCTGCGGAGGAATTCTTCACCAACTTTGCTCGCATCTGGCGGATGAAGGGACGCGAAGAGTACATGAAGCTTCTAGCCAGCGTCGATGTCCATGCGCCAGCTAAACTTCGTACCAATGTCCAACTGCCTAACTTTGACGACTTCTTTACGACCTTTGATGTCCAAGAAGGAGACGGTATGTGGCGGAGTCCAGAAGATCGCGTGGTGATTTGGTAACAAACAAGCCATAAGAAGGCATAATAACCTGACTAAAGGAGCTTCAGATAAAGTTCTTTGGTCAGGTTTTTATT
>NZ_CALIIB010000083.1 GCF_938020365.1 uncultured Streptococcus sp. | reverse complement strand
TAGATGGCTTGGACAAGGCTGCCGCTATTGAAAAGATGGTTGCTTGGCTGGAAGCGGAAGGTGTCGGAAATGAAAAAGTCACCTATCGCCTGCGCGACTGGCTCTTTAGTCGTCAACGCTACTGGGGTGAGCCAATTCCAATCATTCATTGGGAAGATGGCACTTCAACAGCTGTCCCTGAAAATGAACTGCCGCTTGTCCTGCCTGTAACCAAGGATATCCGTCCTTCTGGTACTGGTGAAAGCCCTCTGGCCAATCTGACTGACTGGCTGGAAGTGACTCGCGAAGACGGTGTCAAAGGTCGTCGTGAAACAAACACCATGCCTCAATGGGCAGGTTCTAGCTGGTATTACCTGCGTTACATTGACCCGCATAACAATGAGAAATTAGCAGACGAAGACTTGCTCAAGGCTTGGCTGCCAGTTGATATTTACATCGGTGGTGCAGAACATGCCGTACTCCACCTCCTCTACGCTCGCTTCTGGCATAAATTCCTTTATGACCTCGGTGTCGTTCCAACAAAAGAGCCTTTCCAAAAACTCTTTAACCAAGGAATGATCTTGGGAACAAGCTACCGTGACCACCGCGGTGCTCTGGTAGCGACAGACAAGGTGGAAAAACGCGATGGTTCCTTCTTCAACATCGAAACGGGAGAAGAATTGGAGCAAGCACCAGCTAAGATGTCTAAATCCCTCAAGAACGTGGTTAACCCAGATGACGTAGTGGAGCAATATGGTGCCGATACCCTTCGTGTCTATGAAATGTTCATGGGGCCGCTGGATGCATCCATCGCTTGGTCAGAAGAAGGTCTGGAAGGCAGCCGCAAGTTCCTCGATCGTGTCTACCGTTTGATTACAAGTAAAGAAATCGTTGCGGAAAATAGCGGAGCTTTGGACAAGGTCTACCATGAAACGGTCAAGTCTGTCACAGAGCAGATTGAGGAGCTCAAGTTTAACACAGCTATTGCTCAACTCATGATCTTTGTCAATGCTGCCAACAAGGAAGAAAAACTCTATGTCGAATATGCCAAAGGCTTTATCCAATTGCTGGCGCCTTTTGCACCGCACTTGGCTGAAGAACTCTGGCAGGCGGTAGCTCAAACTGGCGAGAGCATCTCCTACGTAGCTTGGCCAACTTATGATGAAAGCAAACTAGTCGAGGCAGAGGTCGAAATCGTAGTTCAAATCAAGGGTAAAGTTCGTGCTAAGCTAGTCGTAGCGAAGGACTTGAGCCGTGAGGAACTGCAGGAAATCGCTTTGGCAGATGAGAAAATCAAGTCTGAAATTGCCGGCAAAGAAGTCGTAAAAGTCATTACCGTGCCAAATAAACTGGTTAATATCGTAGTAAAATAAGCAGTTTGATGTAGGTCCTATAGTGATTACAAAGAAAGGAGTCGTTTAAAACGGCTCCTTTTTTGATAAGAATTTTCCCTTAAATCGTCGGACTTTTCTCACTTTCCTACTTTCACTTGCTATCCTCATTCTTTTTATTTATAATGATTATAAATAAAAAGAAAAGAGAAAAGTTTAGAATGTAAGAACATAAGATTGACAAGAATTTTAGTGGACGCCTGAATATTTTGCGGGCTGGGGTTTTGGGGGCCAACGACGGTATTATTTCTATCGCAGGGGTGGTCATCGGGGTGGCTAGTGCGACGGAAGATGTTTGGATTATCTTTCTATCTGGTCTGGCTGCTGTCTTTGCCGGTGCATTTTCTATGGCAGGCGGGGAGTATGTATCCGTCTCCACTCAGAAGGACACTGAGGAGGCTGCAGTGGCTAGAGAACGAGAACTCTTGGAAAAGAATCCCGATATTGCCAGACAGTCCCTCTACGCCTCCTACGTCCAAAATGGTGAGTGCGAGACTTCTGCCCAACTCTTGACCAATCGCGCCTTCTTGCAGGATCCACTCAAGGCCTTGGTCGAGGAAAAGTACGGCATTGAGGTCGAAGAGTTCACCAATCCTTGGCACGCAGCCATATCCAGCTTTTTAGCTTTTGCCGTAGGTGCAATTTTCCCTATGCTGACCATCGTTCTGCTTCCGGCTGCCTATCGGATCCCAGCGACCGTCCTTGTTGTAGCTCTTTCTCTCTTGGGAACCGGCTATACTAGTGCAAAATTGGGACAGTCACCCATTAAAAATGCCATGATCCGTAACCTCACTATCGGACTTTTGACCATGGCTGTCACCTATCTCGTAGGCCAATTCTTCTCAATTTAAAAGGAGAACTATTCAGGCCAGCATAATATAAAAGATTGAAAAGAAATAATTTCTCTTCAATCTTTTTCTATTTTAGACTTAGATTAGTTTTGGCCAAGAGCAGCTGCCATTGTTGCTGCAACTTCTGATTCAAAGTCGTTAGCTGCTTTTTCAATACCTTCACCAACTTCAAAGCGAACAAACTCAACTACTGAAGCATTCACTGATTCAAGGTAAGCTTCAACTGTCTTGCTGTCATCCATGATGTACACTTGTGCAAGAAGTGTATAAGCTTGGTCAACTTTAGTGTTGTCAAGCAAGAAGCGATCCATTTTACCTGGAATGATTTTATCCCAGATTTTTTCTGGTTTACCTTCTGCAGCCAACTCAGCTTTGATGTCAGCTTCAGCTTGTGCAATCACTTCATCAGTCAACTGAGCTTTTGAACCATATTTCAAGTGTGGAAGTGCTGGCTTATCAACCATAGCGCGGCTTTCATTGTCTTGATCGATAGCATGGTTCAATTGTGCCAATTCATCTTTAACAAATTGCTCATCCAATTCTTTGTATGAAAGAACAGTTGGTTTCATCGCAGCAATGTGCATAGAAATTTGTTTCGCAAGAGCGTCATCACCACCGTCAATCACTGAAACAACACCGATACGGCCACCATTGTGTTGGTAAGCACCGAAGTGTTGAGCATCAGTCTTTTCAACCAAAGCAAAACGACGGAATGAGATTTTTTCTCCGATAGTTGCAGTTGCAGATACGTATGCAGCTTCAAGAGTTTCACCTGAAGGCATTGTCAATGCAAACGCTTCTTCGTTATTAGCTGGCTTGCCTTCTGCGATTACTTTTGCAGTAGCATTTACCAATTCAACGAATTGAGCGTTTTTCGCAACAAAGTCAGTTTCAGCGTTGACTTCAACGATAGCTGCAACGTTACCATCCACGTAAACGCCTGTCAAACCTTCAGCGGCAACACGGTCAGCCTTCTTAGCTGCTTTTGCCATACCTTTTTCGCGAAGCAATTCAATCGCTTTTTCGATGTCACCATCAGTTTCAACCAATGCTTTCTTAGCGTCCATGACACCAGCACCAGATTTTTCACGCAATTCTTTTACAAGCTTAGCTGTAATTTCTGCCATTTTTCTTCTCCTATGTTTACTATTTTTAAATAAAGGGGCTGGGCTGAGCCCCGCCCCTTTAGGTTAATTGACTTATGAAAATTATGCGTTGTCGCCTTCTACAACTTCAACGATTTCTTCGATTGAGTCCGCTTGAGTTTCAGTTGCAGCAAATTCTGCTTCAACAGTCGCTACAGCGTCCTCACCTTGACGGCCTTCGATAACAGCGTCAGCCATTTTCGCAGTGATCAACTTAACGGCACGGATTGCGTCGTCGTTAGCAGGGATAATCACATCGATATCGTCTGGATCAGTGTTTGTGTCAACCATCGCAACTACTGGAATACCAAGTTTCTTAGCTTCCTTAACAGCGATTTGCTCTTTATGAGGGTCAACGATGTACATTACATCTGGGATGCGAGGCATATCTTCGATACCACCCAAGAATTTTTCAAGACGAGCACGTTGTTTGTTCAAAAGTGCTACTTCTTTCTTAGGAAGAACTTCGAAGATTCCTTCTTCTTCCATACGTTTGATTTCTTTCAAACGAGCAACACGTTTTTGGATAGTTGTCCAGTTTGTAAGAGTTCCACCCAACCAACGGTGGTTGATGTAGTATTGACCAGCACGTTCTGCTTCTTCTTTTACAGCTTCAGCAGCTTGCTTTTTAGTACCAACAAACAAGATAACTGCATCGTTTGCAGCTGCATCACGCATGAAGTCATAAGCTTGATCTGCGTATTTTACAGTTTGTTGAAGGTCGATAACGTGGATACCGTTACGCTCAGTGAAGATGTACTTAGCCATCTTAGGGTTCCAGCGACGAGTTTGGTGACCAAAGTGAACACCAGCCT
>NZ_CALIIB010000082.1 GCF_938020365.1 uncultured Streptococcus sp. | reverse complement strand
AGATAGAGATTATGGGGCATGACTGTCGCACCTACAATCCCTAGAGCCAAGGTCAGCTGACTCTCATGTCCTGGCAGGGGACTTTCAAATAAAGTTGAAGTCGGTAAATAACCACCAAATATCCCCTGAATACTTGGATTGGATAAAGCCACTAGATAAGCAAAGATACCTAATATGGTTAAGATAAGAGTCGTAACGATGGCTTCAATTTTTTTGAAGCCAAATTTCATCAATAACAACAAAAGAAATACATCTAAAACGGTTAGGAGGATAGCAACCATAATCGGTATTTTAAACAAAAGATTTAAGGCAATCGCTGAACCTAAAACCTCAGCTAAGTCTGTCGCCATTAAAGCTAATTCTAAAATCACCCACAGACTATAACGGAGCCACTTGGGAGCATGATGAGCTGTTGCCTGCGCTAAGTCCATCCTCGTCACGATACCAAGCTTTCCAGCCATTTGTTGTAACTGCATAGCAATGATGGATGAAATCAAAATAACAAATAAAAGGCTATACTTGTAGGAAGCACCACCAACCACGCTGGTAATCCAGTTTCCAGGATCCATATAGCCAACTGCTACAAGAGCGCCAGGTCCCAAAAATGCTTTTAGATTTTGCCAAAAATGGTTGTTATTTGGAGTTTCAATCGATTGATTGATCTCAGAGAGAGAGACTTTCTTGTAAGAAGACATCGGAATTTCACACTTTCTAATCTGTCTTTACCTATTTTTTAAATGGAAGTATTGAAAAAACAATGAAAATAGTTCCCTATTTTCCAATTCTTCCTTATTATATCACACTTTAGAGGGATAATTGAGGAAAGAACTGATAATTGAAATAAGCAAGGTCTGTATTACAAAAAGCCAGCGTAGTAAAACGCTGGCTTCAGATTGAAGACAAAGTCCTCAGAACAGAAGTTTCTAAGGACTTTTTTTGTAAAGTCGTATAATAATGATAAGAAAAGTTATGAGGTGCTCGCTATGTTTCACAAAGAAAAACCAGATTATAATCGCTGCCAATATGGCTTCTATACGATAGACTAATTGGTTCCCAAAGATCACTTTCTTCGACAATTGGAAGCAGAGGTTGATTTCGACTTTATCTATTCTATATTCATTAAAGATTTTTGCTTGCTTTAGTCTAACCATTGGATAAAGGCTGTTTTGTCTTGGTGGTTGTAGCCAGCTCGTTTATAAAATTCCCAGGTGCTTTCCTTCTTGGAGCCCGTCAGCAGCATCATTTTGTAGCAATTAGCTTCGGTCGCTATTTTCTTAGCAAAATCAAGGCATTCACTGGCATAGCCCTTGCCTCTAAAGTCATGATGAGTGACGACATTTTCGATCAGGGCGTAGGGGCGTAGTCCTCTCGTGAGATTGGGAATGATGACACAAATACAAGAAGAAACAATCTTTCCGTCAAGCACTTTGACAATGATATGGTGGTCTGGATCTTCTACCATCCGCTGCCAGACTTTTTGTAAGGTTGGGCTTTTTTCTGGAATGGCCGTCTCGTGCAAGGAGAGATATAAATGGAGTAATTCATCTAGGTCGTTTGGACTGGCTTCTCTGATCATCTTTTTACCTACTATATTGGAATCTTTTCGTTTACCTAGCAATATTATAGCATGTTTAGCCCTTAAATTTCTAGTTTGCTCCGAATTAAAATCTTCCCCAGTTTCAAAGATCAGCGAGAGGCACTTTCACCTTTTTCTGAAATCTATTATAATATACATTTCAAAAGTCAGAAAAATCTCATAATTGTTATGTAATAGTTCTAAAGCGTTCCTGAGCATATTCTTATACAAGCGGTGGAAAAAGTGATAAATTTGTAGAGTAAGTTTATTGAAACGTTTTCATTATATTATCTGAAAGTTTTCGATAAATAATTTAATTTTGAAGGAGAGTTATTATGACTCAAGGGAAAATTACTGCATCTGCAGCAATGCTTAACGTATTGAAGACATGGGGCGTAGACACTATCTACGGTATCCCATCAGGAACACTCAGCTCACTCATGGATGCTTTGGCTGAAGACAAAGATATCCGCTTCTTGCAAGTTCGCCACGAAGAAACAG
>NZ_CALIIB010000081.1 GCF_938020365.1 uncultured Streptococcus sp. | reverse complement strand
GTCAATGATGAGCCTTTGGTTTATTTGGACAATGCGGCGACAACCCAGAAACCCAAGCAGGTGCTAGCAGCTATTGAAAACTACTATCTTAGAGACAATGCCAATGTCCACCGCGGTGTGCATACGCTAGCCGAGCGGGCGACAGCAGCTTATGAAGCAGCCAGAGAAAGAGTTCGCTCTTTTATCAATGCAGCTTCTAGCAGAGAAGTCCTCTTTACACGAGGAACCACGACGAGTCTCAATTGGGTCGCTCAGTTTGCGGCTGAAAGGCTGCAGCCTGGTGATGAAGTGCTGATTTCGATCATGGAGCATCATTCCAATGTCATTCCTTGGCAGGAAGCCTGTAGGAAGACCGGAGCCAAGTTGGTCTATGTCTATCTAAAGGACGGGGCTCTGGATATGGAGGATTTCTGTGCCAAACTCAATGAGCGGACCAAGTTTGTCTCTCTGGCCCATGCTTCTAATGTCCTCGGTATCATCAATCCCATCAAGAAAATTGCCCAGTTGGTTCATCAGCAAGGAGCGCTTTTAGTGGTGGACGGAGCTCAATCCATTCCGCACATGAAGATTGATGTACAGGATTTGGATGTGGACTTCTTCGCCTTTTCGGGGCATAAGATGGCTGGACCTACTGGTATCGGAGTTCTCTATGGCAAGGAAGAGCTGCTAGAGCAGATGTCGCCAGTCGAGTTCGGTGGCGAAATGATTGATTTCGTCTATGAGCAGGAGGCGACCTGGAAGGAGCTTCCTTGGAAGTTTGAGGCCGGCACTCCGAATATGGCAGGAGCAATCGGTCTTGCAGCGGCCATTGATTATTTGGAAGACTTGGGTATGGGTGCCATTGCTCAGCATGAGCAGGACCTGATTGCCTACGTATTTCCTAAGTTACAGGCTGTGGAAGGATTGACCATTTATGGCTCTCAAGATTTGGCTCAGCGCTCAGGCGTGATTGCCTTTAACCTGGATGGTCTCCATCCACATGATGTTGCAACGGCTCTGGACTACGAAGGAGTAGCTGTCCGAGCGGGTCACCATTGTGCTCAGCCTTTGCTCACCTACCTGCAGGTACCAGCGACTGTGCGGGCTAGCTTTTACATCTACAATACCTATGCGGATTGCGACAAGCTGGTAGATGCTTTAGAAAAGACAAAGGAGTTTTTCAATGGCACTTTCTAAGTTAGACAGTCTTTACAAGGCGGTTGTGACCGACCACTCGGCTCACCCCCATCATCATGGGAAACTGGAAGATGTGGAGCAGGTAGTTCTCAATAACCCAACCTGTGGCGATGTCATCAGCCTTTCTGTAAAGTTTAATGCGGAAAATCAGATTGAGGATATTGCCTTTGTTAATTCCGGTTGTACCATTTCAACGGCTTCGGCCAGCATGATGACGGATGCGGTTCTGGGCAAGACAAAAGAGCAGGCACTGGAATTAGCAGAGGTCTTCTCACAGATGGTTCAGGGCCAGGAAGACAGTCGCCAGAAAGAATTGGGAGATGGAGCCTTTTTAGCAGGCGTTGCCAAATTCCCACAGCGGATTAAGTGTGCGACCTTGGGTTGGAATGCCCTTAAGCGAGCAATTGAAGAAGATAAAAAGTAAGAATGTGAAAGGAAATTATGTCAGAAGAAAGAGTAGAACCAAAACCAATTGATCTTGGTGAGTACAAGTTTGGTTTCCATGACGATGTTGAACCTGTTCTCTCGACAGGGAAAGGGCTGAATGAAGCGGTCATTCGTGAGCTTTCTGCAGCCAAGGGTGAACCAGAGTGGATGTTGGATTTCCGCCTTAAGTCCTACGAGGTTTTCAAAAAGATGCCGATGCAGACTTGGGGGCCAGATTTGTCAGAAATTAATTTTGATGACTTGATTTATTACCAAAAGGCCTCTGATAAGCCTGCTAGAAGCTGGGATGAAGTGCCTGAGAAGATCAAGGAAACCTTTGAGCGGATTGGGATCCCAGAAGCAGAGCGAGCTTACCTTGCTGGTGCAGCTGCCCAGTATGAATCCGAAGTGGTCTACCACAATATGAAGGAAGAGTTCCAAAAGCTAGGAATCGTCTTTACAGATACTGACTCAGCTCTTAAGGAATACCCAGAGCTTTTCAAGCAGTATTTTGCTAAGCTGGTTCCGCCGACAGACAACAAGTTGGCTGCCCTTAACTCTGCAGTTTGGTCTGGTGGTACCTTTATCTATGTTCCAAAAGGTGTTAAGGTAGACATTCCGCTTCAAACCTACTTCCGTATCAACAATGAAAATTCCGGTCAGTTTGAGCGTACCTTGATTATCGTTGACGAGGGCGCTAGCGTCCATTATGTTGAGGGATGTACAGCTCCTACTTATTCAAGTAACAGCTTGCATGCGGCCATTGTTGAAATTTTTGCTTTAGATGGAGCTTATATGCGTTATACAACCATCCAAAACTGGTCTGATAATGTCTATAACTTGGTAACAAAACGTGCTAAAGCTTTGAAAGATGCGACAGTTGAGTGGATTGACGGAAACTTGGGTGCCAAAACAACCATGAAATACCCGTCAGTTTATCTGGACGGAGAAGGAGCGCGTGGAACCATGCTTTCCATTGCCTTTGCCAATGCTGGACAACACCAGGATACAGGGGCTAAGATGATTCACAATGCGCCACATACCAGCTCGTCCATCGTGTCTAAATCCATCGCTAAAGGTGGAGGAAAAGTTGACTACCGTGGCCAAGTGACCTTTGCTCGCAATTCTAAGAAATCTGTCAGCCATATCGAGTGTGATACCATTATCATGGACGACTTGTCTGCTTCAGACACCATTCCATTTAATGAAATCCACAACTCACAGGTGGCTTTGGAGCATGAAGCTAAAGTTTCTAAGATTTCTGAGGAGCAGCTCTACTATCTCATGAGCCGTGGCTTGTCGGAGTCCGAAGCGACTGAAATGATTGTCATGGGCTTTGTTGAGCCATTCACCAAAGAACTTCCAATGGAATACGCTGTTGAGCTGAACCGCTTGATTAGCTATGAAATGGAAGGGTCTGTTGGATAAAAAGAGGCGTTGGCCTCTTTTTTATTGCGAATAAAGCTTTGCCTAGGCAAAGTATTTAAAAGATTCAGAGGACCTGTTAAACAGTAGCGGATACTCGATTGCGAGTTAACCCTCAAAGAACTTTTTTTGATTACGTTAAACGTTTACAAACTATAGAAATACCGCGAATCAATTGATTCGCGGTATTTCTTTTATAACTTCTCATTGACAAAGCGAATGAAATCGTTCCACCAGACTTTGAAAACGATAGCTTTTTCAACTTTTTTTTCTGTAACCATAGAAATAGAAGTTTTCTTATTTTCGATGTAGCCCTGGCCGATTGGCTCAGAATCTGTATAAGTGAGAGTGCCCACTACACTACCTTTTTTCAAGGGTGCCTGCAGCTCCTGTGGACTTGGAGTAAAGGTGACTTTATGTTCAGCCTGATTGGCTATCCGTTCTAGGATTACCAGGTCCTCACTAGCAACTGCAGCGACCTTATCCTCTCGGCTGTCTCTAACAGCTACTTGGGAGTTGTTGTATCTTTCCCCTTTTTTGACAAGGACTGTCGGAGAAAAATTTTGCGTAACGTAGGTCATTAGGCTAGATGTAACGCCAAAACGGGTATTAGGGTCGTTATCTTCCTGTGCGACTCCTAAAACGACTGTGATCAATCGCATCCCTTTTTCACTTGTTACACCGACAAATGAAACACCACTCTGCTCAGACCCGCCTGTCTTTAAACCTTTCACTCCTGTCCGAAAACTAGGAGATCCTTCCAACATTAAATTGGGATTTTCTAGTTGGATTCCTGCAAAATTCACATGAGATTTGGAAGTGATGCCAAGGACCTCTGGGTAGTCATCAATCAGATGTGAAGCAATCACAGCTATATCATAAGCACTGAACTTATTGACAGTCTCTTGTTTTTTCTTGCTTTTAGAATTCTCTGCGGCCTCCTCTTCGGTATTGGTAGTTTCTAGCGAACCATCTAGTAAACGAATATCCGTACCAGTAGCATTTACAATGATTGCATCAGAAATTTTCCATTCCTTGAGTTTGGCTTTCATCATCTTGACAAAATTTTCCTCACTTCCACCAACTTTTTCTGCCAGAGCAATGGTAGCGCTGTTGGCGCTTGCTAAAAGAGAAGCATTTAGCAAGTCCTTTACCTTGTAGCGTCGCGCTTCCAGAGGCAGGTTCGCGATAGAGGGATTTACTGTCAGCTGGTAAGCATAATCAGAAATATCAACCTCAGTTTCTAGGCTCAGTTTGCCATCAGCAATGGCTTCATAAACCAGATAAGCAGTCAAAATGTTAGTAATAGCACCGACTTCTAGTGGGCTTGTAGCCTCCTTTTCATAGAGGATTTTTCCTGAGTTTGCATCAACAGCAATGGCGCTTTTAGCAGCAATTTCATAGTCATCTGCCAGAACAGGCTTGGCAATCAGACCAAAGAATAGCAGTAGGAATACAAATAGTTTTTTCATTTCTTTCCCCTAGATTAGTAATAAATCTATTGTAACATAAAAAAGCTGATATTTTTGATAATCCTATTCAAGAATCCTTGTAAAATATTGAACAAATTTTTATTTATAAGATTTTCTGCATGTTTATGAAAATATATGAAAATGCATAGAAATTTTCCTATACTTTGTTTCAATAAAAATAAGAAAAATGCATAGAATTTTAAAATTTTCTTAAATAAGACTTGTTTTTGTCTGGAAATGATGTATAATAATACATAATCTAAAGAAGGAGATTTGCTCATGAAAAAATCTAAATGGTTGGCTATTACTGGTTTGGTTGCAGCATCAGCGCTATTCTTAGCTGCTTGTGGCAAGTCAAGCACCAGCTTGGCAAAGACATATTCTTATGTCTATAATACAGATCCAGATACATTGGATTATGTAAACTCCAATCGTGCCTCCACTTCTGACGTCATTGCCAATTTGGTCGACGGTCTTTTAGAAAATGATCAATATGGGAATCTTATCCCTTCATTAGCTGAAGACTGGACTGTGTCTAAAGATGGCCTAACTTATACTTATAAGTTGCGTAAGGACGCTAAATGGTACACAGCAGAAGGTGAAGAATATGCTGCTGTCAAGGCGCAAGACTTTGTAACAGGGCTCAAGCACGCTGCAGATGAAAAATCAGAAGCATTACCAATCGTGCAAAACTCTATCAAGGGATTAGATGCTTATATCAAAGGAGAAAGCAATGATTTCTCTACTGTAGGTGTCAAGGCGATCGACGACTATACGGTTCAATACACCCTGAATCAACCAGAAAGCTACTGGAATTCTAAGACAACCATGGGCATTCTCTTCCCGATTAACGAAGAATTTCTGAAGAAAGAAGGCAAAGACTTTGGTACCGTGAAACCTTCCGGTATCCTCTACAATGGTCCATATGTATTAAAGTCATTTACTTCTAAGTCTGTTATCGAATATTCTAAAAACCAAAACTATTGGGACAAGGACAATGTGAAGATCGAAGATGTCAAGCTGACTTACTACGATGGTTCTGACCAAGAGTCATTGATCCGTAACTTTACTGATGGTGCTTATACACAAGCTCGTCTCTATCCGACTAGTTCAAACTACGCATCAGTAGAAAAGAAATACAAAGACAACATCATCTTTACTCCACAAAACTCAACTAGCTATTTCTATGCCTTTAACTTGAATCGTCAGGCTTATAGCCACACTTCTAAGACAGATGCCCAAAAAGCTGCCAGCAAAGAAGCGATTCAAAATAAAGACTTCCGCCAAGCAGTCAACTTTGCTTTTGACCGTAAATCCTTTGGTGCCCAGATGAATGGTAATGAAGGAGCAACGAAAATTATCAGAAGCTTGCTTGTGCCTCCTAGTTTTGTGCAAGTAGATGGCAAGGACTTCTCGGATGTCGTTGAATCACAGTTGGCTTCTTATGGCGATGAATGGCAAGGTGTCAAATTAGCTGATGCTCAAGACAGCATTTATAACCCAGAAAAGGCCAAGGCAGAATTTGCTAAAGCCAAAGAAGCTTTGCAAGCACAGGGAGTTGAATTCCCAATTCATCTAGATGTACCAGTTGACCAAACTGATAAAATTATGGTGCAGCGGACGAATTCCTTCAAACAATCTGTTGAGGCAGCTCTAGGCCAAGAAAACGTTGTGATTGACGTACATCAAATGTCATCAGACGATTTTGATAACTCTACTTACTTTGCAGAAACAGCTGCCCAAAAGGACTATGACCTCAATATGTCTGGTTGGTCAGCAGACTATCAAGATCCAGTGACTTATCTGAATATCTTTAACCCAGAGACAGGGGATATTTTGGACAATATTGGTCTGACAAAAGGCCAAAACCAAGACCTTGCTTCTAAGGTTGGTTTAACGGACTACAAAGCGCTTTTGGATCAGGCAGATGCAGAAAAGCAAGATACCAATGCTCGCTATACGAAATATGCGGCAGCGCAGGCTTGGTTAACAGATAGTTCTATTGTGATCCCATCTATTTCTGCAGGTGCTTCACCAATGGTTCAAAAGGTCGTACCATTTACCAAAGCCTACTCTTATGTAGGTATCAAGGGTGATAGCTATGTATTTAAGGGAATGGAACTTCAAGATAAGGTTCTGACAGTAGCTGATTATCAAAAAGCTTTGAAAAAATGGGAAAAAGAAAAAGAAGAATCAAATAAAAAAGCTCAAGAAGAGTTAGCAAGTCACGTTAAGTAACAGAAAAGGAGAGTGGGACAGAAATCGGTAATTCGTTAGAATTCGATTTCGTCGTCCCACCTCCGCACAGTTGAGTAGGGCTGTAAAAGCTGATGAAATCAGCGTAGTAGAGCCCACTCAACCACTGCGCCTTGCTCGACAATCCAAAGACAATTGAGAGGCTAGGACTTTTATCCCAGCCTCTTTTAAAGTAGAAAATCCTATATTTCGTTTATTTTTTTGAACTGTTGGATTTCTCCTCAAGTAGAATAAGAAAAGGTCCGATTTGTTTCGGACCTTTCATTGCTTATTTTGGTGCGATGACTTCCAAGCCGCCTATGTAAGGACGTAGGACTTCAGGAATGGTCACAGAACCATCTTCATTTTGGTAATTTTCCAAGATAGCAGCGACTGTGCGTCCGACAGCCAGTCCAGACCCGTTGAGAGTGTGGAGGAGTTTGACCTTGCCATCTGCTTCGTCACGGTAGCGGATTTGGGCTCGACGAGCTTGGAAATCTTCTGTGTTAGAGCAGCTAGAGATTTCACGGTAGGTGTTCTGAGCAGGAATCCAAACTTCCAAGTCATAAGTCTTAGCAGCTGAGAAGCCCATGTCGCCAGTAGAAAGGGCAACAACGCGGTAAGGCAGATTGAGCTTTTGCAGGATGTTTTCTGCATTGGCAGTCATCTTTTCTAGCTCTTCATAAGATTCTTCTGGCTTGGCAAATTTTACCATTTCAACCTTGTGGAATTGGTGCAGGCGGATCAGACCGCGCGTGTCACGACCAGCAGAACCAGCTTCAGAGCGGAATGATGGGCTCATAGCTGTGAAGTAGATTGGCAATTCTTTACCGTCTAGAATTTCGTCTCGATAATAGTTGGTCAGCGGAACTTCAGCAGTCGGAATCAGAACGAAGTTGGTATCGCTTAGCTCAAAGGTATCTTCTTTGAACTTAGGATATTGTCCAGTACCAAACATAGAGTCATGGTTGACCATATAGGGAGTGATGACCTCCGTATAGCCTTCTTTGCCATGCTCGTCTAGCATGAAGTTGTAGATAGCGCGTTCCAAACGAGCTCCCAAGCCCTTGTAGAAGAGGAAGCGGGCTCCAGTGACTTTTGCACCACGCTCCCAGTCCAGGATATCCAAGTCTTCGCCTAAATCCCAGTGAGCCTTAGCTTCAAAGTCAAAGTGGCGAGGTGTACCCCAACGGCGGACTTCTACATTGTCATCCTCGTCTGCCCCGACTGGCACGCTATCGTGCGGAATGTTTGGCAGGGTTGTGGTGAACTCGGTCAATTTAGCATCCAATTCAGCCAAAGTAGCATCCAAGTCCTTGACTTGGGCAGATAGTTTTTGCATGGCTGCAATCTTGTCATCTGCATTTTCTTTGTTGCGCTTAGCTTGGGCAATCTCAGCAGAAACAGTATTGCGCTCTGCCTTGAGATTTTCTACTTTCACCAACAAATCACGTCGTTGCTCATCAATTTCCTTCATTTGATTGAGCACATCAGCTGCTACGCCACGGGTAGCTAATTTCTCTGCGACAGCATCAAAGTCTGTCCGAATACGTTTTAAATCTAACATAAAACCTCCAAAAAATAAAAGCACACCGAGGAAACTGTTGGAGCGGCTAGGCCGCGGTTCCATCCAACTTCACAGGTGTGCACTTGATTATGTATGTAGTTGTATTGCAACGGTAGAATTTCACACTAGGCTCCTATCTGCTCGCAGCACCCGCAGACTTTCTGAAAGAAGCGATAGTCTTACTTATCCGTTTCCTAGATTATACAGGATTTTCTATTTTTTTGCAAATAGATTTTTAAAGAATTGGCCAATTGTTTGGATCAAGGTAGGCAATTTGACAACCTTTTCATTCCCGATATGTTGCCGTGCAATTTTGAGAATCTTTCCAGTGTCCTTGGAGGCAAAGAGAAACTTTCCCTTGTCTGTAAACACTTCAAAATGGCGACTGACATTTTTACCAGAGACATTGGCACCGATCTGCTGGATGCTAGACCAAGGTAGCTGGATATAGTCTTCTACATTGGAATCAGCGTAGAATTCCAGTGCGACATCACCGACTAAAAACTTTCCAACCTTGCCACCTAAACCCAGATAGGAAACCCCTGTCGTTTGAAATTCAATCGATTTATTTTGCGATTGCGCCATAAAACATCTCCCTTTTAAATACTATAGCTATTATACCACAATAAAAAGAAGGCCGAAACCTTCTTTTTAATTACATCAAACCAGCAACGTGAGCTAGCACACCAACTACAAAGAGGGCGATGATGATAGTGATAGGGGATACTTTCTTCTTAAGCAACCACATACAAGCGAAAGTTAGAAGCAGTCCCATCAAACCAGGAATCAAAGAATCCAAGTTTTGTTGGAAAGTTGTAACTTTTTCAGGGGTTTGAGATAGTCCTTGCCCTACTTGAGCAAAGGCTTCTTGGATACCCTTATAGCCACTAGACAATTTGTCCCAATGAATATATGCTTTATCATCTAGCTTAACAGATGAAACGTTAAAGACAAACTTAATAGATACCCAGCGCTCAACCAGAACAGCCAAGATAAACATACCTAGAATTGAAGCACCTTTGGTAATGTCTTGGAGGATACCACCAGACATGTCCTTAGTGATTTCAGAACCAGCCTTGTAGCCCAATTCTTGTGTGTACCAGAGGAAAGCCATCCGGATAGCATTCCAAGCTAAGAAGAAGATAAGTGGGCCAATGATATTTCCAGTCAAAGCAAGAGATGCCCCAAGTGCTCCAAGGATAGGACGAACTGTGAACCAGAAGACAGGGTCTCCGATACCAGCCAGAGGTCCCATCATACCGATTTTAACCCCTTGGATAGCCGCATCGTCAATTGCTGCACCATTTGCTTTTTCTTCTTCAAGCGCAAGTGTAACTCCGATGATTGGAGCTGCAACATATGGGTGAGTGTTGAAGAATTCCAAGTGACGCTCAAGAGCAGCAGCTTGATCTTCTTTTTTAGTATAAAGCTTCTTAATAGCTGGAATCAGTGAATAAGCCCAGCCCAAGTTTTGCATACGTTCGTAGTTCCAAGAACCTTGCAAGAAAGTAGAACGCCACCAAACTTTTTGACGGTCAGCCTTTGAAAGAGTCAATTTTCCTGACTCATCAGGTTTTACAGTATTTAATTCTGTCATGATAGTGTGTCTCCTTTCTTAGTAGTCTTCTAGGATATCGCCGATTGGATCGTTAGATGAAGCTGTTGCTCCACCGCCACCATTTCCGCCTTTTTTAGACAGGGTAAGGTAGATGAGAGCGATAGCGACACCAATTGCACCAAGAGCAATCAGAGTGAGTTCGCTGACAGCAGCTAAAGCGAAACCAATAGCGAAGAATGGCCATACTTCACGAGTTGCCATCATGTTGATAACCATGGCATAACCAACAGCTACGACCATACCACCACCAATTTGCATCCCTTCTGATAGCCAAGCTGGCATAGCTTCAAGAGCAGCTTTAACGGACTCAGCAGGAATCATCAAAAGAAGTGCTGCAGGGATAGCAATACGTGCTCCTTGCATGAAGAGAGCGATAAAGTGAGCGCGTTCAACGCCTTTGATGTCTCCTTTTTTCGCAGCAGCATCTGCACCGTGAACCAAACCGACTGACAAAGTACGGACAATCATAGTTAAGAAGAGACCAGCAACAGCAAGTGGAATTGCAACACCTTGTGCTACAGCAATTCCTTTGCTTGAGAAGTCTCCACCCAGTACCATGATGATAGCAGCGGCAACAGAAGCGAGGGCAGCATCAGGTGCTACAGCAGCTCCGATATTAGCCCAGCCAAGAGCGATCAGCTGGAGAGAGCCACCAAGCATAACACCGGCTGCCAAATTACCAGTTACCAGTCCAATCAAGGTACAAGCAACCAGCGGTTGGTGGAATTGGAATTGGTCCAAGATACCTTCTAGACCAGCTAAGAAGGCAACAAAGACTACTAAAACCATAGAAATAATAGACATGTTTTAAATCCTTTCATAATAATATGAGAGCGAAACGTTTAAGATTATTGAACGTTGGCTTTGTTAATTAAGTCAAACAAATCTTTCTTAGAGTCATTTGGTACTTTACGTACGTCGAATTCAACTCCGAGATCACGCAATTTTTCGTAAGTAGCTACGTCGTCCTTGTCCATTGACAGAACGTTGTTGACCATTGTCTTACCAGTTGAGTGAGCCATTGAGCCGACGTTGAGAGTCTTGATTGGCACACCGCCTTCGATAGCGCGTAGGGCATCTTGTGGAGTTTCAAATAAGATAAGAGCGTGCGTATTACCAAAGCGTGGATCTTTTGAAACAGCAATCAGCTTATCAATTGGAACAACGTTTGCTTTAACATTACCAGGTGCAGCTTGTTTGATGAGCTCTTTACGAAGTTCATCTTTAGCTACTGAGTCAGAAGCAACGATGATACGGTCTGCTTTTGAATCTGGAGTCCAAGCTGTTGCAACTTGTCCGTGCAACAAACGAGTATCGATACGAGCAAGGTTGATTTTGAGCTTGCCGTCTCCGATAACAGTTCCTTCTGGGATAGCTGATTGAGTAACTGGTGCAGCAGCAGGAGCAGCGCTTTCTAGGACTGGATTCAGCTCTTCTGGAAGTGCTTTTACGCCTTCCTTAGCTTCCTTGATGATATTTGCAACGACAGCATCTACGCCAGCGTTTGCATCCATCATGCGCTCTGTGTAGGCTTGAATTAGCATAGGCAGGTTCAAACCTGTAATAATCGCGAACTTGCGGTCTGGATTTTCACCCATGACACGGCTAGCTTGGTTAAATGGAGACCCGCTCCAAAGGTCAGCCAAGACCAATACCTCATCGTCCGCATCAAACGAAGCCACTGCGTCATTGAATTTTGCATACAGATCATCAGGACCTTCGTTTGGCATGAAAGTTACAACTTGAACTTTTTCTTGCTCACCAAAAATCATAGAACCTGACTGATGAATGCCGGCAGCAAATTCACCGTGGCTGGCAATAATGATTCCAATACTCATTATTGTTTTTCCTCCTTATAAAATGTTTGACTTAAGTTTAAGAAAACTTTAAGGCTAACTATTATTATAAAACGTTTTCATGAAAAATGCAAGTACCTGAGTCAAAGCAACAAAGATTTTCAAATTCTATTTCTAGTGAAAAACGCTGTTATATCAGTCTTTTTTTATCCTTTCTTCTCACTAAATAATTAGATGAAGATTAGATTATCAATATAACTAGGTTAATATATGGAAATTGTTGAAAATTTCTATGAAAATGCTTATCTACTAGATTGATAGAAAGCAAATCTGTATAGGAAGAATTTATAGCTGAAGCTCAAGAAGTATTTTACAAAGCATCTATTTTCTGTTATAATCTTTTTTAGGAAGAATTCTCATTGTCTACTTTTTAGCGAGTCTGGGTGGGTGGGAGCCAGATAGGGAAGCAGTGCGGATGGCGCTTTCGGTTAACATTTTTAAACGTAATGAAGTAATAAATTAGGGTGGAACCGCGTCTTGACGCCCCTAGGTCGCATAGCCTAGGACTGTCGGATGTGGTTCTTTTGCTTACTGAGCCTATTGTTCGAAAGAAAGGAGATTCGTGGAGAACCTTTATCTTGTAAAAGACGAGAACCAATTAGCAGCTTTTCGAGGTTTCGTCGCAAAGAATGCCGCAAAGTTGCAGGACTATCTAGCTTTTTTGAAAGACGAGTTTGCGGTTTATGACTTGCCGCAAGCCATCATTTGGTCCGATTTTGATTCTGCTACGCAGATCATTCGGGAAATTCCTGTGCCGGCTTATACAAATGATAAGCGGATGGTTATGACTCCCGAGTTGACGGTTTGGAAAGATTTGTATCTCCTTCAGTTGGAGAATTACGAGTCCTCTCACCAAACTCGAGCAATAGAAAGCCACTATCAGTCTTTGTCTGAAAATTCTCTCTTACAGATTGTGGGCCATGAGTTGGCTCATTGGTCGGAGCATTTTTTAGATGACTTTGATGGATACGGTGCCTATATCTGGTTTGAAGAAGGTATGGTTGAGTATATTAGCCGCAAGTATTTCTTTACAGATGAGGAATTTCAAACGGAAAAGGCTTGTAATCAGTCTCTTGTTGAGCTCTTTCAAAAAAAGCACGATTGGCACTCATTGAATGATTTCGGCACTTCGACCTATCAAGGACATTATGCTAGTATTTTTTATGAATATTGGCGCAGTTTTTTGACAGTTGACAAGCTAGTAGAAAATCTAGGAAGTGTGCAAGCAGTCTTTGATTCTTATCATCGGTGGGCAAATACAGATAAGACACTTCCCTTGTTGGATTGGTTCATACAGCAGAAAATAATAGACAAAGAGATATAAACAAACTAAAGGAGTAACAAATGTCTAAGAAACTTACATTTAACCTCGCCAAGGTCAATTGCGAACCTAAGGGTTCGATTGACTAACGACAACCGCTATGGGGCGGTTTGTCTAAGCGATGTACTAGCTTTTCAAAAGGGAAATAATCGTTCCCTTTTGAACGCTTCGCAAGAATCTCAAGAAATTAAAGGAGTAAAAAATGTCTAAAAAATTGACTTTTCAGGAAATTATCTTGACTTTACAGCAATTCTGGAATGACCAGGGCTGTATGCTCATGCAGGCTTATGATAATGAGAAGGGGGCGGGAACGATGAGTCCCTATACCTTCCTGCGGGCTATTGGGCCAGAGCCGTGGAATGCAGCTTATGTCGAGCCGTCTCGTCGCCCAGCAGATGGACGATATGGGGAAAACCCTAACCGTCTTTACCAGCACCACCAATTTCAGGTGGTTATGAAGCCATCTCCAAGCAATATCCAAGAACTTTACTTGCAGTCTTTGGAGCTATTGGGCATCAATCCGCTGGAGCACGACATCCGCTTTGTCGAAGATAACTGGGAAAATCCGTCAACTGGATCAGCTGGTCTGGGCTGGGAAGTCTGGCTGGATGGTATGGAAATCACTCAGTTCACTTACTTCCAGCAGGTCGGAGGGCTACCAACTCAGCCGGTAACTGCTGAGGTGACTTATGGTCTGGAGCGCCTGGCTTCTTATATCCAAGAAGTGGACTCAGTCTATGACATTGAGTGGGCTGATGGTGTTAAGTACGGCGAAATTTTCACACATCCTGAGTATGAGCATTCTAAGTACAGCTTTGAAGTCAGTGACCAAGACTTGCTCTTGGGGAATTTTGAGAGGTTTGAAGCAGAAGCTAAGCGCTGTCTGGACGAGCATCTGGTGCACCCAGCCTATGACTATGTTCTCAAATGTTCGCATACCTTTAACCTCTTGGATGCGCGTGGAGCTGTATCCGTGACAGAGCGAGCAGGCTATATCGCTCGCATTCGTAATCTGGCGCGTGTCGTGGCCAAGACCTTTGTGGCTGAGCGCAAGCGTCTGGGCTATC
>NZ_CALIIB010000080.1 GCF_938020365.1 uncultured Streptococcus sp. | reverse complement strand
AATAAATGGGAAAGGAGCAAGTCTATGTCTAAAGCTATCATGGAAGAAGTGGCAGCGTATCTGCGTCAGTATGCAGATGAAGAGCTGAGTCTGACCGATTTGGCTCAGTATTTCCACTATAGCCCTTCCCATCTATCCAGAACTTTCAAGAAAAAGATGGGCTTTTCTATCAAGCAATATATGGAAGCTCTTAAGATGGAAAAAGGGATTCAGGAGATTGTGGAAGGTCGGCAAAATGTGACGGATACCTCTATGGAAGCTGGTTATGATAGCCTAGGCAGCTTCTCCAATACGTTTAAGCGGCATACTGGACTTTCGCCTAAAAAATATTATCAGGAATCAACCAAGGCTTATGATTTTATGGTCAAACAGCTAGATGAGAAGGGAGCTTTCTTGCATCAGGATCCCGACTGTAAAAGTGGTAATCGCTTGACAGTGGCGCTATCTTATCCTGAGGGGTATGAGCCTCGAATCAGCTGTGTCGGGCTTTTTAAAACCCGCATACCGAAAGAAGAGCCAGTTATCGGAGTAGCACTGAGTCAGGAGAGACGGTTTACTTTTGAAAATGTACCCGATGGTCACTACTATCTTTTGGCCTGTGAATTGCTGGAGGATTTACGCCTAACTAAAAACTATGTCTTGAAGCATAACTTTCGTTGGGGCAGCGACGAGCCTCTCACTTTTTCAGGCGACAGCATCTATCAGGAGGAAATCAGCATGCGCAGGCCCTTGCCCAGTGATCCTCCTATTACAGTTAATCTTCCAGTTTTAATCATGCGTTCCCTAGCCAAACAAGCGCAATTGAGAATAAGAAAATTTTTATCCTAATTGATACACTGATGGTAGAGAGTTATTCTCAGATATAAGAAATCGGAGGAACAATAATGAAATTAGACGTGTTTTTAAGTTTTAATGGTCAGGCCGAAGAAGCTTTTCGTTTTTATGCAGATCTTTTTCAGATAGAGATAAAGGGACTTGTCCGAGCCAGTGAGATGATGGGTTCAGCAGACCTTCCTGCAGAAAAACGGGATAAGCTTGCCTGGATTGCCTTAGATACGGAAAACTTGACCCTGAATGGTGAGGATGTAGGCATTTTTAACGACCTATCTATTCCTAGCAATCATCAGCCCAATCAATGGTTAGTTCTGAACCCAGACAGTAGAGAAGAAGCCGATGAGCTTTTTGCCAAGCTTGCTGAAGGTGGACGGATTCTCTATGCTCTAGAGAATCAAGATTTTGCTAAGTTTTATGGCCGCTTGATTGACCGTTTTGGTATCGGCTGGGATGTGATGATGAAGTAGGGGAGAGCGATGGCATATAGTAAATCTTTGGCTCAACAGATTCGTACCATTTTAGCTACTGAACTTCCCCCTCATGTTTTTGAAGAAGAGGTAGAAGAGAAGAAGATGTTTGGTGGTTTAGCTTTTATGATCCGAGGTAAGATGACCGTTACTGTGAGTTCGAGAGGTCAAGAGCTTGTCATGGTCCGCATCGGTAAGGAACT
>NZ_CALIIB010000079.1 GCF_938020365.1 uncultured Streptococcus sp. | reverse complement strand
GGAAACGCAGTAGGCGTGTAAAAGCGTGCGTGGGTTCGAATCCCATGTCTTCCGTTGTATTTCAAGAAGCGCCTAAAGGCGTTTTTTTGATAGCAGGACGAAGAACGATACTCACTTTGTTTAATGCTAGACCCGCAGAATATAGAAGCAAGGATAGTATGCAAGCAATCAGATGGATTCGTTTCCATCTTTTTTATTTGAGAAAAACCTTGAAATTTTTCTGAAAAGGAGTAAACTGTACATAGAAAGTTTCGGAGGTTCTGCATGAAGTTATATGTCCAGTTGATGATTATTTTCTCGATTTCCATCATTGGAGAGGGGATATCAAGTGTCTTCCATCTTCCCATTCCAGGTAGTATTATCGGCTTAATCTTGCTATTTCTTGCTTTGCAGTTTAAGTTATTGAGGCTCCGCCACGTCAGTATGGTCGGAAACTTCCTGTTAGCCAATATGACTATTCTTTTTCTGCCGCCAGCGGTTGGTATTATGGATAAATTCCATGTGATTGCTCCTTATCTGCTACCGATTATCTTGATTATTCTTGGTGCCATTGTTTTAAATGTGATCGTCATTGCCCTTGTCGTACAATTCATCAAGCAGCATTTTGAAGGCGATTATGAGGAAGGGGGGATGGATCATGTCTAATCTATGGAGTAACCCGCTATTTGGCCTTGCCTTGTCCATTTTTGCCTACCTCATCGGGATGCTGATTTTCCGTAGATTTCCACATCCTTTGACAACGCCTCTCCTTTTAGCAGCGATTTTGGTCATTGCTTTTTTGAAATTAACGGGAATTTCTTATAAGGACTACTATGTCGGTGGGGCTTATTTGAATAATTTAATCGTACCGTCAACGGTTGCTTTGGGAATTCCGCTTTATAAAACCTTCCACCTGATGAAACACCATGCTCGCAGTATCCTACTAGGCACCTTTGTGGCTGTAGTGGTCAATACGACTTTCACGGCTCTGCTTGCAAAATTCTTTGGGATGGACTTCTTTTTAGCGATTTCCCTATTCCCAAAATCTGTCACAACAGCGATGGCAGTGGGAATTACTGATAAAATGCAGGGTTTAACAACTGTTACCTTGGTGGTTGTTGTGGCGACAGGTATTTTGACAAGTGTCATGGGACCGACTATTCTTAAACTGCTAAAAATTAAGGATCCAGTAGCGGTTGGTCTGGCTTTAGGAGGGACTGGCCATGCGGTTGGTACAGGAACGGCCTTTAAATATGGACATGTTGCTGGAGCTATGGCAGGTCTTGCAATCGGAGTGACAGGGATTATGTATGTAATTGTCAGTCCAATCGTCGCAGCCATTATCTTAAAATAAAAAAACATGAAGCAGTATTTCTCGGAAATCTTGCTTCATGTTTTTATTTTATCTTAGTTGATAGCTGCTAGGAGGGCATCTGCTTGGGCAGAAAGCTCAGCAAGCTTGTCTTCTGAAAGGACTAATTGGCCAGTTCCCCAAGCTTCTGGATTGATACCGACACCAGTAAATTGATCAACCACATTCATGCGAATAAATGGAAGGAGGCTACGGTAGTGCTTGAAGACCTCGTCAGGTGAAGTGCCGTTAGCAACAGATGAAACAGTCACCACTTTGGCGTTGAGAGCAGAAGGGCCGCTAGGGTCTGACAAATCAAGTGCGCGTGAAGTCCAGTCGAGCAAGTTTTTCACCACACCTGGGATGGCCCAGTTGTAGACAGGTGAGAAGATCCAGATAGCATCAGCTGCAAGGATTTCTTCACGAACCTTGGCAACAGCAGCTGGAGCTGGACTTTCGAGGTCTTGGTTGAAGAATGGTACATCTTTGTAGTCCAGATAAGAAACTTCAGCTTTACCAGCTAGAGCTTTTTCCGCTTGAGCTGCCAATTGATGATTGAATGAACCTTGACGAAGTGAGCCAACAATAAATAGTACTTTAGACATAAATATGTCCTCCATTTTATCTTTATTTAAGAGGTGTCCCTCTTGTTACTATCTATGTTACAACAATTGTCACTAATTAGCAATAATTTAGCTCAGCCTTTTGAAAGTTTTTAAAATCCGCACCAAATCTTCTTTGTCGTTTTGGGAGAGGAATGCAGTCATATGGCGGATATTGGCGATGTGCTCTGGCAAGACAGCCTCGATCTTTTTCTGGCCTTGGTCGGTTAGTTGGATGAGAAAGGAGCGGCGGTCATTGGGATCGCAGCTGCGACTTATCCAGCCATCTCTTTCCATATTTTTGATAACGACCGTCATATTTCCCGAAGTAGCCAGCATGCTATCAATCAAATCTTGAATCCGCAGTTCTCCTTTACTATATAAGGTTTCCAAAACGGAAAATTGGGTAGGCGTCAAATTATGCTTTTTAAAAATTTGAGCTTCGAGATTACGAATGGTGCGCTCAGCCTTATGGAGCACGATAATCGTTTTAAGGTCAAGTAGAGCATCCTTGTCTAGGTTTTCAGTTATTTTCATAGCAATATTTTATCAATAAGTAGTAATAAATGCAAATGTAATAAAAGTCCTAGAAAAATCAGGCTATTTGTAGTATAATGATTCAGTGAAACATAAAATTAAAGAAAAGGCTAAATTTCCTATAAGGCACTATGCCATCGGGCTTTTCCTCGTCCTCACGGCACTTGTTTTTTCATTTTTTACGATATTGCACCTTGCTATCGAGCCTTGGCAGTCGGCCAAGGAAGGTTCTCAACAAATCGCTAAGAAATATGCAGATTTGGAAAGTCTGATGAGCTTTTCGATTTACAATGGCAAAGAGTCCTACTATAGCTTGATTGGGACAACTAGTAAAAAAGAGGAAGAAGCTGTTCTGATTTCCAAAAATTCCAACAAAATTCATGTTTATCACTTGCAAGATGGGATGAGTCAGGCAGAGGCAGAGCGGGTGGCCAAGGAAAATGGAGCGACCTCTATTGACAAGACTACTTTTGGTTACTTAGACGGTCAGCCTGTTTGGGAAATTAAGTCTGGAAGCACTTATTACAATATCGGATTTGAAAGCAAGACATTGCTCAGCAAGGAGGGGCTATGAAATTATCCAATCGTGTTTTAAATATGGAAGAAAGTGTGACTCTGGCGGCGGCAGCCAGAGCGAAAGCTTTGAAGGCGGAAGGCAGGGATATCCTTTCTTTGACCTTGGGAGAGCCAGATTTTCCGACGCCTAAGAATATCCAGCAAGCAGCGATGGCAGCGATTGAAGATGGCAGAGCTAGTTTTTATACGGTGACAAGTGGCCTGCCAGAGCTGAAAGCAGCGGTTGTAGACTATTTTGCCAAGTACTATGGCTATGAGATTCAGCCTAATCAAGTGACAGTGGCAACAGGTGCTAAGTTCACTCTATACACCTTCTTTATGAGCATGATTGATCCAGAGGATGAAGTCATCATTCCGACGCCTTATTGGGTCAGCTATGCCGACCAGATCTTGATGGCTGAAGGAAAGCCTGTTTTTGCTCAAGCGACAGAGGAAAACAACTTTAAGGTGACAGTTGCCCAGCTGGAAGCCGTCCGCACTGAGAAGACCAAGGTCTTGGTTCTGAACTCGCCGTCCAATCCGACTGGTATGATTTATACAGCAGAAGAGCTGCTGGCTATTGGAAACTGGGCTGTTGAGCATGATATCTTGATCTTGGCCGACGATATTTATGGCCGCTTGGTCTATAATGGCAATAAATTCACGCCGATTTCTAGTCTGTCAGAGGAAATTCGCAAGCAAACAGTCGTTATCAATGGTGTTTCCAAGAGCTACTCTATGACGGGCTGGCGGCTTGGCTATGCTGTAGGTGAGCCTGAAATTATCTCAGCGATGAGCAAGGTTGCAGGGCAAACGACTTCTAATCCAACAGCGGTGGCGCAATATGCGGCTATTGAGGCCTTGACGGGTAGTCAGGATACGGTCGAAAATATGAGATTGGCCTTTGAAGAACGCCTGAATACTATCTATCCTTTGCTGGCTCAAGTGCCTGGCTTTAAAGTTGTCAAACCTCAGGGAGCCTTCTATCTCTTCCCAAATGTTAAAAAAGCGATGGAAATGAAAGGTTATACCGATGTGACTGCCTTTACCACAGCGATTTTAGAAGAAGTAGGAGTTGCGTTGGTGACAGGGGACGGATTTGGCGCGCCAGAAAATGTCCGCCTCAGCTATGCGACTGACATGGATACACTAAAAGAAGCGGTTCAACGCCTCAAGGATTTCATGGAGAAGTAAGAATGATTGATCATTTTGAGATAAAGGTCAGGAATCTACAAATTTCAAAAGACTTTTATACAAGTTTTCTTTCTCCTCTAGGCTACAAATTGGCTTTTAGAAGTAGTTCTCTACTCAGTTTTGTTGCTCCCAACAGCCCACATCCTGGTGGAGATTTTTGGTTGGGAGAGGGAGAGCAGTCTCCGATTCACTTTGCTTTTTTGGCAGAAAACCATGAGCAGGTTCAAGCTTGTTATGAGGCTGGTTTAAAGGCAGGGGGAAAAGACAACGGTGCGCCAAATTATCGGGGGAACCTTTCATCATATTATGCAGCCTTCGTCTTGGATCCAGATGGTAATAATGTCGAGGCAGTCTGTCATAAAGAATAAAAAATAGAAAAGAGAAAAAACGTGTCAAAGAAAATCGTAACAATTATTGATGTGAAAAATTATGTTGGTCAAGAAGTGACCATTGGTGCTTGGGTTGCCAATAAGTCAGGTAAGG
>NZ_CALIIB010000078.1 GCF_938020365.1 uncultured Streptococcus sp. | reverse complement strand
CGTAAATCAGCTGAATACCAGCTTTCTTGGCAGCCTTGTAGCCATGGGGAAAGCTTTGCACATTGCCATGGTCAGTAATAGCGACAGCCTTGTGGCCCCACTTGGCAGCCGTTGCCACGATTTCCTCTACCTCAGGCAGAGCATCCATAGTAGACATATTGGTATGGGCGTGAAACTCGACCCGCTTCTGACCTTCAGGCATCAAGTCCTTACGCTCATAGTGGGTAACTTCCTGCACATCCTGTACATTCATGGTCAGGTCACGAGTGAAGTTGTTCATCTCCACATTTCCACGTACGCGGAGCCAAGAGCCCTTCTTAATCATGTCAAACTTCTTGGCTTCTTTTTCGTTTTTCATCCATTTTTGCAAGGAGAAGCTGGAAGTGTAGTCTGTCATCTTGAAATTGAGCAAGACCCGGCCAGTCCGAGTGACCTTCTGCTCCAAATCAAAGACCATTCCCTCAAAGACCAGACGGTTTTCCTCAGTCTGAACTTCAATCATAGGGGTAATCTCTGCCTTATCCAGCTTTGGTTTAGCCACAGCCTTGCGAGCTTGGAAGTCATAGGCTGGTTTTTCCTCTGGCGGTGGCGCCATCTGCTGGAGGGATTCCATGGCTTTGAGAGCTTCTTCATTAGCTTCTTGAACAATCTTGTCATTCTCTGCCTGGAAATTCTCTGCCTGTTGCTGGGTTAACTCATCGCTGTGCTGAACATGACAGGCCAGCTGAGGAAAGCCATACTTGACTAGCTGGCGACTGAGATTTGGTAGGTGATTCTTGCGAAAATGCTCAGTATCAATGGTTGATGGTCCTTCAATTAGCAACTTGTCCCCATCCAAATGAACCTGCAAATCCTGATAAAGGCTCTTAAATCCATGGCTGGCACATGGACCTTCCTCAAAGGCCAGCCGGTAATAAGCCTGCAAGAGCTCATCCGATATCTGAGGCGCCTGACAATGAATTTCAAAAATAGCTTGGTTGCCTGTCTTCGAAAACTCTTGAGCTAAGCGCTTCTGTAATTCCCGAAAAATCTCAATGGGCAGAATATTCGCAAAAGAAAAATGAAATTCCCAGACCCGACTGACCTTGTGGACCAAAACCTTCTCGATTTCTGCATTCAAAAAGGACTCTGAATTTCTCATCTCCAGTGGCATATCTAGCTGATTCATTAAAATTTCAAACTTGTTTGACATGACATTTCCTCGTACAGTAGTGACCTTATTTTACCATAAATCAGCACTTTTTTCGATAGAAAAAGGACTGAGCAATGCTCAGCTCCCCATATAATTATCAAGACTTTTTTCTTGATCCTAAGTTATGATATAATAGAAAAAACATTTACCTAAAGGAGTCTTAACTGTGAAGAAAATCTTACTAGCTAGCATCTGTCTACTGACCCTAACTGCTTGTAGCACGACCAGTCAGAATAAGCAAGAAAATACACCCAAGCAAAGTCAGAGTCAGAGTCAAAGTAAAACCAAAGAAGAAAAGACACAGACGAAAACTTTTTCTAATAAAATCGATGAGTATTATACTAATTCAGTCAAACTTTTCTATACTAAAGACAAGATCCTATCTTTCCAGCTCATTTCCAGCCAGGCCATCCCTGAAGAAAGTCAAAAAATCAGTGTTGAAGAATTAAAGAAATCCTATAGTGAAGATCTTAAGAAAAGTCCCATGATTGAAAATCAAGAAAAGCTAAAAGGACTTAAAATTCATCTTAAAATTTCTGAAGACAAGAAAAACGCTATTGCCATTTTTGACTTTGACCTCAGCAAAATAGATCAAGAACAACTGATCCAGTCAGCAAGTGACTCTGAAAGTAGTCAGACTTTCTTCAGGAAACTTCAAGATAAACCAGAAGTTGTCTTTGATTATTTGAAGGGGCAAGGACTCGAAGAAGAATAAAAAAGCTTTCTGATTAATTTTTAAACTTATACCTGTTCATAAATTTTAGTATATTTTCTAATACCAGTTATTAACTTTTGTTCTATTTTACTATAAATTTCAAGGAGTCTTTATGCGTTTAACTAAAAAAACTGTTCTTATTGGTGTCGCTTCTCTTCTTATTATAGGTTTAGCTGCATGGGGAGTAAATTTATTTCTCGTTATGCACAACGCTCAGCAAAGTTTCGATAAAAATTTTATTCACTATCAAGCAAAAAGTGATGACCATGAAACCCTTATTACACAAGGCATTGGAAAAAAAGAAGTCTATAATTTATCCTACTCTCCTTCTAAGAAGACCATTGAAATAACCAAATCGACTAAAAATGGAGATAGCTATTCTGCCGATTCCATTTACGGAGCAGTAAATCTCTATGATATAAAACAAAACGGTAATCGCTACGTCTTCATAACAGCTGCAAAACCAATCATCGTTGACTTCGGAATGACTTCAGTAAGGGTAACTTATGACGGAGGTAATTTTGAAACTCCATACTCTGAACTGCATTTTGGTGAATCTTTCCCTAGTGAAGACAACTAGATTGCTACTTCTCTAGACTAACAGTCTTTAACTATGAACTAACCAAGCTATTAGGCTGTGGTTAGTTTTTGTTTGCAAAAAAAGCGGTTGAAACCGCCTTTATTTATCTTAATACTGCTTCTGCCAAAGCCTTCTGAATAGCAATAACACTCTTATCACTTCGGAAAGTTAAGGTTTCGGCTGGTTCTTCAGCACTGGATACCCAGATTTTCAACTCAGCATCTAGATCAAAGTGACCCGCCGTTTCTACTGAGAAGCGACTGATAGAGCGATAAGGATAAGACTTATAAGCCGTTTTCTTGCCCGTCATCCCTTGCTTATCAACCAAAATCAAGCGCCCATCTGTAAACACAATCAAATCTCGAATAAGACTGAAGGCCAGTTCCACATTTTCCGTTGGCGTTAAAATATTTTCTAGTTCTCTTTCAACTTTATCAATATCTTTTTGAGAAGCATTGCCCAGCAAACCACTAAATAATCCCATGATTTCGTCCTCCGATTCATTTTTTCTTACTATAGCATTTTCAAGTCCAATAAGCAAAAGAAAACTGCCAGTTAAAACTGGCAGTTTATCTTATTTCGTTAAAATAGACAAGGTTTCGATCAAGTTGTCTGCATGGACTTCAATGGTATCGCCACTTGCTTTAATTTTGACTTCTACAATACCTTCAGCAGCTTTCTTACCAACGGTTACTCGGATTGGCAGACCAATCAAGTCGCTATCGCTAAACTTAACACCAACCCGCTCATTGCGGTCATCAACTAAGACTTCATAGCCAGCTCCAACTAAACTTTCTTCAATCTTGTCGGTCAAAGCCAAGCTTTCTTCATCTTTGACATTGACTGGGATCAAATGAACGTCAAATGGTGCCAATTCTTTAGGGAAGTTAATTCCCCAAGCATAACGATACTCACCTTTAGGAGTTTTGTTAACAAAGAGGCGGGCATGCTGTTCCATGATGGCTGAAAGCAGACGACTCACACCGATACCATAACATCCCATCACAAGGGGAACTGCTCGGCCATTTTCATCTAGAACTGTTGCATTCATGCTGTCAGAGTAACGAGTCCCCAGTTTAAAGATGTGTCCAATCTCAATCCCACGAGCAAACTTCAGAACACCTTTTCCGTCCGGAGAAATCTCTCCTTCGCGAACTTCACGGATATCGACATATTCAGCAGTAAAGTCACGACCAGGATTTACCCCTGTCAAGTGATAGCCATCTTCATTAGCTCCAGCAACAGCGTTGGACAAGTCTTGAACCTTACGGTCAGCGATGATGGTCACATTTTCTGGCAAATTAACTGGACCAAGAGAGCCAAAGTTTGCTCCGAACAATTCTTGGACTTCTGCTTCTGTTGCTGCTTCAAAGAAGTCAGCTCCCAAGTGGTTTTTCAATTTGACTTCATTGAGCTGGTCGTTTCCTACAAGCAAAGCCACTACAGGCTTTTCATCTGCGATGTAGACCAAGGTCTTGATGGTTTGCTCCTCAGAAACTTCTAGGAAGGCTGCAACTTCATCAATAGTCTTACAGTTTGGTGTTTCCACACGAACCAGTTCAGTTTCAGCTACTACTCGATTGCTCGGCTTGTATTCATTCGTTGCCATCTCAAGGTTGGCTGCATAGCTTGACTCACTAGAGTAAGCGATAGTGTCCTCACCAGAAACCATCCAGTTGCTTAGCTCAGCCTTAATGGCTTCCAAAACATCTGCAGGGATTTCGTCCAAGCTTGCAACGGATTTATCCAATACCAACCAACGATCCAAGTCTGTTCGATCTGGAGTAATCGCCATGAATTCTTGGCTATCCTTTCCTCCCATAGCACCACCATCTCCAATGATGGCTTTAAAATCAATCTCGCTACGAGTGAAGATCTTTTCATAGGCAGACTTGTATTCATCATAAGTCACATCCAAACTATCATAGTTTGCATGGAAGCTATAAGCATCTTTCATGATGAACTCTCGCGTACGCAAAAGACCGTTACGAGGACGTTTTTCATCACGATATTTTGGCTGGATTTGATACAGATTCAGCGGTAATTGTTTGTAAGATTTCACTGAATCACGCACTAGTGCAGTAAAGGTTTCTTCATGGGTTGGTCCCAAAATGAAGTCTGATCCCTCACGGTTCTTTAACTTAAAGAGATCATCACCATAGGTCTCGTAACGCCCTGATTCACGCCAAAGATCTGCACTTAGCAAAGCTGGCGCCAACATTTCTACTGCACCAATTTTTTCAAATTCTTGACGCATGATATTTTTAGCTTTTTCAATAACTCTATTGGCCAATGGCAGATAAGAATAAACTCCCGCTGACACTTGGCGAACATAGCCCGCCCGCAAAAGCAAGGCATGACTGATAACCTGCGCATCACTTGGCATTTCACGCAAGGTTGGAATTAGCATTTTACTTTGTCTCATAAAAACTCCTTTAATTATATTTGAAGGCAGTGAAATTTCTTTAGCAATCTACGTTTTATCTTCACTTGCCCTTACTTAAAAGAATGTACGCATAATATCATTCCAGGTCACAGCAATCATCAGCACAACCATAATCGCTACACCTGCTAAAGTTACATAAGTCTCTGTTTCGCGCTTGAGCGGTTTTCTGCGAATTGCTTCAATTATGTTGAGAACAATCTTTCCACCGTCAAGAGCTGGAATCGGAATCAAATTGAAAATACCAATATTGATTGATAGCAGAGCCAATAGACTAATCACCTGATCCAGACCAGCTTGTGCCGCTTGGCTGCTGACACGGAAAATAGCTACTGGTCCTCCCAGTTGATTAAGACTAGGATGGAAAATCAAGTTTTTCAAAGCATTTAAAATACGGAAGGCCGCATCCCAAGCCATGGTCAGACCACCTACCATCATGGACATCAGATCCGACTTCATACCTGGCGTGACACCTAATAAGTAACGGTCCCCTTCTTTTTTAGGACTGACTGTTACTTCTTTGGTCTCGTTTCCGCTTTTAACCGTCAGGTTAAGTTTGGGATTCTTTTGACCTTTCGTTTCCTTTTCAACTGCCTGAGTCAAATCATCCCAGTTTGAAATTTCTGTCTGACCAACCTTTAGAATCTGGTCGTTATTTTTTACACCAGCTTGAGCTAAGGCACCGTTCGGAGCAACCTGTACGTGGTTTGTGTCCAGATTTTGAACACCACCTTGGAGAGCAATTAGAATCCAAAAAGCCACGATACCCAAAATAAAGTTATTCATAGGGCCAGCAAAGTTTGTGATTAAACGGCCCCAGATTGTTGCATTTTGGTACTGAACATCTAAAGGCGCAATCCGAACTTCTGTCCCATCTGCTTCAACGATAGTTGCATCGTGATCAACTGAGTAGGTTCTACTTTCTTCAAGAACCAAACCAGTGATTTCTAATTTATCTTCAAAATCAAAACTTGTCACATTCATTGGCAAGGCTGTCTGGTCAATCTTCTTGCCAGATAGATTTACTCGAATAACCTTGCCTTCTTCATTTAGAGTCAGACTGACAGGTGTTCCAGTTTTGATTTCAGTTGTATCATCACTCCAGCCAGCCATGCGCACATAGCCACCTAGAGGAAGAATCCGAATGGTATAGGCTGTTCCATCTTTTCCAATATGAGAAAAGATTTTCGGTCCCATTCCAATGGCAAATTCTCGAACGAGAATGCCTGACTTTTTGGCAAAGTAGAAATGTCCATACTCATGAACCACTACAATAATACCAAAAACAATGATGAAGGTGAGGAGTCCCATAATTCCCATACTTTCCTTACCACACATTCCTTTCTAAATCTTGACTTCTGGAGTCTAAATCAAAGAGGCTGGGAGTGTCTCCCAGTACTCTGTTTTTCATTAAATTTTGTTCCAGGCAGAAGAAGCCGCTTATCTCCAACTCTGCACATCTTAAACAAATTAGAATAAACCTAAAATCCGCATCAGAGGGAAGACAAAGAGCAAACTGTCAAAGCGATCCAAAACACCACCATGGCCAGGTATAAACTTACCAGAATCTTTGACACCATAATGACGTTTAATGGCGCTTTCCACCAAGTCTCCAAACTGTCCAGCTATACTAAAGAAAATAGCATATAAAACCAAAAGCCAGCGATTATGCGGAGCAGCCACACTTCCATCAATCAAAACAAAAATGAAGGTGACTACCATCGCAGACGCGATACCACCGAGGGCACCTGCAACAGTTTTATTGGGTGAAATTGTTGGAGCTAGCTTTTTCATCCCAAAACGGCGACCAAAGAGATAAGCACCACTATCTGTTGCCCAAACAATTAGAAGAGCCAAAAGCACCTTGTTTAGGCCTGCAACTCGAGCATCTAAAAGGGCATTAAAACCTGATCCTACATAGAAACTAACTGCAATCGGATAGACTACATCATCAAAAGTATAATTGCTACCAACGACAATAGAACCCAATAAGCAAAAGATGACCAGAGTATAGGCTATTACATTGCCATCAATTGGCAAAAAGGTAAAATAATACTCAATCGGAACTGCTAAGACAAAGGCAGCCAGCATGGCCAACATACCTTCAAGAGTTGTCGTCGCTAGGCCCTTCATTCGGAGCAATTCATGTACTGCTAACATGGCTAAAATGCCTACAACAATCTGAAAAGCGACTCCTCCTAATACGACCAAAGGAAGGAAAATTGCAAGAGCCACTCCCGCAAAAATCAATCTCGTCTGTAAATCCTTATCCATATATTCTCCTAAACACCACCAAAGCGTCTCTGGCGCTTACTATATTCTTCGATAGCTTCTTTTAAAGATTTTTCATTAAAATCCGGCCACAAGGTCTTTGTAAAGTACAATTCGCTATAGGCACTTTGCCATGGAAGGAAATTACTGAGACGTAATTCCCCGCTAGTCCTGATGATCAAATCAGGGTCCCGTAAAATACGAGGTAGGTTACTAGTCTGTAAATAATCCCCAATCATTTCCTCGCTGATATCACCGGGATTAAACTTGGCATCCAAAACTTCTTGAGCAATATTGCGAATGGCTTGAGTTAATTCTGCCCGTCCACCATAGTTCAAGGCAAAGTTCAAAATCAAGCCAGTATTGAGCTTTGTCAGCTCTTCTGCTTTAACCAAGGCATCATATGTAGCTTTAGGTAATCTGGCCACATCGCCAATCATTTGAATTTTCACATTGTTTTTGTGCAATTCAGGCACATAACGCTCATAAAATTCAACAGGCAGGTTCATGATAAATTTGACTTCTTTTTCTGGTCGAGACCAGTTTTCTGTTGAAAAAGCATAGACCGTCAAAACCTGGACGCCCATCTCTTTGGCTGCGATGGTGACATTCTGCAAAGCCTCCATACCCGCCTTATGTCCAAACACACGAGGTTGCAGTCTCTTCTTGGCCCAACGGCCATTTCCATCCATAATAATCCCAATATGCTTTGGCACCTGTAGGGGGATGGTTACTTTTTCTTTCTTTTTTAAGTGAAACATAGCTTTATCCTAAATTTTAATCATTTTATTATATCATAAATCTAACAAAAGTGTTGTTTTAGCAAGTTTTTTGACAGTGAGCACCCAAAACTAGGCTAAGAAGCTTCGTAAAACCACTCATTCACAGCCTCTTGTTCTTTTGAAAGGCCTTACCTGCTTATATTATAGGCTTTCCTCTTTTATTTTTCAAGAAATGCCCCAAAACTACAGACTCTGATAAAAAGGTAAAAAAAGAATCCGAGATCCTCAGATTCTTTTTCTTATTCTTCGATAGCAGATTCTTCCACACCATCAGCCTCAATCGCTACTTTTGCTTCAGGATCAACTTCGGCTTCAGCTTGTGGTAAGACTGTCTTGATCGCTGTTAATTCAAAAGTCAAATAAACGCCATCAACATCCAAAACAACGGTCCGTTTTTCAGTATCCACTTCATCAACAGTTCCATACAAACCGCCAATTGTGATGACCTCATAACCCTTTTGGAGCTTATTCAAGCTTTCCATGCGTTTTTCCGCTTGTTTTTTCTGTGTGCGGTTCATGTAGAAAATCAATCCAGCCATGACCACAAACATGATAATCATTTGGTATCCCATAGTCGTCTCCTTTCGTTTTTCATGTCTTCATTACTATAACAAATTTCTCTTTTTTTTACAAGAGAGGACTGTTCTTTCGACCTGACTACAAAAGGCTTTAAAGACGATTTTAAAAGACTTTTTTAACATCACTAATAGCTGGTCTATCTTTTAAAAGTTCAAGAGAAAGGGACTTACTCAGCCCCCTCCTTTTCCTTAATAACCAAGACACCATCTTCCAAATCAGCTGTCAAATGCTTAGCATCTAGATTATCCAAGTGGAAGTCAGTCACCTTGTCACGGATTTGTTGCTCGATAACTCTACGGAGTGGACGAACACCCATGACTTGGTCATAACCAGCGTCACGTAGGAATTCCTTAGCTGCATCAGATACTGCAAGATCAATTTCTTTTTTGCTCAAGGTTTGATTTACTTCAATCAGCATGAGATTGACAATCTCCATCAAGTCTTCTTTCTTGAGATGAGAGAACTCAATAACCGCATTGAAACGATTGAGGAATTCTGGACGGAAGTAAGCTTTGAGTCGGTCCATCAGATCAGGCTTTTCAGCATCCTCTTCCAAGCCTGCTTCATAGCCAAATCCGGCATTGGAAGTCGCAATGATGACCGTGTTCTTGAAGTTGACTGTGTTTCCTTGACCATCCGTCAAACGACCATCATCCAGAACTTGAAGGAGAAGGGTAATCACCTGTGGATCCGCCTTTTCAATCTCATCCAAGAGAATGATAGAATATGGATTGCGACGGACACGCTCGGTCAGGGTGTTGTTGTTATCATCATAGCCGACATAGCCCGCAGTCGTACCAATCAGCTTGGAAACCGCTGTGCGGTCACTGTATTCAGACATATCCAAACGGATAATCGCATCCTTGGTTCCAAACATATCAAGCGCCAATTGTTTAGCAAGTTCGGTCTTACCAACCCCAGTTGGACCTACAAAGAGGAAGCTTCCGATTGGACGGTTGCCTTCATCAAATCCTGCACGGTTACGGCGGATAGCCCTAGCCACAGCTTCTACAGCCTTGTCTTGGCCAATCACCTTGGCTTTGAGACGGTCATTCATGCCCTTAAGGCGCTCAATATCGCTAGCGCCCATTTGAGATACCGGCACACCAGTCATTCGTTCAACAGACTCTGCCACATCATTGACTGTCGCCGTCACCTTCATATCCTCAGTGTGATTTTGGATCTTCTTTTCCAGCTCTTCAATGCGGGTCTTAGCATTCAAAGCTGCTTCATAGTCTTCTTTTTCAACAGCTGCTTCCTGTTTGTCTTTCTGTTCAGCAATCTCATTTTCAACTGCATGAACATCAGTCACTGGATGCTGGGCTGCCAAGTGGGCAGCAGTCACGTCGACTAGGTCAATCGCCTTGTCTGGCAGGCTTCGTTGTGGAATATACTGAACAGAGTAATCCACAGCCGCTTTCAGCACTTCATCCGGCAGGATGACATTGTGGTGCTTTTCGTACAAGTCCCGAATGCCTCGAAGGATCTGATAGGTATCTTCGGCAGATGGTGCATTGACCTTAACTTCATTGAAACGACGAGCCAGAGCTGCATTTTTGAGAATGGTATTGCGGTACTCGTCTTGAGTAGTAGCCCCGATAACGGTCAACTCACCGCGAGAAAGCGCTGGTTTGAGAATATCTGCCAAGCCCTTAGAGCCACTATCTCCGCCAGTAGAGCCAGCCCCCAGAATTTGATGGATTTCGTCAAAGAAGAGGATGATGTTGCCGGCTTCCTTGACTTCATTGACCAAGTTTTGGATATTTTCTTCAAAGCTACCACGATATTGAGTACCAGCTTCCAGACCGGAAATATCGACAGAAATAATTTCTTTATTCTTGATGGCCGCTGGCACATCACCATTGACAATAGCCTGAGCCAATCCTTCTACGACAGCTGTCTTACCAACTCCGGCATCACCGACCAGAACTGGATTATTCTTAGTCCGGCGAGAAAGAATTTCAGCTGTTTCTTGGATTTCCTTATTGCGTCCAATGACTGGATCTAACTTACCATCACGCGCTTCTTGAGTCAAATTGCGACCTAGCTTAGCCAGAATGCCATCTTGCTTAGGCCCATGCGCTCCAGCTTGCACATCCTGTTCGCCAACTACTTGACCAGGGAGCTTGCCAGTAGCTCGGTACTGAGCAAACTCTTCCGGTGTGACCTCTCTACCATTGATCAAGTAGCGCCGGTGTTCGCTGTTGTAGCCGCCCATGCGCCCCATGAGTTGGTTGAAAAGGTCGTCCATACTGTTAAAATTGTTGTAATTGTTGTTCATCATTTTTCCTCACTTTTTATACGTTTTTATATCATTTTTTTCATTTACTAAAGTTTCAGATAAGAAATCTCTTTCTTACCTACTGTACATTTATGTTCATATCGGAGATCTTCTCCTATCTATTATTTTACATAACTTATTCTATTTCCAAAAATTAAGACTCCTTCAGTCTCTTACTTTATGGATGAGTTGGATCTATTTCAGAAGAATATAATGTTACATAATTTTTAATCCTCCCAAAAATAATCGCCTACTGGCTACATCCTCATCTTCTGAATAAATTCTGTGTAAACTTTTTGTTTACAGTTGTAATTATACATCCTTTTTACTCCCTTGTCAATAGGTTTTAACAAAAAAATTACATAATTTTTTAAAAGTCAAAAAACTTCCCCCACATAGAAATGTGAAGAAAGCTTCTCTATTTTGATACAAGTTAAATCATATACTCTACACTATAACTGGCATCCGACAGAATGCGGGACAGAAACTGTTTGGTCCGCTCCTCCTTGGGACTGGTGAAGAATTCCTGTGGAGGATTTTCTTCGATGATGTGACCTCCGTCCATAAAGATGACATGGTTGGCCACATCACGGGCAAAGCTCATCTCGTGGGTCACAACGACCATGGTCACTCCCTCCTGAGCCAGCTGCTTCATGACACTGAGCACTTCACCGACCAGTTCCGGATCTAGAGCCGAAGTTGGCTCATCCAGCAGGATGACATCTGGCTTGACAGCAATGGCGCGGGCAATCCCAATCCGCTGCTGCTGGCCGCCTGATAGTTGAGAAGGATAGTAGTCCTTGTAGGCTAAAAGGCCCACGCGCTTCAAGGCATCTTCCGCAATCTCAAGCGCTTCTTCTCTCGGTATCTTACGAGCGATCACTAAGCCCTCTAAGATATTTTCAAGGGCTGTTTTATTGGCAAAGAGATTATAATGTTGGAAGACAAAGGCCGTCTTTCTGCGTATTTCCAAAATCTCCTTTTTGCTAAGTTTGGCCAAATCATAGTCCTTACCAGCCAAAGTCAGCTGGCCGCCATCCGCCTTTTCTAAGTGATTCAGACAGCGCAGAAATGTTGTTTTCCCAGAGCCTGAGGGACCAAGAATTACCACAACGTCGCCTTGATTGACCCTGAGACTGACATCTGCCAGCACCTGGTGCTCTCCAAATCGTTTGGAGATATGTTTTACTTCTAACATAATCTTTCCTTCCTAAGCAAGAGCGTAGCGCTTTTCCAAGCTTCTAAACATCCACTGAATCAAGCCGCAGATAATGAGATAAATAACAAAAATCACTAAGTAAGACTCTGAATACTGGTAAGAATGAGAGGCTTCGACCTTAGCCAAAGCTGTAATATCCTTGACCGTCATGACAAATACCAGTGAGGTCCCCTTAACCAAATTGATAACCAGATTGGCGAGATTGGGCAGGGCAGAACGCAGAGCCTGAGGAAAAACAATTCTCCGATAAGCTTGAAAATTCGTTAAACCAATCGCTTGAGCCGCCTCCAACTGCCCTTTATCCACTGTCAAAATAGCAGAGCGCAAGATTTCCGATAAACTCCCTGTTGTCATCAAGCTATAGATGATGAAAGCATAGTAAAGCGGATTGAACTTAAAGACGTCTACCTGACTGCCTAGACTTTTGAAAAATTGATTCAGCAAGCTAGGAAATAGACTGTAGAAAAAGAGGATAAGTAAAATGGGCGGCGTCGCCCGAATGAAGGCCAGATAAACCACCGAAAAGGTTCGCACACCTCGAACTTTATAAATCTGACCTAGAGCTAAGAGAAGGGCTGGAATAAAGCTGAGCAGAATAGCCACTATCATGATAATCAGTGTGACCGGTATGCCCTTCAAAGTAACCAGAAAGGTATTTACAATATAATTCAAATCCATGCTTTACCTCTCCTTGACTGTCAGACTTTTTTCCAGAAGCTGGGAAGCCAGCGAGACCACTAGGGCAATCCCCCAGTAAATCAAGGCCACCGCTGTATAGGTTTCGAGGGAATAATTGCCCAGATTCCGGCTGATGAGATTTTGCCCCGCTCCCATAACATCCACTGCCCCAATCGTATAGGCCAGCGCAGCATCTCGCATGAGATTAAGAAAGGCGGTAGTCAGATTAGGCAGGGCGATGCGAAAAGCCTGTGGCAGGACAATACGCAGAAATGTCTGCACGGGTGTCAAACCAATACTGAGACCCGCCTCGGTCTGTCCCTTGGGAACAGCTAGATAGGCTGCCTTGAAGACTTCTGCAATCATGGCCGCAAAGAGCAGAATCATGGTAATAATGACAAATACGGTCCGTGACCAATTGTTGATATCCAGTCCCAACCACCATTTTAAAAACTCTGGAATGCCATAGAAGACCAAGAAGAGCAAGACAATAGGCGGTGTACACCTAAGGATAAATATATATCCTCTAGCTAGACCAGCAAAAGTCGGCTCCTCCGCAATCTGAGCCCAGGCCAACAGGCCACCTAGCAAGGAGCCAATTAAAACCGTCACGAACATAATCCATAAAGTAGTCGGCAAGGCCTGTAACAAACCAGGCAGTAGGCCAAAAACACGGGACAAATCATAAGCGACCATACGGTCTCCTTTCTCCAGCTTTTAGTCTTTATCTACATAAGAAAAGACATCTTCACCAAAGTATTTTTCCGATAATTTAGAGAGTGTCCCATCTTTTTCTAGCTCTTTAATAGCCTTTTCATAGGCTTTGGCAAACTCTTCATTCTTTTTATCTTTATGAATGAGTGGATAGGTAGGGATACCCTTATAAGGGAACCAGCTCAACTGGTCCGCATACTGATGGTAGGAACCTGCCTTGTCTGTGACAGCTTTTTCAAAGGACAATTTGATATCAAAGAAGGCATCATAGCGTCCTTCCAAGACCCAAGCATAGGCATCCGCTATCTGAAAAGACTCTGCTGCGGTCAACTCAATTGGACTAGCACTGTGCTTTTTGTTGTACTCTTCAATCACCGTCCATTGAGCATTCTGTGGCGAAATCGGCACCAATTTCCCTTTTTCTTTGGCAAAATCATCAATATTTTTAAATTTATTTGCATCCGCTTTTCGAATGGTGAAGCCGATGATACTAGCTCCGATAGGACTTTCTGGAATAATAAATTTCTTTGCCCGCTCTTCAGTGTACCAAGCTCCCTTGGTTCCGATATCATATTTCCCAGATTCCAAACCAATCAAAAGATCTTCATCACTAGTGCCAGTATATTCGAACTGATAATCTGGCAATTTTTCATCAATGGCCTTGAGTACTGCTACTTCATACCCATCTGACTGGCCTTTTTCATCCAAAAAGTCGTAAGGAACGTAGTTTTGCGTATGAGCTACTTTTAAAGTCGTGACCTTGTCACTGCCTGATGTCGAACTACTCGCCTTGCTGGATGAAGCCCCCGTCAAGGTCCGTCCCAAATAAGTTCCGGCAACAATAGCAATCACAGCTACTCCACCGATAATCCATTTTTTCTTACTCATTCTTTCGTCTCCTTCTTATGCTAAACTTGCTGCTTGGCGAACCCACTCAATCCGCTCTGGATCAATATCGCTTGGGATGGTGCAGTCAGCTCCAATAATCAAAGCATCCTTGCCAGCCTCTGCTATCAAGCGCTTGGTTTCATTTTGAATAGCTTCTTGGCTACCTGTGTAGAGCAGACCAGTCTTGCCATTTTCAAAGCCACCTAGAACGGTCCGACCGCCGAATAATTTGCGACCTTCTGCCAAACTGATACCTTCTGGCCCCACTGCCCAGTTGATGACCTGAGCTGGATAATCTGTGAAAAGATGAACGTCGTTTCGCGCGCCTTCGTAGCCACAAATATGCAGAATATTCACTCCGCCAGCTGCATTGGCTGCTTCCAGCACCGCTAATTCACTAGGAGCAATGTAAGCCTTGTAATCTTCGGCCGACACTCTCGCATCCTGAATGCTCTGAACGCTGAGGTAAATTCCATCTGCACCAGCTTCCTTGATAATGCGCTCTGTCAAAGCCGCGATATCTTGAGCAATTGCATCCAGCACCCGCTTTGTCACTTCCGCATCCTCTGCTAGAAAATCTGCAATGATATCATCTCCTCCAGCAACCTTGCCAACCAGCCATTTTAAGTAGGTCACCGGCGCAAAAATATTGTAAATAGCAACCAAATCCTCTGTGAAGCCAGCCCTAATCTTTTGAACCAGCTCCACCTGCTCACTGATCCAAGGATGGTCGGCGCCTAGCGGCTCGATATCTGCCAAGTCCTTGATGGATTGAACTTTTTTCAAGCGCTCATTCGGGTAGGCAAAATAACCATCGCTCATCAGCTTGACAAAGTCTGGCTTGACTTCTGATAGAAATGCTTGATGGCCTGCCAGATTTTTCTTAATAATAGTCTGATTGCCAAAACCAGCCAGCCACTCATCCTCGCTGGTAAAATGATGCCAGAAACCAACTGGCACTCGTTCAACTTTTTCCCCCTTAAAGGCTTTTAAAACCAACTCTCTTTTAGACATATCTTGCTCCTTTTCAATTTGATTGCTATTATCATATCACTGAAAAGTAAGCTTTCCAAATATATATTTCCTATCAGCCCGATTAAAAATATTTATAAGAGTAAATTAAAAAAGCTAGCTCAAGCTAGCTTTAGCAAGGTTTTTCAGCTTTCGATGAAAAACCTGTTTTTTCTTACTATTTTTAGAAAGGCAAGATATATATTTTCTATGGGAGAGATAGGCAATCTTTATCAAAAGACCTCTACTTCGATCTTACTTACCCTTAGCTGCAAAATACTCCCGCACAAGCGGTGCAACCTTGGTGCCAAAGAGTTCGATAGACTGGAGAACCTGCTCATGCGGAAGCGATCCCAACGGCAGATGCAGCATGAAGCGGTCCAAACCCAGCTCCTCTATCATCTTGATCAATTTCTGAGCGACCTTTTCAGGACTGCCGACAAACATGGCTCCCTCTGGTCCTACCTGATCTAGGTATTGCTCATAAGTCATCTCCCGCCAGTGAGGGCGGTCCTTGGAGATAGCGTCCACTACCTGCTTGGTCGGATGGAAGTAAGTCCGGACCGCCTCCTCATTATCCTCCATGACCCAGCCCCAAGAGTGGGCAGCGATCTTCAACTTTTCATCTGAGTGACCACTTTCCCGTCCAATCCGGCGATACGCATCCAGCAGGGGCTTGAAGCGCTTAAGCTGTCCACCGATAATGGCATACGCAATCGGTAGGCCCTTCTGGGCGACCTTAATGGTGGACTCGACATTTCCCCCTGTCGCTACCCAAACTGGCAGTGTTTCTTGCACCGCCCGTGGGTAGACTTCCCGATTGTCAATAGTCTGCGTCAGTTTTCCCTTCCAATTCAACCGCGTCTCGACACTGGCATAGAGGAGCAAGTCCAGCTTTTCATCAAAAAGCTCTTCATAATCCTTCAAGTCATAGCCAAAGAGCGGAAAGGACTCGATAAAAGAGCCACGGCCAGCCATGACCTCTGCTCTGCCATTTGACAATGCATCAATCGTCGCATACTGCTGGTAGACTCGAATAGGATCCAAGCTCGACAAGACACTGACAGCACTGGTCAGGCGAATCTTCTCTGTCTTGACCGCACCAGCCGCCAGCACAATCTCCGGCGCAGAGACGGCAAAGTCCTCTCGGTGATGCTCTCCAATGCCATACACGTCCAGTCCCACCTTGTCTGCCAGCTCAATCTCTGCTACCAGTTGCCGAATCCGCTCGTCATGAGTATAGGTCTGCCCTGTACCCTCCAGTGGCGTTGTCTCTCCAAAAGTAGAAATACCTAAGTCCACCATGTTTTTGTCCTCCTGATATTTAAGATGAAAATATTTTATCACTAATTAGTAATATATACAAAAATGATGCTCACTCCATTGTCCATCTGCATGGAATAACATGGTTTTGCCATGGTCGAAAGAGACTTCCAAAGAGCATCGTCACCAAAATACCATACTAAAAGCCCCAGAAAAATCTGAGGCTTGGTATTTTTATCGAGATTCGTTAAGACGGTTATTCTACCGTTACAGATTTAGCGAGATTACGTGGTTTATCCACATCTAAACCACGGTGCAAGGTTGCAAAATAAGCAATCAATTGAGTCGGTACCACCATAGAGATTGGGGACAAATAAGGGTGAACTTGGCTCAGGACAATATCGTCTCCATCCTTAGCCACATTTTCCTCCGCAATGGTCAACACCTTGGCTCCGCGCGCCACAACTTCAGAAACATTTCCGCGAGTATGGCTAGCCAAGACCTCGTCTGAAAGTAGGGCTAGAACAGGTGTTCCCTCTTCAATCAGAGAAATAGTACCATGCTTAAGCTCTCCTGCCGCAAAGCCTTCACACTGAATGTAGGAAATTTCCTTAAGCTTAAGGCTAGCTTCCATCGCCACATAATAATCCTGACCACGACCGATATAAAAGGCGCTACGAGTTTCCGCCAACAAGTCACGAACCTTGCTTTCGATCAGTTCTTTTTCAGAAAGGGTAGACTCGATAGACTGGGCTACGATAGACAACTCATGAACCAAATCAAACTTCTTGGCTTTTTCATTGCCATTAGCATCACCAACCGCCTTGGCCAAGAAAGCTAGGGCAGCGATTTGTGCAGTGTAGGCTTTGGTTGAAGCCACGGCAATTTCTGGTCCAGCATGGAGAAGCAAGGTATGCTTGGCTTCACGAGACAAGGTTGAACCTGGCACATTAGTCACTGTCAAGCTAGGAATGCCCAGTTCATTGGCCTTGACCAAGACTTGGCGACTATCAGCTGTCTCACCAGATTGGCTGATAAAGATGAAAAGTGGCTTCTTGCTCAGAAGCGGCATAGCATAGCCCCATTCAGAAGAAATTCCCAGCTCAACTGGCGTATCCGTCAGTTCTTCCAACATCCGTTTAGAAGCATAACCCGCATGATAAGAAGTTCCAGCAGCAATGATATAAATGCGATCCGCTTCTTGGACTGTCTTGATGATGGCAGGATCAATCAACATCTTATTATTGTCATCCGCATAAGTGCTGATCAGCTTCCGCATCACGGTTGGCTGCTCATCAATTTCCTTCAGCATGTAGTAAGGATAAGTGCCTTTGCCGATATCAGACAGGTCCAGCTCAGCAGTATAGCTGCCACGTTCAAGAACATTGCCTTCATAGTCTTGCACTTCTACGCTATTAGCCGTCACGATGACCAGCTCTTTATCATGGATTTCCATATATTCGCTGGTCTCGCGAATCATAGCCATGGCATCGGAGCAGACCATATTGTAGCCGTCACCCAAGCCAATCAAAAGTGGAGATTTGTTTTTGGCAACGTAGATCGTAGAAGGATCTTGGGCATCTACCAAGGCAAAAGCGTAGGAACCTTCGATAATGTGAAGAGCTTTGCGGAAAGCGTCAAGAACAGAGAGGCCGTCTTCTTCCGCGAATTTCCCAATCAAATGAACTGTAATTTCTGTATCTGTCTGGCCTTTAAAATCATGACCAGCAAGATAATTATTTTTGATATCCAGGTAATTTTCAATCACACCGTTGTGAACCAAAACAAAACGGCCTGTCTGAGAAGTGTGAGGATGGGCGTTATTCTCACTTGGTTTTCCGTGGGTTGCCCAGCGGGTATGCCCAATACCTGTTGAACCTGCTACATCCATGCCAATCTTGGCACGAAGATCTGCAATCCGACCAACAGACTTGACCAGACTAGATTTTTCTCCTGTTGTCACAAAAATTCCAGCCGAATCATAGCCTCGGTATTCTAACTTTTCAAGTCCTTGCATCAAAATATCTGTTGCATTGCGGTTTCCCACAACTCCGACGATTCCACACATAGATTTATTTCTAGCCTTTTGCTGTCAAAAAGCTAGTTCCTCCTTTATTGAAAATTGGTATAGTCTTATTTATCTTTTTATCGAGAGACGAAACCATTATACACACCAACTTGATATTTGTCAACATAAAATTGGTATAGTTTCGAGACAAGAAAAATTTGTTTAAGAAACAAAAAAGCCTCCCGACAGAAGACTTTTCATAGCAATCAGAAAAACCGGGCTCAATGCCCCTTGTGCTTTTCCAATCGTTTTTGCTGTTTGAGTTCAAATTTC
>NZ_CALIIB010000077.1 GCF_938020365.1 uncultured Streptococcus sp. | reverse complement strand
TTAACAGTAACAACTTCTTCTTCACGACCAACCAATTTGTCCCATGCTTTGCGAGCTTCTAAACGTTTTTTAGATACTAGGTAAGTAACTGTATCTGTATCTTTACCTACTACTTGACGAAGAACAAGCAATTCAAGTGTGTCACCTGGTTTTACAAAGTCATTGATGTCAGCATCACGATCATTTGTCAACTCACGCAGAGTCAAAACCCCTTCAACACCAGTACCAGCAATGGCAACATTAGCTTGGTTAGCATCCACTGTCAATACTTCAGCAGTAACGACATCACCTGGCTCGACTTGGCTAACACTGTTTAGCAAATCTTCAAATTCATTCATCTAAAAAAATCCTCCAACAATCAAGTATACTACTTGACATACTTATAATTATTTTCCTAAGCACCCGCAAACGACATTGATTTATCTTTTACCGTTTTTCACCCTATAAAGAAATAAAATATCCGACGATATTTTATCCTTTATCTGATATATTACCTAAGAACTGGGGTAGCTGGATTCGAACCAACGCATGAGGGAGTCAAAGTCCCTTGCCTTACCGCTTGGCTATACCCCAATGATGAAATGGAGAGAGAGGGATTCGAACCCCCGAACCCGAAGGAGCGGATTTACAGTCCGCCGCGTTTAGCCTCTTCGCTATCTCTCCGACAATCAACGATATCAATTATATCATTAATCTAATAAAAGCGCAAGCCCTTATTTTCCTAAATTGTAGGTTTCAATCAAAGTTTCCACCGCTTTTTCAAGCTTTTTATATAAACTTTCAACATTTCCATTCTTGATAATAGCAAATTGGCCGTCAAACTCGGCAATCTCCCCAATGACCTTTTTCCCAATAGAAAGGGTGTAGCCATCAAATTGGTCAGCGCCAAGTGTCACCTTACTATCCGCAATCTGAATCTCAATTTTTTTATCTTTTTTACTCATTCTTCTACCTCTTTCAAGTTTCTATTTTACACAAAAATAGCAAAGCTGGCAAGTGATTTCCTCAATAAAAAGAGCCTCGAAAGGCTCTTAAAGTTATTCGTCTACTTTTACAATCCAACCTTCTGGAGCTTCTACATCACCAAATTGGATACCAGTCAGCTCATCGTAGAGTTTGCGGGTCACTGGGCCGACTTCTGTTTCACTGTAAAAAACATGGAAGTCATCACCGTGCTGGATTCCTCCAATTGGTGAGATAACAGCCGCAGTACCACAGGCTCCCGCTTCTACAAAGCGATCCAAGTTATCAATCGGAACGTCACCTTCAATTGGCATCAAGCCCAAGCGGTGCTCTGCCAAGTAAAGCAAAGAATATTTGGTAATGGACGGTAGAATGGACGGGCTAAGCGGAGTCACAAATTCATTGTTTACTGTAATTCCAAAGAAGTTGGCTGATCCGACTTCTTCAATCTTGGTATGAGTTGACGGATCTAGGTAGATAACGTCTGAAAAGTTACGAGACTTAGCCATCTTACCTGGTAGGAGACTAGCTGCGTAGTTACCACCCACCTTAGCAGCACCTGTACCATGTGGAGCTGCACGGTCGTATTCGTCCTGAATCAAGAAGTTGGTTGGAACCAAACCACCCTTGAAGTAGTTTCCAACTGGCATAGCAAAAATCGTAAAAATATACTCCTCTGCTGGTTTTACCCCGATGATATCTCCGATACCAATCAAAAGGGGACGAAGGTAGAGAGTTCCCCCTGTTCCATACGGCGGTACATAGTCTTCATTGGCGCGGACAACAGCCTTACAAGCTTCCACAAACATTTCAGTTGAAACTTGTGGCATCAAGAGACGATCGCA
>NZ_CALIIB010000076.1 GCF_938020365.1 uncultured Streptococcus sp. | reverse complement strand
CTGTATTCTGCCACACCTGTCGCGCCACAGATATGAAAATGCTCTTTGGCGATATGCTCATTGAAACCAAGGATGCCGTTGAGATTAGGATCTTCCTCATGCAAGCTGATAAAAGTATCGTTTTTACGTGCTTCGATCAGGGCTTGGCGGACAATGCCAGCGTTGGTCAGCGGAATACCGTCATCTGAGAAGCCAACGGCACCAGCTGCCAAGAGCGCTTTAAAATCTGTCAAATGCTGGCCATCAAAATTCTCTGTAATCGTTGCGACGGACTTGATATGGATATTTTCACGACTAGTAGACTCCAGCACTTCCTGCAGGGTTTCAACTGTAGAGATGGTCGGATTGGTATTGGCCATCATAACAACCGTTGTAAAACCGCCCGCTGCCGCTGCCAAGGCTCCCGTGTGAATGTCTTCTTTATGAGTCTGGCCCGGCTCCCGGAAGTGAACGTGAATGTCGACCAGACCGGGGGCAACGACCAAACCACTAGCATCTAGGACTTGGGCATCAGCCGCTTCCAGATTTTGGCCGATTTTGACAATTTTCTTGCCCTCCACCAGCACATCGCACACTTGATCCAGACCAGACTTAGGATCCATTACACGGCCATTCTTGATTAGTAGCATTTTGTATCTCCTTTATTCGTAAAAATCGACCTGCGTGTCGAGCAGTTTATCACCATCATAAACAAATTTGGCTGAAAAGAAAGGCTTGTCTTCTAAAAGCCACTCAACAAAGGTATGATCGCCTTCCCAAGTCGGCTTTGAAAGAACTTGATCGTAAGGCACCCATTCCAGCGTCCCTTCATTGCAATCAATCAACTCTCCTTCAAACTCCGTCACCTTGAAGACATAGGTGTACCAGTCCAAGTCGGGAGTGAATTCTGGAAAAGTAATAACACCTTTTAGGACAGGCTTGGCCTTTAGTCCTGTTTCCTCTAGAATCTCGCGTGCCGCGCATTCCTGCGGGGTTTCTCCACGCTCTAGCTTGCCGCCGACACCAATCCACTTCCCAGCATGAACATCATTTGGCTTTTTGTTGCGGTGCAGCATGAGAAATTCCCGCCCATTATCAATATAACAAATCGTTGCTAACTGAACCATACTACCTCCTATGCTAACCAATCAATTGGCTCCAAGCCCTTAGCCACTAAGAAATCATTGGTCCGTGAAAAGGGTTTGCTGCCAAAGAAGCCACGGTAGGCAGACAGCGGACTTGGGTGAGCCGACTCGATTATCAGATGTTGAGGATTGCTTATCAAGGCTTTTTTCTTGCGGGCGTAAGAACCCCATAAGATAAAAACAACTGGATCAGTCTTTGCATTGACGACCTTGATAATCGCATCTGTAAAAGGTTCCCAGATTAAGCCGGCATGCGCATTGGCCTGGCCAGCAGGCACTGTCAGACCAGCATTGAGCAAGAGAACACCCTGCTCAGCCCAAGACGTCAAATCATGCGACTCCTTCACGCCGATATCATCGGCCAGTTCTTTGAGAATATTCTGTAAAGAAGGCGGAGCTGGAATGTCATCAGGCACCGAAAAACTCAAGCCCTGTGCCTGTCTCGGTCCGTGGTAGGGATCCTGCCCCAAAATAACCACCTTAACATCCGCTAAATCTGTCGTCTGAATCGCATTAAACACCTTGTCCCGAGGTGGGTAAATGGTTCCCGAAGCATACACTTCGTCTAAAAAACGATTGATTTTTGCAAAATAACCTTCTGGCAACTGCTCCTTAATCAAAGCGTGCCAAGCTGAATGCTGCATACATGTCTCCTCTCATTTCCTACAATTGGATATTTTATCGAATCCACCTAAGTGCTCTTCTGAGTTCTGATACTCCATTTTCCAGAAAACAGCGACCGTGAGCCAGAATAATTTTTTCTGGTTTCCATGCTAACATCTGCTCTAGACAGTCCTTGGCTTCTTTTTGATGACCGATAAAGGTCATACGGTAGTCAATAGGAGTCTGACCGTCCGGAGCTGCAACACGAACTAATTTATAAGCCTTGCTGCGAAGCGGACTTGGAAAACGCTCTGCTTCAAAATTCTCGATCAAATCCGTCAAAATTAAGGTTTGACTGTCCTTGTGAAAAAAGACAACTTCCTCAATATAAGCACTTCCCTTGAAAACCAACTGATCTATCTGCCCTGCCCAAGCTTGTGGAGCCTTATCTGCCAGCTTTTCATCAAAAGAGACTGGTATTTTCTGCTTGGCTGCTCTCTCTTCCACTCCTGGGCTAGACCAAGCAATCGACTCAGGATATCGCTTCTTCCAGTCAGCTATATAGGCATAGTGAATCTTATTAGGTGAAACGAGGTGTGCAACTGGTCCCAAAGCGTCCAACTGGTCAAACAAAGCTTGATTTGGTTGGATTGGTGAATGGCACCAGAGCTGGCCATTTGCTAACTTGATGACCGTCATGCGGGTAGAAAAAGGCAACTTTGTCAGCACCGCATCCATCTCAATCAAAT
>NZ_CALIIB010000075.1 GCF_938020365.1 uncultured Streptococcus sp. | reverse complement strand
GGTGTTCCTCCATATATCTACGCATTTCACCGCTACACATGGAATTCCACTCTCCCCTTCTGCACTCAAGTTAAACAGTTTCCAAAGCGTACTATGGTTAAGCCACAGCCTTTAACTTCAGACTTATCTAACCGCCTGCGCTCGCTTTACGCCCAATAAATCCGGACAACGCTCGGGACCTACGTATTACCGCGGCTGCTGGCACGTAGTTAGCCGTCCCTTTCTGGTAAGATACCGTCACAGTGTGAACTTTCCACTCTCACACTCGTTCTTCTCTTACAACAGAGCTTTACGATCCGAAAACCTTCTTCACTCACGCGGCGTTGCTCGGTCAGACTTCCGTCCATTGCCGAAGATTCCCTACTGCTGCCTCCCGTAGGAGTCTGGGCCGTGTCTCAGTCCCAGTGTGGCCGATCACCCTCTCAGGTCGGCTATGTATCGTCGCCTTGGTGAGCCGTTACCCCACCAACTAGCTAATACAACGCAGGTCCATCTGGTAGTGGTGCATTTGCACCTTTTAATTGACTATCATGCAATAGTCAATGTTATGCGGTATTAGCTATCGTTTCCAATAGTTATCCCCCGCTACCAGGCAGGTTACCTACGCGTTACTCACCCGTTCGCAACTCATCCAGAAGAGCAAGCTCTCCCTTCAGCGTTCTACTTGCATGTATTAGGCACGCCGCCAGCGTTCGTCCTGAGCCAGGATCAAACTCTCATTAAAAGTTTGAGTTCTCACTCATTTCTGTCACTGACAGATTTATTGTTTTTTCATTGTTCAGTACTACAACATACGTTGTAGTGCCCTGCACATTGGTTCGTCTTGTTCAGTTTTCAAAGGTCTTTATCGCTCTCTCAAGCGACAACTATATCAGTATATCACCTATCTACTCCCTTGTCAACACTTTTTTGAAATTTTTTTATCTTTTTTTACAAATTTATTTCCTAATGCCTACAATATCACTGATAAATCAATAACTAAAAGGGAAAGGTATCCTCTTCCTACCTCCCCTTTATTCTCTATATCACCGTGCTGCTAAAGTCTTTTAAATATTCCTCTAACTCTCGCAACAGTCTTTTACGTCCCTTAAACCGCTCATCGCCTAGTGAAATTTAGTATTCAAAGACACTAACTTAAACATGATCAAAATTGTAAAGTTGAGGATAGTGATCACACTCTGGATTTTTGGGATGGCAAATAGCCCGACCAAAGTAGATCATAGCCTGATGCGCAGCTAGCCAGCGTTCAGGCGGGAGAACATCCATAACACGTTTTTCAACTTCTAAAGGAGTTGCTGACTTTTTGACAATATCGTGGTGTTTACAAATGCGTTCAACATGTGTATCAACGGCAAAAGCTGGAATACCAAACCCTACACTCATGACCACGTTAGCTGTCTTACGCCCCACCCCAGCTAAACTTTCTAATTCTTCCCGAGTCTGAGGCACCTGTCCATTAAAGTCGCTCAAGAGTTGCTGGGCACATTTTTTCAGAAACTTGGCCTTATTTCGATAAAGTCCTAAACGCGAAATGTGCTTGGCAATATCTGCCTCGGATGCTGCTGCCATAGCTTCTGGAGTAGGATAAGCTAAAAATAGATTTGGGGTAGCTTTATTGACTGCAGCATCTGTCGTTTGAGCTGATAACATGACTGCCACGAGTAGCTCAAAATGATTTCTAAAATCTAAACTCGGTTTGGCATCAGGAAATAGGGCAATGATCTCCTCGATGACATGGCGTGCTCGTTTTTTTGATAAAACCATCAGTATACAATCTCCTTTGTTTGTTCTATATTATAGCATAAATTGATAAAGAAAAAGCCGAGCGTGCTCGACCTTTCTTAGACTGTTTTTTCAACTTTTAGGATTTTGACGTCATAACTGCCAACTGGTGTTTCTACTGTTGCAATATCACCAGTCTTCTTACCAATCAATGCTTGACCAATCGGACTTTCATTTGAAACTTTTCCCGCAAAGGCATCCGCACCAGCTGAACCAACGATAATGTATACTTCTTCTTCAGTCTCACCGACTTCTTGGATAGTAACTGTTTTACCGATGGCAACTTCATCTTTAGCAACTGAATCGCTATCAACAATCACAGCATAGCGAATTTTAGTCTCCAGACTTGAAATTTGTCCTTCAACGAAAGCCTGCTCGTCCTTTGCTGCTTCATATTCACTATTTTCTGATAAATCTCCGTAAGAACGAGCAATTTTAATGCGTTCTACTACTTCTGGACGTCGAACCAATTTCAATTCTTCTAATTCTTGTTCTAATTTTTCCTTTTCTACAAGGGTCATAGGATAAGTTTTTTCAGCCATTACTTTATTTTCTCTTTTCTTTCTATTTTTTGATAAAACAAAATTATGTGGAAAACCACATAATTTAGTTAGAACTTTCACCTGATTGGTTTAATTTGCTATTAACGTGTTCTTCCACATTCTTAGCGTGTTCTTCGTAAGTATTTGCAAAATATACAGCCCCTGTTTCCACATTTGCTACAAAATACAAGTACTCTGTCTTACTTGGATTAATAGTAGCTTCGATAGCAGACAGGCTTGGACTATCTACTGGACCAGGCATCAAACCTTGCTTCTTGTACACATTATAAGGCGAGTCAAGATTTGTATCAATTTCAGCATCTTCCTTAAGAGTTGTCTTTTGACCAAGTTTTCCTTGAGCATAAAGAAGCGCGATATTGCTCTGAAGTGGCATAGCTTGGTTCAAACGATTATAAAAGACGCTCGCAATATCTTTGCGATCCTGATCAGTTGATCCCTCTTTTTCAACTAAAGAGGCGAGGGTTAAAACATCATTGACCGTCAGATTCTTAGACTCAATTGTTGAGTAATACTGCGATAGATTGGTATTCATAGCAGCCAACATTTGGTCAATCAGTTCTTCAACCGTGGTTTCTTTTCCATAATCATAAGTAGCCGGGAAAAGATAACCTTCAAGACGATATTTAACACCACTATCCTTGCTCGGCAAAGTAGCTAGAAGCTGCGGATATTTAGCTGTCATTTTTACAATAAAATCTTCATCTTGAGCTTTATTTAGAAAATCTTCCTTACTGAATGGTGTTTTAGTATTCTTGTTCGCAGTTTTTGCAGCATTGACAGTAGTTGCTTCGGCGATTTGCTCCAAAGTGTATCCCTCAGGAATTGTTATCTTGCCAAGAACTGGAGGCTGTGGTGTATCTGTTCCACCTTCTTGTAATTGCTTAGCAATCGTGTCTAAGTCCATACTCTTTTGAAGATTATAGTAACCAGATTGGAAATTACCATAACTTCTGATTTTTGAATAAAGATTAAAGACTTGAGCGTTCTTAATCAGGCCTTTCTTTTCTAAAATCTCTCCGATTTGTTTGGTACTAGAACCGGCAGGAATCTCCACCGTCACATATTCTGTCGATTTGGCATCTACTGGTTTCAGCGCAGAGGAAACATAATTGTATCCCACAAAACCAGTAATACCAAGGCCCAATAGGAAAAGTACCAAGACTGTCATCACGATTCGATTGGCTAGGCCGTTTTTACGTTTTTTCTTTTTACTACTATTGGTACGAGCTGCACGTGAACGTTTCTTTCCATGAGCAACATCTCTACGGCTTAGCGTTGGTTCTGCAGTAGAAAAGTCTTTTTTAGCTTCTCTTTCATCTGTAGTGTTTGAATCAGGTAACACTGTTTCTTTTATCTCATCTGCAACAGGCGCCACCTTTTCTTGATAAGCTTCCGAATGAGCCACAGAAGTTTGAACCTCTCCAGACTCTATATTTTCCTTCTTAGCAACATCAGCTTGTCCTGGTCCATCAACATTTGATGGAACTTCCGAAATCGTAGAATTACGAACTATATTTTCTAGCACATCTGCCTGAGTATGAACAGTAGGCTCGCTTTGTCCCATTGGCTCTTCTACTTTGATCTTACTAGGTTCTTCCTCCACTGAAGTATCCTTTTCTAGAACCTCATGAGATTTTTCAACAGCAGAAACGAGAGATTCCAAGCTCTCCGCCAATTCCATTTCTTTACCTAAAAGAGGCTGCGCTTCTTCCTGAACTGAGTGATTTTGGGTACCATTGGCTGCTGCCAACTCATTCAAAATCTTCTCTTTAAAACTCAGCGTCTTTTCGTTATCCTGTGAATTTTCAGTCAAAAACCTGATCTCCTTCTTCATAATCCCTAACATTATATCTTAAAAGTCAGATAAATGCAATCATATCCGACTTTTAAAACTATATTATTTATGAAAGTTATATCTGGGGATTTTCCCAAACCATATCAAACCATACTTCATCTGCATAAGTTGAGGACGAAGGTCCTTCATTGACGAAGCCATGCTTCTCATAATAGGCTATCAAATAATCATGACAAGTGAGATTAATACCGTGGCGTTCATCAGCAATCGCAATTTCCTTCATAGTGTCCAACAAGGCTTTTCCTACACCTAAACCCTGTGCTTCTTTAGAAATAGATAGACTAGTCACAGAGATAAATCCGCCAGCCAGATAGCTATAATCTTCAACGTCCTCTGTAAAGGAGATATCTTTTAAATAGCGTTCTGGTCGGACAGGACCTTCTAAATAGCCCAAAATCTTGCCATTTTTTTCTGCGACCAAAAAAGTTGAGGAAATCTTTTCAATGTGTTTCGCCAGTATTTCACGACTAATAGCCTCTTCTGGACTAAAATTTTCCAATTCGATGGCATAAATGGCATCTAAGTCAGCCATTTGAGCTTGACGGATAATCATCACTTCTCCTTAAAATCAGGATTTTCCCATACCATATTTGACCAGATAGTCCCACCGTGAGTTGAGTCAGAAATCCCTTCGTGGACAAAGCCACTCATCTCATAATAAGGTATCAGCTCATCATGGCAGGTAAGGCTAATGCCCTGTCGATTTTGCTGAACAGCTGTCTCCTTGAGAGCTGCAAGCAACAAGGTTCCGACTCCCTGCCTCTGAAAATCAGGATGGACGGACAGACTTTGGACGGCAATGAAGCCACCTTCTGAAGGATTAACACCCACCTTGCTAAAGAGGTCATCTGTCAAATATCGCGCCTGAACAGCTGGTCCAACAATATAGCCTGCAAGCTGACCATGCAGCTCTGCCAGCAAAAAAGTATCCGAGATGCGTTCAATCCGCTCTTTGAGAACTTCTGCACTGGCCGCTTCCGCTGCTGGAAAATTCAGCTGCTCAATTGCAAGAATTTCCTCCCAGTCGCTCAAGTCAACCTGTCTGATTCGAATCGGTGCTTCCATCAAGCCTCCTCCTACTGAACGTTGCTGGTCAGATTGGAAAGGAGACGTTCAAAGGAATATTCATAGGTCTGGATGTCACCAGCTCCCATAAAGACATAAACGGCATTATCGTGGTCAAGAAGTGGAGAGACATTGTCCACATCAATAACCTTGGCACGCTTCACAATCTTTTCAGCCAGATCTTCTACCTTAACATCGCCTTTGTCCACCTCACGCGCAGATCCGTAAATCTGAGCTAGGTAGACTGAGTCTGCTTGATTGAGGGCTTCCGCAAATTCGTCCAAGAGAGCAATGGTCCGAGTGAAGGTGTGCGGCTGGAAGATGGCCACAATTTCCTTGCTTGGATACTTCTGACGAGCTGCATCCAGAGTCGCGATAATTTCCGTTGGATGATGGGCAAAGTCATCAATAATGACTGTGTCGTTGACAATCTTTTCTGTAAAGCGGCGCTTGACTCCACTAAAGGTCTTGAGATGTTCCCTTACTAGATTCAAGTCAATACCTGCAATGTAGAGGAGACCGATGACCGCTGTCGCATTCATAATGTTGTGACGGCCAAAGCTTGGAATCTGGAACTCACCCAGATCTTGCCCACGGAAAGAAACTTTAAATCCTGAACCACTAGTAGAACGCAAAAGGTCGTGAGCAACAAAGTCGTTGCCTTCTTCCTTAAAACCATAGTAGTAAATCGGCGCATTTGAAGTAATGCGGCGCAGTTGCTCATCTTCTCCATAAACGAAGAGACCTTTGGTAATCTGCTTGGCGTAATCATTGAAAGCATTAAAGACATCTTCCAAGCTTGTGAAATAATCCGGATGATCGAAGTCAATATTGGTGATGATCGAATATTCTGGATGATAAGGCATAAAATGACGCTCGTACTCGTCTGATTCAAAGACAAAATACTTGGCATTAGCAGAACCGCGACCTGTACCATCCCCAATCAGATAGCTAGTATCTGTGATATTAGACAGAACATGAGAAAGAATACCCGTTGTCGAAGTTTTCCCGTGAGCACCAGCCACACCTAAGCTGACAAAGTCACGCATAAAGCTACCCAAAAATTCATGGTAGCGCTTGTAGCTAATACCATTGGCATCTGCATAGGCAATTTCCACATTGTTATCTGGACGGAAGGCATTACCGGCAATAATTTCAAAATCTGACTGGAGATTTTTCTCATCGAAAGGCAAAATGGGAATCCCAGCCTGTTCCAGACCACGCTGAGTGAAATAATATTTATCAACATCGCTTCCTTGAACCTTATGGCCCATCTGATGCAACATCAAAGCCAAAGCGCTCATACCTGAGCCCTTAATTCCGATAAAATGATAGGTTTTCGTCATGATTACTCCTTAAATCTTAAATAACTGAAGCCTTATTGCCCTTGGGCATCTGAACTCAACTTGGTGATGTCCAATTCCTGTGCTTTTTTATGCTTATTGTGTTTTTCTCGCTTCTTGCCCTTGTTATAGACTTGGCTGGTTTTGAGAAAATCGTAGTTATTCTTTTTCTTTTTTTCTGGATTCGTTGGTACTTCTATGAGAGGTTGAGACTGAACATCTGCTAATATGTAGCTATCTTGCTTTAGCTTATCACTGAACTTCGTTAACTCACCTGGATTTTCCTTTTGGAAAGGGGCTGTTGGTTTAACTGGATTTCCCTCAAAAGGAGGTGCCACCTTCCGACTACGAACCTTATTTGGGAGCTTGCTCGTCAAATAAGCAGCCGAACGTTTTTTCCTCAGATCAGCCCGAGCTTCCTCTCGTGCTTGCTCAGCATAGCGAATAGCTGGATCCTTCTTATCAATCGGCTTTTTAAAGTCCGTAACTGGAGCTTGCTTCTTTCTAGCTTTACTCACAGTTTGACTAGGAGCAGCAGGATTTTCTGGCTTAGCAATCGGCATCCATTCTAAATAATTACGGTCCTGGTAGTCCCCTTTAATGTTGCTAATCAGATCCAACTCATCGTACAAATTCATGTGTGGCATTTCTGTCAACATGATTTCATCATCAGCAATTATAGGAAATTTAGTATTTGTCATAGCATGTCCTTTCAACTCTTCATTATTATAAACTATTCAAACTATTTTTCAAGCGATTCAGATGAAATTCCAAGAATTTCTCGAATTTCTTCCATCGAAAGACTGGAGCGAGACTCAGCGCCATCCAGAATTGTTGAAACCAGATTTCGTTTAGTGTCCTGTAATTCCTGAATTTTTTCTTCTATAGTTCCCCGTGTAATCATACGATAAACTTTTACATTCCGTTCCTGCCCGATGCGATGAGCCCGACCAATAGCTTGAGCTTCTACTGCGGGATTCCACCAAAGATCCACTAAAATAACAGTATTTGCACCAGTTAGATTGAGACCCACACCACCAGCTTTAAGAGAAATCAGAAAGGCTGATCTTTCTCCTCGATTAAAGGCTTTGGTCATCTCCTGACGTTCTTTTGCTGGAGTTGAGCCTGTGATTTTGAAGGACTCCATTCCCATCTGGTTCAGTTCTTGCTCGATAATATCCAGCATGCCACGGAATTGTGAAAATATCAGAACACGATGATCGCCGTCTTGGAGCTGCTCTAACAGCTCCCGCAAACTTTCCAGCTTGCCGCTTTCCCCATCGTAATCATCCATAAAAAGCTTGGGAGTATCACAAATTTGACGGAGTCGCATAAGTCCAGACAAGATTTCAATTTTGCTGCGATTGATTTCTTCCTCCGTTGCATGGAGAATTCGCTCCTGCATTTGCTTGAGCAGTGCTAGATAAATCGTCTTTTGACTATCTGCAAGTTCGTTACGGTAAGAAACCTCAATCAAATCAGGAAGTTCTTGCAAGACTTCTTCTTTCTTACGCCTCATGACAAAGGGTTTGATATAGCGGGCAACTGTTTCTGCCGGCATCTTCAAAAAAGCTTTCTTGCTCGGTAATAAGCCCGGAAGGACAATCTGGAAAATAGACCAAAGCTCGCCGAGATGATTTTCAATCGGCGTGCCAGACAAGGCATAAGTCCGCTCTACCTCAAAAGCCCTCAGATATTGAGCAATCTTGCTCTGGTCATTCTTCATGACCTGTGCTTCGTCCAATACCAAATAGTCAAAATGAAGTCCTTTATACTCTTCAACATCTTGTCTGAAGGAAGCATAACTGGTAATGGTAATCTGATGGTCTTCTGCAATCACAGCATCTCGAACATTTTTCAGTCCATACACAACAGCGACATCTAGGTCTGGAGCAAATTTGGCAAACTCATCGCTCCAGTTGTAAATTAGACTCGACGGCGCCAAAATCAGGACTTTCTTAGACTTGGTCAAATGAGCAGTCAAGAAAGAAATGGTCTGAAGGGTCTTTCCCAAGCCCATGTCATCGGCTAGAATACCACCAAATCCATATTTATTCAGCATGGATAACCATTTTACACCCGTTTCTTGATAATCTCGAAGCTCTGCCTGAACTTTCAGCTTAGGCAGAGGAAAATCCTCAGGATGGGTCAAATCATAAGCCAGCTGGCGAAAATCTTGCGCCAAGTCAACTCTTTCCTGACCTTTGAACAATTCAGAGAGTTGATAGGCAGCCAAGCTATGCGTTTGGATAACCCCATTTTTAGAATGTTTGCTTCTCAATTGTTGCAAGGTCTGGCTGATTCGCTTACTATTCTCATCAAAAATCACAACTTGACCCGTCTTGCTGATAAAGTAATCCTTTTGGCTCATCAGCGAATCTAGAACATCATCTACCTCAGACTGGTCGATACCAGTAAAGTCAAAGCCAATATCTAAGAGCCCACCATTCATACTGATGGAAACCTTCGGAGGTTCTGTTTGAGATAGACTTTGCAGCTCATCTGACAAGTAGACATTGCCCAATGCTCTAAAGCGTGGAATCAAGACGGAGAAGAAACGGTAAATTTCTTCGGGTCGTAAAGGCGGACGCTGGCTGATAAAATCATCTGCAAAACCTGCCTCCAGCATTGCTTTAAAAACTTGCTGTTCCCGCTCAAAATTACTGGCAAAAGGCAGCTTTCTCAGCTCTTCACGACTGGTGACAGTCTGACTACCATAATCAAAGACAAGATCCAGCAATACTTGCTTGTCAGCCCCCAAATTAAAATCGAAATCCACGGTAAAATCATGAATGAACAGTCGCTCAGGTGCTGTCACACGGCCAATTTTTTTAAACTCAAGCAGACTCACTGCCAGTTTGGACTGCTCAGACACATCAAACTGTAGGCGCTTGACGCGCTCTTGCTCAATCGGCAATTCCTGTAATGCCTTGATTAACTTGGTCTGCTCAGTCGTCAGCTGATAGAAGGTCTGATTATGAAAAAGAAATTGACCTCCATAGAGCAGCTTATAATTCTTTTCTGATATCAGCAGTTCAAAATAGTTTTCCCGCTCTTGTACTTCAAACTGATAAATCTCCGCCTCTTCATGCAAGTCTTGGAAAAATACCTCAGCATAATCATAGAAGCTATATTCCAAACGGAACGAAGCAAGATTCATCAAGCGAGTCACACCTTCCTCAAAAAGACTGGCTGGAAAATAAAGGTGCCGTCCAGCATTGGGAAAGACCAACGAAGAGTCCTGCCCCTTATAATCCGTCACCAAGCCTCGTAAAAATTCTAGCAAATCTTGACTGGCCTCATCAAAATTCTCCATTCGGATAGGCTCATAGTAGTTCTTACCGATTTGATAATGCCCACCCTTATTCAAGGTTCTCAAAAAGGACAAAATATCACGCACTACATAAGAGCGCTCATCCGGCAGACGGCTAATCCGCAGACTCCATAAAAATTGTCCTGTGTAAATATCTTCCTGTCCAGTCGCTGATAGCTCATAGCGGATTTGCTGACTGGATTTATCTAGCAAAATCTTATCCAAAAAAAGGCTACCAAAAGAAACCAATTTCTGGGCTTCCTGACTAGAAGACTCTTTTTCTGTCATCTTCGCCAGCAAATCTTTACCTGCCGAATCATTTTTCAAAAAATATTCCAAGGCAGCCAGATGGGCACAGTACTTCTTCTTTTGGAAAAAGTCACAGGAGCAGAAAACTGCATCATCATCTAGACTATAGCGCAGATTGTACTGGTCCACGCGCGTGTATAAAAAGGAATCTTTGACGTCAAGAATTTCGACTTTTTTGCTGTCACAGAGGGCAATTCCTTCCGTTCGAATTTTACCAGGAATTAATTTAGCCATACCTACCACCTAACATTTATCCCTTTATTATACCATAGGATAGCTATAAAAATAAAATAGAATCTCTTTATTTGCAAACATTCTTTGAAGTAGAATGAGCGAGAGCTTTCTCTACAACAAAAAGCCGTCCATTGGACGGCTCTTTTACATTATTTTACTTCTAACAAACCGATATCTCCATCTTCACGACGATAGATAACATTCGTTGTACTATCTTCAACATCTGTGTAGATGAAGAAGTCATGTCCCAACAAATCCATTTGCAAAATAGCTTCATCTAGATCCATTGGTTTCAAATCAATATGCTTAGAACGTACTACTTTGGAAGATGCTGCATCAGCGTCTTCTACTAAAGCATCAGTGAACAACTGGCTAGTTGCAACCTTGTTCCGATTTTTCTTTTCAATCTTTGTCTTATTCTTACGAATCTGACGTTCAATTTTATCGATAACTAGGTCGATAGACCCGTACATATCTTGCGAAACATCTTCTGCCCGAAGGGTAATAGAACCAAGAGGAATCGTTACTTCGACTTTCGCCGTCTTCTCCCGGTACACTTTCAAATTTACCCGTGCATCAAGTTCTTGCTCTGCTTGGAAATACTTCTCAATCTTCTCAAGTTTAGAAACTACGTAGTCACGGAGAGCATCAGTTACTTCTAGGTTTTCACCACGGATACTATATTTAAGCATATAAGTACCTTCTTTCTAAACATAAATGTTTTATTTACAATATCATTATAACGCTTTCATTCTTTTTTTGCAAATATTTTCTTATCTTGCGAGTGAAAATGTCAAAACTTCTTTCACACCTGCTTCCAGCAATAATTCTCGAGCCAATTGCAAAGTTTTTCCAGTCGTATACACATCGTCTATCAGTAGAATTTTTTCTGGCATACGGACATCTTTTACCAATGTGAAACATTGCTGACTGTTTAATCGTTCTTCGCGATTTTTACTGGATTGGGCAATCATATCTTCCTTTTCAAGCAACTGTTTATAAGGCAAGCCAGCTGCTTGCAAGAAGCCTTCCACCTGATTAAAACCTCGACTTTGGTATTTTTCAGGACTGACTGGAATAGGAACCAGAGTATATTTTTTGAAGTTTCTGAGGCTTTTTTTGAGAACTCCTGCAAAAACAAATCTTAGAAGATAATCCCCTTGAAACTTGTATTTGCTGAAGAAATCCTTCATCAAATCATTATAAAGGAAGCAAGCCTGATGCTGCACTAAATAACCTTGCGCTTCCCATATTTGACAATCCGAGCAGACTTTCGCTTCCCCATCCTTCCAGCAACGTGGGCAATGGATAGAGGAAATCACTTCAAATCCTGCTCGACAATGTTTACAAATTGTATTTTGCTCTTTTTGTAATAAAATCAAGGAAGAAAAAGTCCTATTTTCTTCTACTGCCTGGCTGCATAACAGGCAATTTCTCATAGGCCGGCCTCCTTGTTCATCAGTTTGATTTCACGAATCGCTTTTTCGATTGAACGTGTGGTGCCTTCGTGAAAGAAGAATAAATCTCCCGTCGGCCTCTCCATGCTACGTCCCACTCGACCAGAAATTTGTACCAAGGCGCTACGACTAAAGAGACGATGGCTGGCCTCCAGAACAAAGACATCTACACAGGGAAAGGTCACGCCACGCTCTAGGATGGTCGTCGTGACTAGAATAGTAATTTCTCGCTTGCGAAACTCTTCAACGATTTCTAAACGATCTTCAGTTGTCGAAGCCACAAATCCGACTCTTTCCGCTGGAAAGATCTCCTCCAAAACTTGTGCAAATTCCTGACCTCTTTTGATTTCCGAGGCAAAGATTAGCAAAGGAAAGCCCGTTTTTCTCTGTCTCTCGATATATTTTTTCAGTTTAGGCGGCAATTTCTTTTTCGCTAAATATTTTTGAAAATCTGCCAGCCAAACTTTTTGGGGCACAATCAAAGGATTGCCATGGAAGCGCCGAGGAAGACTAAGTCGTTTTAATTCTCCTTTTTGGACTTTTTTATCCAGCTCATCCGTCGAAGTGGCAGTTAAGAAGATAGTGGTGCCCTCCTCCTTGACCGACTGCTCCACAGCATGGTAGAGCACAGGATTGTCCACATAAGGAAAAGCATCTACTTCATCCACAATCAGCAAATCAAAAGCTCGATAAAATTTAAGAAGCTGATGGGTAGTGGCAATGACCAAGGGACTACGAAAATATGGCTCGGATTCCCCATGCAAAAGTGAAATAGGGCAGGCAAAATCCAGCTTGAGCCGGCGATAAAGCTCCAAACAGACATCAATCCGAGGGCTGGCTAGGCAAACGGCACCTCCACGATCAATCACTTCTGCAATCACCTGATAAATCATTTCTGTTTTGCCCGCACCAGTCACTGCATGGACTAGGCTATTCTGCTTTTGAGCAACTGACTCTAACAGTCCCTGAGAAACTTTCGCTTGAAAGGCTGTCAATTGCCCCTGCCACTTGAGTACCTGATTTTCTGGAAAATCTTCCTGTGGAAAATAGTAGAGTTCTTGATCACTCCGAACTCGCCCCAAAATCACGCATTCCCTACAATAGTAGGCATTGACAGGTAACTGGTAGTTCTCCTTGTCCACTTGAGTGCCACAGCGGCCACAAAATAATTTCCTCCTTTCCTCTCGCATACTGGGCAGCTGCTGGGCCTGTAAGCGCAGCTCAGAGCTGAGCTGATCTTTTGTAAATATCCTACCTAGGCAATCTTTTCTTTCTAACATACTTTTTTATTCGTAAAACTTTTGGAAAAATCCATTTTTTTGTGTACAATAAAACTATGGAATATAGAACAATTAGACAAGATGGTCAAGCCCAGGAAGAAATTAAAAAATCTCGTTTCATTTGCCACGCCAAGCGCGTTTACTCAGAAGAGGAAGCTCGGGATTTTATTGCAGCCATCAAAAAAGAGCACTATAAAGCCACTCATAATTGCTCTGCTTTTATTGTCGGAGAGAAAAGTGAGATCAAGCGAACCAGTGATGATGGTGAGCCCAGCGGTACAGCGGGCGTTCCTATGCTCGGTGTCATGGAGAATCACCAACTGACCAATGTCTGCTTTGTGGTCACGCGCTATTTTGGTGGGATTAAGCTAGGAGCTGGTGGGCTCATTCGGGCTTATGCAGGCAGCGTTGCCTTGGCAATCAAAGAAATTGGTCTCATCGAAATCAAAGAACAGGCCGGCTTGCGCCTCAAAATGTCTTACAGCCAGTACCAAAACTTTGATAACTTTTTGAAAGCCGAAGATCTCATCGAATTTGATACAGAGTTTACGGATCTAGTGGCTACAACCATCTATATTGACAAACAAGAGAAAGAACCGCTAGAGCAGAAATTAATCGAGTTTTTCAATGGCAAAATCCAAATTGATGATCAAGGTTTGCGCGAGGTTGAAATTCCTTTAACAGTTGAATAATCTTAACAGCTAGGCCTAGTGATAAAGAATTTTTATCGTGGTCATAGCTTTTTTATATTTTACAAAGTGCCGCTTTCGTCTTATACTAGTTTCATTAAAGTATTGAGGTAGGAAAAATGGCAAACATTTATCAAAATATCACAGAATTAGTTGGAAGAACGCCAATTGTTAAACTTAATAATATCGTTCCTGAAGGAGCTGCTGAGGTTTATGTCAAGTTGGAAGCCTTCAACCCTGGCTCTTCTGTCAAAGACCGGATTGCTCTCAGTATGATTGAGGCGGCTGAGCGCGATGGCCTTATCAAGCCTGGCGATACTATCGTGGAAGCAACCAGCGGAAATACCGGCATTGGCCTTTCATGGGTTGGAGCAGCCAAAGGCTACAAGGTTGTCATTGTGATGCCAGAGACCATGAGTGTGGAGCGCCGCAAGATTATCCAAGCCTATGGGGCAGAGCTAGTTTTGACTCCGGGTAGCGAAGGAATGAAAGGCGCTATTGCCAAAGCAGAAGAAATCGCCCAAGAGCGAAATGGCTGGTTGCCACTACAATTTAACAACCCAGCCAATCCAGAAGTTCACGAACGAACAACAGGAGCAGAAGTTATCGCTGCTTTCGGTGAAACTGGACTGGACGCTTTTGTCGGTGGTGTTGGAACTGGTGGGACTATCTCTGGTGTCTCTCATGCTCTTAAAAAAGCGAATCCAAATGTCCAAATCTATGCGGTTGAAGCGGATGAATCTGCTATCCTTTCTGGTGAGAAACCAGGTCCTCACAAAATCCAAGGACTTTCAGCTGGCTTCATTCCAGAGACCTTGGATACAGCATCCTATGATGGTATTGTCCGCGTGACTTCTGATCAAGCGCTAGAGTTAGGACGCCATATTGGTGGTCAGGAAGGTTTCCTAGTCGGAATTTCATCTGCTGCGGCTATTTTTGCAGCCATTGAAGTCGCGAAAAAACTAGGAGCTGGCAAGAAAGTCCTTGCCCTAGCACCTGATAATGGTGAACGTTACCTATCTACCGCTCTCTACGAATTTGATGCTTAATCGTGAAAAGAGTTAACAAAATTCCTACCCGTTTGGGTAGGAATTTTTTACTCTTTTTGTTCTTTCAGCAAAGCTTTGGCTTCCTTTATCCATATTGGCAATTGCTTACCTAAGGGCGCAAATCCAATTTTACAACGATCATTTGAAAAGCGATGCCGTCTTGGTAAACGATGTTTTTCCTCTTCCAAAGTTCGCATCGATAAGCTGGCCTTACCAGAAAACTCATCATAATCTACTACCTGCACAAGAACCTGATCACCAATTTTCAAAATATCGTGAATATTGTCGATATAGCCCGTCCGAATCTCAGAAATATGAATGAGGCCGATCAGACCGCTTTCTAGTTCAACAAAGGCACCGTAGGGCTGAATCCCAGTAATTTTGCCCTTTAACTTATCTCCGATTTTCATTAGTCTATAACCTCAATCGCCTCAATGACAACATCCTCAAGTGGTTTATCCATTGAAGCTGTTTCAACCGCTGCAATTTTATCCAAAACTTCATAAGATGCCTCATCCACCAGTTGACCAAACACAGTATGTCGACGGTCCAAATGCGGTGTCCCGCCCTTGCTAGCATAAACTTCAGCGATCGGCTTCGGCCATCCTCCCCGAGTCAATTCCTTGGTTGAATAGGGAAGACTACTATTTTGGACAATAAAGAACTGACTGCCATTGGTATTTGGTCCAGCATTCGCCATTGATAGGGCACCACGAATATTGTAAAGCTCAGGTGAAAACTCATCTTCAAAGCGTTCGCCGTAGATAGACTCTCCGCCCATACCAGTACCTGTCGGATCGCCACCTTGAATCATAAAATCTTTGATAACTCGGTGGAAGATTACTCCGTCATAGTAGCCATCCTTTGATAAGGCGATAAAGTTGGCAACTGTTTTGGGTGCTTGGTCTGGGAAGAGTTGAATCTTCAGTTCACCATGATTTGTCTTGATCTTTGCAATTGGACCTTGAACCTCATCAAGATGGAGCTGTGGGAAGGTCAATTCTTTCTCTACCATGCCCAATTGCTCCAAGGCGTCAAAGATGCCGTCTTCTTCGACCGTTTTTGTGACAAAATCAGCCTTTTTCTGCAATTCCTCATGGGAAACTCCCATAGCGATACTGAGCCCTGCATAGTCAAATAATTCTAAATCATTGAGCCCATCACCAAAAACTAAAACATTTTCTGGCTTGAAACCGAGGTGCTCCACGACCTTGGAAACACCAGCTGCCTTTGAACCTTCTTTCGGTACGATATCCGATGAATGCTCATGCCAACGTACCATACGGAGAGACTTGCCCAAATCTTCTGGCAACTGCAAACTGTCACCTACATCCTCAAAAGTCCACATTTGATAGATTTCATGATCTTGGTAAAAATCAGGATTGACAGCTAGATCTGGATAAATGATATCAATTGCTGACGAAATCATCGGATTACGAACAGACAAAGCCGCTTCGTGACTGCCTACCAAACCGTACTCAATGCCCACTTCCTTGGTCCAAGAAATATAGGATTCCACACACTCTTGTGGAATGACCGTTTTCGCAATGACTTCGCCTTTTCTATTTTCAACATAAGCTCCATTCAAGGTAACAAAAAAATCAGGATCCAAGTCACGAATTTCTGGAACGACTCCAAAAATGCCACGACCAGAAGCAATTCCTGTCAGAATTCCCTTTTCTCTCAGTTGCTTAAATACAACTTTGATCGATTCTGGGATGAAGCCTGTTTCCTTGACCCGCAAGGTATCATCGATATCAAAGAAAACAATCTTAATCTTTTTTGCCTTATATTTTAATTTTGCCTTCATATCTTCCTCTTTCAATTTAATCTTCTCTATTATATCATTAAAAGTCGTCTTGCGGAACAAGGTGATGCTGAAAAGCATAGACAACTGCCTGGGTCCGATCGCTCACTTCTAGCTTAGACAAAATATTAGACACATGCGTCTTGACCGTTTTCAAGGAAATAAAGAGCTCGTCAGCAATCCGCTGGTTCTCATAGCCCTTGGCTAGAAGCCCCAAAATATCCCGCTCCCGCGCTGTCAAATCCTCGTGAAGCTCTATATGATTCCGATGGTATTCGACCTTCTTACTGACTTCTGTTCCAATGGCAAATTCACCCTTTGCAACCTTTCTGACGGCATGGAGAATTTCATCCGCACTAGAAGTCTTCAACATATAGCCACGAGCACCCGCATCCAACACTGGATAGATTTTTTCATTGTCTAGATAGGATGTCAAAATCAAAATCTTTGCCTCTGGCCATTCTTTCAAGATAGCCAAGGTGGCATCAATGCCGCTCATCTCCGGCATAACGATATCCATCATAATCACATCTGGACGGCTTTCCAGAGCCTTTTCGACACCTTCTCTACCATTGGTAGCCTCTGTCACTTCTTCAATATCGTCCTGTAATTCAAAAAAGCTTTTTAAGCCCAACCTGACCATTTGATGGTCATCCACTAGTAATATTCTCATCCTTTTCCCCCTCTAACAATGGAACACTGATTTCAATAGAAACTCCTTTTTTAGGAGCCGTCAGAATCTTCAAGGTGCCAGCCATATCGTGCACTCGATCTTCAATATTTTTCAAACCATAACTCATGTCAGCCAAGCTAGCTGGATCAAAACCGATTCCGTCATCAGAAACCTTGAGTTTGAGTCTATTTGGCGTCTGATAGAGATAGATGTCCAGACGACTGGCCTGAGCATGGCGCAAGGTATTATTGATGATTTCTTGGATAATCCTAAAAATATGCTCCTCTATCTGCTTGGGCAGGCTGACCACCTCATGCTTAAACTGGACAGTCAAATCCGACTTATCTGTCAACTCTTTGATTAAGACATTCATGCCCTCTACCAAGGTCCGATTTTCCAATTCTGTCGGCCGTAAATGTAAGAGCAAGATCCGCAAGTCTTTTTGCGCTGTCTCTAGAATGTCTGCGATTCCCTTTAACTGCTGCTGGAGATTGTCTTTATCCAGACGCTCCACGTTTCCAGCGACACCTGAGAGAATCATATTAGCAGCAAATAGCTCCTGACTGACCGTATCATGCAAGTCGCGAGCAATCCGCTTGCGTTCTTTTTCAATAATCTTTTCTTCCGCCTGCAAGGCCTGATTCTCAGATTTCTGCAAATTTTCGGTTAGACTATCTAACTTTTCTTTCAAGCGGACGAGAGAATCGTCCAATTCTGCCTGGCCGGTTTCTTGTATGTCACCGCCTTCTAAAATATCTTTTAAATTCTTCTGAACTTGAGAAAGGGACAGATGCTGAAGGAAGCGCGCAGCAGCGGCCAAGAAAATAGTTAGCGCTAAGCCCAGAACCAGAACAAAAAAGGCAAAGGACTGGAGCAGTTCCAGATTATTCAGCAGCTTTTGCCATTCTAAATTAAAAAGATTAAAAATGTAGTGAAAGATAATCCCTAAAACAAAGAAGGTATAGAGAAAAATAAGCAAATAACTTGTTTTTTTCACTTTCTAACAACCTCCACATTTCCTAAAAAGCTGACCAAAACAATTTTTACGGTTTTGCTGGCTCGCTTATAGTCAGGCGTTGTCAGAGAAATCGTTTCATTGCGCAGCTTGCGTGGCGGGTGATTTAAAAAATTCAAGTCTCCGTATAGGGTATTAATCTGAAGCTGAATTTCTACATCCAAAGGAATGACGATCTTGGTATCCCCAAAGCCCTTGCGAATCACAATCACATTATCATGATTGACCACAATGACATCCTCTAAATGAATAGTATCCTTTCCCATCATTCTCAAAAGGTTGATATCATGAAACTGGCAGTCATCCTTTGAGAAATGCTGTAAATCTCCCAACCAACGATTTTTTTCAGCCCGAACTTCGGTCGCATCTTCAAAGAAAAGATGGGTCTCTTGATTTTCTTTGTACAGATAAGGATAGGCCACAATCATGCCGTAAATCAAGGCGAAAAGGACAGCAGCTATGACGTAAGGATTGAGCATGACAATGAAAAAGAAGACAATCATAGTCGCGACTAACAGCGAATTGCCTCTCTGCTTGCCGAAATAATAATATAAAAACAAAAGAAAGAGTAGCATGATGAGAACAACACGCGAAAAATCGGCAGCCAGCATGGTAACCAGCGCCATTGATAATAGAATCGCCTCAACAAAGATGAATAATTGAACTTTCCACATAGCTATTCCCTTCCTTACATCTCTATTGTAACAAAATTAAGCAAAAAAACCTCCGTCTGAGGCATGAAATGGAAAGATTATCCTATCTTTAGCAGCAGACCTTCTAGGTTCTAGACTTCTTTGCACTTTTCCTCTAAAAAGCAAAAAATCACTTCAAATGCTGTTTAAGCAAAACAAACATTTAAAGCAATTTTTTAGTTTATTTCTATTGTTCAGACAAGCTTAGAAATGGACTTGTGCTTCCAAGCCAAAATGGTCACTAACGACTGGACCACGTTGCCCATCAAAAACAACAGCAGATCTTTCAATATTGAAATCTTTACTTGTAAAGATATAATCAATTTTTAGAGCATCTTTGTTTCCTGCCCAGCCAGCAATATCGCCTTCAACCGTCGCTGTACCAATCGTTTGGTCAGCCACCTTATGGCTGTCCTGGAGAGCAAGTGGACTTTGGATAATGTGCTGATAGCCTTCGTAATCAACGGGATTGTTAAAATCTCCCATGAGAACTAGCGGAGTCTCAACTTGCAAGAGTTCAGATTCAAACTTGGCCCACTCTCCTTGGAAACCTTTATCCCACCAAGACAAGTGACAAGAAGCAACCGTGATGAGTTGACCATCAAGCTCTGTTTCTGCCAGTAAGACTTTACGCGTATGGTAGTCACTTGGATCATTGACATCAGACACCAAGAGCTCTCTTGCCTTCAGGGGCTTTCTGGACAGAATTGCAACCCCTTCATTATAAATATCAAACCCAATATGGTTATAAGCCCAAGACCAGTAATAGTCCAGACCTGCCTCAGTTAGTTTCTCAACCAAACGCAGGGCATAGTGGTCCTGGTGAATCGGAATAGCGCCATCTACCGCATAATAGAAGGGAGCCTGAACAACCTGTTCAGACTCCACTAATTGATTGACTTCCTGCAGGCAAATGACATCATATTTTTCTTGGAGAATCCGCTCAGCTAGCTGATTTAGCTTGTTTTCTTGCTCTTCTTCCATCCAACTATGAGTATTTAAAGTCAGGAATTTTGCCATGATTTCTCTTTTCTATCTTACAATTCTACTTTAGCCACAACTGTCTTAGGAGCGACTTTACCGAATTTCTCAACTGTTACTGATTTGATTGCTGGAGCATTTGTGAAGACAACGATAGTGGTTGTTTCACGACCCGCTTCTTTAATAGCCGCCAAATCTGCTGTTACCAATAGATCACCTGCAGCAACAGTTTGACCTTCTGCTACATGTACTTCAAAAGGTTTGCCTTCAAGGCTAACAGTATCCAAACCGATATGAACAAGAACTTCAAGACCAGCTTCAGTCAAAAGACCAAGAGCATGTTTTGTAGGGAAGACGCTTGTCACTTTACCAGCTACTGGAGAATAAATCTTGCCATTTGCTGGTTCAACTGCAAATCCGTCACCCATCATTTTTTGTGAGAAAACTGGATCTTTCACATCTTCCAACTTGATGACTTCACCTTCAGCAACTGTTTCAATTGCTTCTGTTACGCCTTTGTAGCTAACTGCTGCAGCTGCAGACTCAGCTTTTTGACTTGGCAAAGTTTCAGGGATCACTTCTCCTGAATCCAACAAGTCTTGAATATCAGATTTAAGAACGTCAGCTTTTGGTCCGTAGATTGCTTGAACGCCTTGACCTTTCATAACCAAGCCCATGGCGCCTTCAGCTTTCCATTCTTCTTCAGAACCAACTTTTGTTGCGTCCTTAACAGTCACACGGAGACGAGTCATACATGCATCAACATCAACGATATTAGCACGGCCACCTAGCAAGTTAATGATATTCACTGCTTGAGAAGAAGCAGCTACTTTTGCACCACCTTGTTCTGATGAAGCAGCTTCTGAACCTTCAGCTGTTTCATAGTTACCGTTACGTCCTGGAGTTGCATAATTGAATTTTTGAATCATGAAGTTCGCAATGAAGTACATGATTACTGCAAAGAGAACTGTTACCCAGATAAAGTTAATGATATCCATACCCAAACCAGCATTGATAGCCATTGGAGTACGAGTCAAGAATTCGATAGACCCGAATGAGTGCACACGAAGGTTAACAATGTCCGCCATAGCAAAGGCAGCACCTTGTACAAATGAGTAAATCAAGTAAAGTGGAGTTGCCACGAACATGAACATGTATTCGATTGGTTCAGTAACCCCTGTCAAGAAGGTTGCCAAAGCAGTCGCAATCATCATACCTTTGTATTGATGTTTCTTGTCAGCATCAACATTGCGGTAAATAGCTGCGGCAACACCCATAAGGATACCAAATGAACCGATCATTTGTCCAACTTTGAAACGAGCTGGGTGAACTGTATCAAGCAAGTTTTGGTAAGCAGTAGGATCAGCTGTCTTAGTACCAACCAAGTCATTTACCCAAGCCAACCAGAGTGGATCTTGACCAAATACTTGAGTACCTTTAGCAGCACCAGTCAATACTTCATAAGTACCACCAAGTTGTGTGTAGTTCATTGGGATCGTCAACATGTGGTGCAAACCGAATGGAAGCAAGAGACGTTCCAAAGTACCGTACAAGAACGGTGCCAAGATTGGAGCAGTATCTTGTGAGTTAGCAATCCAAATACCAAAGTTGTTGATACCTGTTTGAACAACTGGCCATACAAATGACAAAACAATTGCTACGATTACTGAACGCAAGATAACAACGAACGGTACAAAACGCTTACCATTGAAGAATGACAAAGCATCTGGCAATTTACGGAAGTTGTAGTATTTGTTATAAGCTGTTGCTCCGACAAAACCAGCGATAATTCCGACGAAAACCCCCATATTCAAAGCAGGAGACTCAAGGACACTGATAAAGTAATCAGAAACCTTGATGCTTCCTCCTAAGAGAGTGCTAACCACTGCTTTAGAATCTTTCAGCATATCGCTTGATACACCGAACATAACCCCAGTGATACGGTTAATCAAAATGAAGGATAAACCTGCCGCAAATGCACCACCAGCACGTTCTTTCGCCCAGCTACCTCCAATAGCGAGAGCAAAGAGGATATGCAGGTTTCCGATAATCCCCCAACCAATTTGTTCTAAAACGCCACCAGTAGTCACTAGAAAACCTAGTTCAGGGTTGATCATCGGAATTGACTTACCAATACTGATCATCAAACCTGCTGCGGGCATAACCGCAATAACCACCATCAAAGCTTTACCGAATTTTTGCCAAAATTCAAAGCTAAAAATGTTTTTGAATGAATCTTTCATCATCCAGACCTCCTTATATTTTACACAAACCATCCCTTGATGAAATCGTTTGCATTGTATAGTATTATTATACCACTATTTTTTATTTTGTAAAGGCTTTTATAGAAAATATTTTTGCATTTTTCCTATATTTTGTAGAATAATAGCTAGAAAAGAGTGATTTTTCTGTGTGCAATCGATTGCGCTATCTTTCCGTAAATTTCCTGAAAGAACAATAAAAAAGCTGAGAAACATTCAATTCCATGCTTCTACAGCTTCTTTTTTATTTATATTCTTTTTTATATCGGTTCGCTTCTGCCTTATTAGCCCAGACATAGTGTCCAGGACGAACCTCAACCATACTAGGTTGATCCACTGAGTAGTCATGCTGCTCTGGATCGTAAACCTTTAAGACCTTTTTGCGTTCCAGAATTGGGTCTGGAATCGGCACAGCAGACAATAGCGACTGCGTATAAGGGTGGATCGGGTTGTTAAACAACTCTTCTGTCTCTGCAACCTCAACGATAACACCTTTGTAGATAACAGCAATTCGATCTGAAATAAAGCGAACTACCGATAGGTCGTGGGCGATAAAGAGATAGGTCAAACCAAGTTCTTTTTGGAATTTTTTCAAAAGGTTCAAGACTTGCGCACGGACAGATACGTCCAAGGCAGAGATTGGCTCATCCGCAATGACGAAATCTGGCTTCATTACCAAGGCACGAGCAATCCCAATCCGCTGACGTTGACCACCAGAAAATTCGTGAGGATAGCGTGTCAAATGTTCAGCCAAGAGACCCACTTCACGAATGATATTCTTAACTTTTTCTTGACGATCTTCTTCATTTTCAAAAAGATGGTAGTTATAAAGACCTTCTGAAATGATATAGTCAACCGTAGCACGCTCATTCAAGCTGGCTGCTGGGTCTTGGAAAATCATCTGAATCTTACGAATCAATTCAGCTTCATCAGCTTTAGATTGCTTCCCGTTGATTTTTTTACCTTCGTATAAGATGTCACCTGCACTGGTATCATTCAAGCCGATGATAGCACGGCCGATGGTTGTTTTACCAGAACCAGACTCACCTACAAGGGAAAAAGTTTCTCCTTTATTGATAAAGAAATTCGCATTTTTTACAGCTACAAATTTCTTACTTCCTTCGCCGAAGGAAATTTCTAAATCTTTAATTTCAACTAATTTTTCAGTCATTTCCTTCCTCCTAAGCTTCTAAGTGATTGAAGCCCATTTTTGAACGAATTTTATCATGAAGGTTTTCGATAATAGCTGGCTTCTCAACTCTTGGTGCATCTTCGTGCAAGAGCCAAGTCTTAGCCCAGTGCGTATCGGAAACCTGAAAGGCAGGAGCTTTTTCTTCGAAATCGATAGCCATTGCATAGTCCGAACGAAGCGCAAAAGCATCCCCTTTAATGCTAGTATATAGCGATGGTGGTGTACCTGGAATCGAGTAGAGTTCACCATTTGCTTCAGCTAACTGCGGCAAGCTAGACAGCAGGCTCCATGTATATGGATGTTTTGGATCGTAGAAGATTTCCTCAACCGTTCCATATTCAACGATTTCGCCAGCATACATAACTGCCACTTTATCAGCAATACTTGCTACAACACCAAGGTCATGGGTAATAAAGACAGTCGTGAAATGGTATTCTGCCTGCAATGACTTGAGCAAGTCAATAATTTGGGCTTGAATCGTCACATCGAGGGCTGTTGTTGGCTCATCACAGATCAGAATATCTGGACGACAAGCCAAGGCGATCGCGATAACAATCCGTTGGCGCATCCCACCAGAATATTGGAAGGGATACTCTTCAAAACGTTTTTCAGCGTCTGGAATTCCAACTTTAGTCATGTAGTCGATTGCCATTTCTTTGGCTTCTTTGCTTGTTTTTCCTTGATGTTTTATGATAACTTCGGTAATTTGACTTCCGATTGTATTAATCGGATCTAAGCTAGTCATCGGATCTTGGAAAATAGTCGCAATTTTAGCACCACGAATGGGTTCCCAGTCTTTGTTGCTCTTTAGAGCAGTCAAATCAGTTCCCCGATAATCAATCGTTCCTTGGGCTACACGGCCATTTTCTTCCAACATTCCAGTAAATGTTTTTGTCAAAACAGATTTACCAGAGCCAGATTCTCCAACCAGAGCTAGAACTTCACCTTCAACTAGGTCAAGGGAAACGCCTCGAATGGCAGTCAATACTCTGTCACGAACGTCAAATTCCACGACAATATCGCGAGCAGTCAATATTACATTTTTATTTTTTGTCATATTTACTCCTATCTATGTGTCCGTGGATCACTTGCATCGGCTAAGTTTTGACCAACTACGAAGAAGGACAGGGATACCAAGATCAAGGTTGTCAATGGAATCCAGAAAAGGTAAGCGTTGGTTGTTACGTTTTGTGAATAGTCGGAAATCAAGCGTCCCAAACTTGGTACTGTTACAGGAAGACCAAGCCCAAAGAAGGATAGGAATGCCTCGTAAGAGATAAAGCTTGGAAGCATTTGAGAAGTTGTCGTCACAATAACAGATACCAACTGGGGCATGATATTCTTGGTCACAATCTTATATGTCGGAGTTCCCAAGGTACGCGATGCCAAGTTATACTCCAAATCACGGTAACGCATAATTTGAATACGGATCGTATACGCAATCCCTACCCAGCCAGTGATGGTCATGGCGAAGATCAAGTTCCAGAAACCAGCACCGATAGAGTAAGTCAATACAATGACAATCAAGAGGGCTGGAATATTTGAAATGATATTGTAGACTTCCATCATGACACGGTCAACCGCTTTGGAAATTCCCCAGATAGCACCAATAATGATTCCGATAATCAGGTTAATGAGTGTTGCGATAATCGAGATCAGAATAGAATTCCGAGCACCAAACCAAACACCGTCAAACAAAGATTTACCATTACTGTCTGTACCAAACCAGTGTTCAGCATTTGGTTTGATATAGCGCATACTAAAGTCATTTACCTTGCTGACATCATTGAAATCGAAATTTGAGAACATTGGATAAATGAAACTCATCAAAACGATGGCAACCAGAATTCCTAACATGATCGTCGTTGATTTCTTTTTCAAGAACTGACGCATAACAGAGCGCCAGTACGAATAAGCCGGAGCATCAATTGTTTCAGAGGCAAAATCGTCACGTTTGACAAATTGGAATTTACTTTTATCAATTGTAGCCATTATTTACCTCCTTTAGATGTTAATTTAATACGTGGGTCAAGCATTGTCATCAAGATATCACCAACTAAGAGGGCAAAAATTGAAAGACAGGTGAAAATGAATACAAGACCAACCACCATTGAGTTATTTGATGCCTTAACAGAATCAATCAGCATTTTACCCATACCAGGAAAGGCAAAGACAGTTTCTGTCAGGGTCGCACCCGCAATAACACCAACGATAGAAGCTGGAATACTAGACACCAACGGCACCATCGCATTCTTGAAAATGTGCTTGTTCGAAATTTCTTTCTCAGAAAGACCTTTGGCACGGGCAAAGCGAACAAAGTCTTGGGATTGTAAGTCAATCATATAACGACGAATCCAGACCGCTGTCACAGGTGCGCTCAGAAGTCCAAGAATCAAGGATGGCAGAACATAGGAACGCCAGTCGCCCGCTCCCAAAATTGGGAAGGAATCTGGAAGTCCAATAGCTGAACCAGCCAAACGAACAATATAAACAAGAGCGATGGTTGGCAGTGACATCATGAAGGTCAAGGCACCTGTTGAAATACTATCAAACCAAGTATTCTTCAAGCGAGCCATATAAGAACCAAGCGGAACAGCAATCAAATAAGAAAGCGCCACACCAATCAGACCAATAATAGATGAGCTTACAATCATCGATGGGTTTTGATAGTTATTCTTGGTTGCAGTGTAAGCATCTCCCTTGCCATATTTAGCAATATCCTGCGAGTCTGCCTTACTTGGAGTCTTGTAGGTACGAGAGTAAATATCTACAGCAGAAGTTTTCTTACCTGTTGGGAATTGAACTTCTGATGATTTTGTTTGACCTTGTCCTTGGGAAATAACTTGCAATACAGGCGTATTCGCATAAGTAGGATAAGAATTTCCTAGGTTCAAACTAACAAAGTTTTGGTGAACAAATGGAAATTGGCCATTAAAATATAGAAGATATTTATGACGAGTACCAGAACCTACGACTGACCAACCAATGGCCGGGTCATTTTCGATACGGATATAGCGCTTAAGATTTGGATTTTCCTCATCTTGAATCACATTTGGATGATCAATCTGAATCAGATTAGCATAGAACTCAAGTACACGCTCGTAAACTGGAACTTCACGAACAGCATAGAATTCTTTGCTTTCTTTGAATTGATACAATTTCCAACCTTTTCCAAGTTTTTCAACATAGGCTTCGTAGATCTTTTTATTCTCATCGGTTGCCTCAGTAGTTACAGATTTGTTTTCCTTCTTGGCTTTTTCCTGCAACTCTTTTGTATCATAATAGTCAATATACCCCATCCGCTCATAGACTGTATTTTCATAGTTTGTCTTTTTATCTTCGGTTGTGGCTATCTTATTGTAGTTCGGGTCTTGTTTGAAAATCAATCTTCTCGGAACCATTGTATAAATAATGGTATAGGTCAAGGTCGTTACCAAGAAAATCGACACAATTGAGCGTAAAATACGCATAAAAATGTATTTCTTCATTTATCGTTTCCTTTAAATTTCAAAAGAACTTTCTCTCGTTATTAGAGAAAGTTCTAGTGAACGATTTATTCTACATGACTTTCGAGATCTTTTTGTGCTTTCGCATTTGACTCTTCTTTTTCTTTCAGCCATTTCTTACGAGCTGCTTCGTAGTCTTTCTTCGTTACTACTTCATCTTTCACTTTAATACGTTTGAAGTAAGTAGAACTTGTCTTATTACCAGTTTGGGCATAAGCGCCTGAGAATGGCTCGATACGTGAGATAAATGGTGCTGCTCCTTGGTTTGCCATCAATGGAACAATAATAGAGTTATCTGTTAACCAAGCTTGAGCCGCTGCATATTTTTCGTAACGAGTAGCAACATCTGAAGTTTCTTTACCAGCTTCATCTACCAAGCGGTCATATTCATCTAAACCAACTTGCTTAGCTGCAGCATTATCTGCTCCTTCAAAGCCAAGATAGGTTTTTGTTGTTTCAGCTGCTGAAGTTTTCAGAATGTCTGTGTATGTTGATGGATCTTGATAGTCAGGACCCCAGCTAACGAGGATTGAAATATCCCAATCTTCAGCGGCAGCATTTGGTGCGTAGTAAGTAATATTGAAGAGATCATCTTCTGACATTTGTTGGATATCTACTACCACATTTTCAGATCCCAAAGCCTTTTCAACAGATTGCTTAAGGGATTGAGCACGGTTGATCAATGGTTTCGATGTTTGAGAAACTGGAAGATCTAGATGGATTGGGAATTCAACTCCCTCTGCTTGTAAGGCTGATTTTGCTTTTGCAAACTCTGCTTTTGCCTTCTCAGCATTATAGAGTCCGTCTTGTCCATCCTCAAGTTTAACACCTTTCCATTCGTCGCCCAATGTAGCCACTTTTTCTTCGACTAGATCACCAAAGGATTTATCGCCGGCTTGAACAAAAGTTGGAGGTACAAAAGTATTGCGAACAGCGTAAGGAGCACCTTCCTCACCATTAACTTGTGCTGAATAAGACTTGCGGTCGATAGCAAAGTTCAAGGCTTGACGGAAATCTTTGTTAAGAATCGCTTTCTTAGTAGCAGACTTCTGAGCATCCGTTGTTTTACTTGTGTGATTGTAACCTTGGCGGTCAAGGTTGATACTCATCACATTTACAGTAGCAGCTGGTGCAGTAAAGTAGATGTTGTCCTTAAAGTCTTTTTCTACTCCAGCATAGTTTGAGCTGGTAGGGTAGAGACGAGCTACTGTGTAGGCGCCGTCTTTAAAGTTACGAGCAAGGGCATCTTGGTCTTGTCCATCAAAGTAAGACAACTTGATAGTATCGACATGAACATTTTTCTTATCCCAGTAGTTTTCATTCTTTTGATACTCAACAGCAGACTTAGCAGTGATAGACTTCATCAAGAATGGTCCATTGTAAAGGATAGAAGATGGGTCAGTAGATTGACCGAATTTGTCCCCTTGTTTCTTAAGGAAATCTGCATTAACTGGCCAAAGAACTTGTGAAGTTGTTTTTGAATTCCACTGTGGTTCAGGTTGGTTCAGAGTATATTGGAGAGTGTGGTCATCAACTGCTTTAACACCGACAGTAGAGAAGTCAGTTGTCTTACCAGTCACATAGTCATCCAAGCCTTTTACAGATTGTTGAACAAGGTATAGGGCTTCAGATTTCTTATCAGCAGCATGCTTGAGACCAGTCACGAAGTCCTGAGCTGTCACATCGCCGTATTCTTCACCTTCTGAAGTATACCATTTAGCATCTTTACGGATTTTATAGGTATAAGTCAAACCATCCTTAGAAACAGTCCAAGACTCTGCAATAGACGGTACAAAATTACCATATTGGTCATTTTCCAACAAACCGTCTACACCGTTTGTCACGAGGTCAACTGTTGAAGCTTTACCAGATGTCACATAGTCCAATGTTTCTGGATCAGCAACATAGACATAATTATAAGCTTTAGATGCGCTGTTTCCTTTTGATGAACCAGAACAAGCAGCTAAAACGCCTACTGAAAGAAGGCTAACCCCAGCTAAAGCTAATACTTTGCTTTTTTTCATACGAATTCTCCAATTTTGTTTTTTAGGTTTACTTAGGATTATAGCACAAGAAAGTAAAAAAGTAAACTAAATTTTCTGAATATTATGGTAGACATGCAATAACTCTACTCTATTACTCGTGTTCATTTTCCACTGCTATTCTAAGAAAAGCTTAGCAAATCTAAAGACTTATTTAATAGAAGGGTAGTATAGTCCGGATCATCCTTGAGTTCTTTAATGGAACTTTGAACTAACTCCAAATCATCTGTAATCATCCCATCCACTCCTAAGCGAAAAGATTTGACGATGCTATCCTCATCATTAATGGTCCAGTCATAGAGACGTTTGTCGGATTGCCAGAGTTTATTGACAAAATTTTCATCCAAGGTTGAATACTCCATAGTGTAGCCAGAAGCCTTAGTTCGTGGAAAGATTGTGTTATAAGGCAGGATAAAAAAGCTTGGGATAGAAGAGTCATAATTAACTACCTGATCGATAACTTGATAGTCCAAAGACTGAATCTGGTGTTGATAAACCTTGATTTTGGCACCATACTTGCTCAAGAATCGCTCCATCATATCCTTGGAGTCTTTCTTGCTGGTCTTGATTTCTATCAAGAGGCGCTGGCCGAGTTGATTGGCACGAGTAAAGTAATCGTCAAAGCTAGAAATCTTAGCCCGATAGCCATTTTCTGAAATCTCTAGCGAAGTCAACTCAGCCAAGGTTAAGTCTTGAGGTTGGGCATCAAGACCTGCCAACTGCTTCAGGTTTGCATCATGCATCATGACAAATTGCCCATCCTTGGTTTCCTGTACATCCATTTCTACTAGGTCAGGCTTGAGCAAGGCTGTTTTTTCTAGCGCTTCTACGGTGTTCTGAATTCCATTCTCCCTCGAAACTCCTCTATGGGAAATCGTAATCGGAACGTTCTCCAAAGGGAAATTTAGATAGACATAACCTTCTAATGCGAAGCTTAAGCTGGCAATAGTCAGAACAAACCAACGCATTAGAGATAGGCCTCTTTTCGTTGGATAGTCATTTAAGGTGCGATCTGTCAGGAAGGAGACAAATTTGAGAAGGAAATAGGACAACATAGCATAATAGGCAAACTTAATCAGGACAAAAGCTACAATACCGCTAAAGAGGACAACCTCATTTGGTTGAGTGTTCGTGTATCGCTGTCCTAGTATAGCTGGAGCTGAGAGAAAAGTATAAAGCAGAAAGCTTTTGATAATAATCCAAAAAAGATGCCTAGTGTAAAAGAAAAGGCGGTTCTTGGTCTTGGCCAGACTAAAGCGAATTGCCTGAGGAACTGTTGCGTGCTCAAAAAAGAGCTGTGGTAGGGCAAACATTAGTCGCACTGCCACTAGAAACATGCCGACCACAAGAAGTCCCATGAAAACAGCGAACAAAATATTATTTGCCAAATAGGTGACAATAAAATCCGGAACCAAAATTTTATTGAGATAGTAAATTTTCAAAATTTGGCGCAAAAAAGGAAAAAGAAAGCCCATATAAAGTACGATAAAGAGCATTTTCCCTGGACCAGCCTTCTTGACAATGGCAAAACTGTCCCTAAATGTTTTTCCAAGAAAAGCGAATACTGGCCGATTTTCTTTATCCAAAAGGTTGCGAATCCCCATGAAAATCATGCCGCTCTGGAAATAGGCGACAAAGAGATTGACCACAACGAGGACTAGAAAACCTAGACCGACTAGCCAATTAGAGCTGAGTACTGCCCAGGCATTGTTGTAAGACAAAAAGAGATAGCCTGTCTGTTTGAGCAGGTATTCTGCTGCGTAGGAATTAAAGGGAATCCAAGCATACTCCATCATCATAAAGACCATGAAAAAGAGAACTAGGATCTTGTCTAAATTATGATAAAAGCGCTTAAAGCTAAGTTTTTCTGGTTTCATCTTATTCTTCTTTCAGAAATTTGTGCGAAAAAGGAAAGGCAAACTCTAACGAAGACTGAATGGCTCCTTAAAATCTGCGTTTGGCAGTTTCTCCGCCTTATCTCTACTCTTTCTTTGAAAAATAAATCTCAGCTTTTCAACTGAGATTTTCTTTCTTATTTACCAAATAAACGGGCGAAAAATCCTTTGTTTTCCTGCTTTTGTACCTTCTCCTTAGCTTCATCCAGCTCCAAAAGGAGAGTCTCCCGCTCGCTCATAGCCTTGGCTGTCAACTGTTGCTGCTGGTCCAGCTGCTTATCTTTTTCAGCAATCTGCACATCTTTGACACGGAGTTGCTCGTCTTTCTCAGCCAGCTGGTTATCTTTAGCCTTGAGTTGCTCATAAAGGCGCAAAATCTCAGCATTTTTTTCATCCACTAAGATTTCCATCAACTCGCGCTGTTTGACTTCTTCGCTGACTGGCTCATCTTCGAAAATGGTCTTTTTATAAATTTCTTCTAGCTTAATCAGGCCACTGCGGGTCACGACTGTGACCCCTTTTTCATTTTTTTCTGTATCTTCTGGCGGCAGAGCCTTGACACGATTATTGATTGCCTGACGGCTGACTCCTAAAATCTCGGCCAGCTCGCTGACTGTCTTTTCAATTGCCATAATTTCCTCTGAAACTTTTTCTAGATATAGTTACCTAAATCTTATCATATCAAGGCTTAACTGTCAAATAAAGCAAAAAAGTGAAGCAATATATTGCTCCACTTTCCTAATCTTCTATAGTTCAACTTGAAAAATTTCCAAGCTCTGCATTTCTTCTTCTGTCAAGCGCCGCCATTGCCCCAGATCCAGATTTGGATCTAGCTGCAGAGGCCCCATAGACAAGCGCTGAAGGTCGGTGACTTCCTTCCCGCAAGCTAGGACCATACGCTTCACCTGATGAAACTTGCCTTCTGAGAGCGTGATACGGACTAAACTGGTCTGCGCTCCTTCATCTCTTTCGATAATTTCGAGCTGGGCAGGCTGACAAGTGAAATCTTTAAGCTCGATTCCTTTAGCAAAATGCTTAACATCTGCCTGATCCATCAGACCGGCAACCTGGGCCTGATAAACCTTAGCCACATGGCGCTTGGGGGACAGCATAGCATGCGATAGCTGACCATTATTGGTTAAAAGCAGAAGCCCATGCGTATCCACATCTAACCGCCCCACAGGAAAGACTTCTTTTTGACGGGCAGTATCGTCCAATAAATCTAAAACGGTTTTATGGCGGTCATCTTCAGTTGCGGAAATGACACCCTTGGGTTTATTTAAGAGATAGTAGACAAATTTTTCATAAACCAGGGTCTGACCATCCACCACAATCTGATCCGACCGCTCATCAATCTGTGTCTTGGCCGACGTGACCGCTGTCCCATTGACCCAGACTTGACCTTTTTTCAATAGTTGCTTGACTTGACTACGTGAGCCAAGCCCACTTTCCACTAAAAATTTATCCAAACGCATATTCTTCTCCTAAGCAGACTTTTTCTTGAGAATGCCGAATGCCAGCACTGCCATTAAAACCATCAGACTTCCCAAAACGCCAAAAATAAAGGAAGCTTGGCTTGAAAATTGACTAATCAAAGACAAGAAAAAGGTTGTGGCAGTCGCTCCAGCACTGCAGCCTAAAATCACAATCGAAGTCGCTTGATTCAAGGATTTGCTAGGGATTCTCTCTGAAAGAATATGGAAAATCGATGTCAGACTGACACTATAAACAAAGCCAGAAGCGATGGTAACCACACTCAAGAGCAAGAGATTTGGTGCTAGGCCAATCATGATCGCAGTAACACCAAAGACCACTCCCGCAACCGTCAATAAATTTTCCTTGAAATAGTGAAGAAGAGGTGCAAAGGACAAGCCTGCGGCAATACCAATCAACTGCATAGTTGAAAGAATCAAGCCTGCCGTCTGAACACTGCCCATACCAGACTTTTCAACCAGTCCGGGCACGCGCACGTTGATGACCACATTCGTCAAGACAATCACCGCTGCTACTAGGGCTAGGCCGATTGTCAAAAACCACTGTGCAGCTGTCAAGCCCTTGCCTTCCTGATGAGCCTCATGATGCTTCTCCTCCTTGCCATAAGGCACAAAGAGCAGGTAGAGGGCTAGAACAATCAACCCCGAAGCATAGACCAAGAAAGAAATTTCCCAGCCAAAGCGAAGCAACTGGCTCACTCCAAGTGTCAAGAGAGCCGTCCCGACAACTTCAGCCGATCCACGTAGACCGAGGGTCTGAATCCGTTCCTTGCCCTCATAACGTTCGCTGATAATCGAGATAGCTTTGGCATTGAGCAAACCAACTCCCATACCAAAGATCAGACGCGAGGCAAAAATCACCCAGTAGGCCTTATTCACGAGAGGAACAAAGCCGCAAAGAGCGAAAATCAAGAGCCCCGTCACAATCATCTTTCGTTCCGATAAATATTTCTCCACTAGGCCATTTAAAACTAGCATAAGCATAATCCCAGCCGATGGGAGAGAAACCAACAATTCAATCCAGCTTTCCGGCAAGTCTTTATAATAAGCAAACATAGCCGATTGGGCACTGGAAATCGAAAAGGAGGTCGTTAACACCAAAGAAAGTGAGAGAATACTCACTTTTTCCATAAACTTTTTCATTCTATTTTCCTTTAAAAATCACACTCATTCTATCATACAGCTTTTTAGAAAAAGACGCAATCATCTTTTCTTAAAAAATCAGTGATTAAAAAGAGTATTCTTTCGAAAAATTTCTCCTCTGATAAAAGGACAAGCCCTTTCTTTATTTCTGGCGGGATTTGTGTTATGATGAAAGAAAGAAAAAGGAGAGAATCATGTCTGTTAGTGAAAAAAAATCGGTTATGGATAAATTAACCAAAGCAGCTCATTTGATCGATATGAGCGATATTATTCGCGAGGGAAATCCTACCTTGCGCGCAGTGGCTGAGGAAGTCAGCTTTCCCCTATCTGATCAGGAAATCATTTTAGGTGAGAAAATGATGCAGTTTTTGAAACATTCTCAAGATCCTGTCATGGCGGAAAAAATGGGGCTTCGTGGCGGAGTCGGTCTAGCAGCTCCCCAGCTGGATATTTCTAAACGAATCATCGCTGTTCTGGTGCCAAATCTGGAGGACGAAGAAGGAAATCCACCTAAAGAAGCCTACTCCCTAGCTCAGGTCATGTATAACCCTAAAGTTGTTGCCCACTCTGTGCAAGATGCTGCTCTAGCTGATGGAGAAGGCTGCCTGTCCGTTGACCGAGAGGTGCCAGGCTATGTTGTGCGTCATGCACGAGTGACCGTGGATTACTTTGACAAGGATGGTCAAAAACACCGCATCAAACTCAAAGGCTATAATTCTATCGTGGTTCAACACGAGATTGACCACATCAACGGCATCATGTTTTACGACCGCATCAATGAAAAAGACCCATTTGCAGTGAAAGACGGCATGCTGGTACTGGAATAAACGACCATATATTGCAATCAAAAATACCTAGACGTTTTCACGTCTAGGTATTTCTTTTACACTATTCTAAGTACCTCGATCCCAGAAAAGAGCCAAGAGGATCACAGCGCCCAAGACTGAGGGAAGAATGGCTGTGTCCGCTAACATCGGTCCCCAGTGACCAAAAAGCAATTGCCCAAGCCATGAACCAAACCAGCCCAAGAGGATTTTTCCGATACAACCCATACGTTCCCCGCGGCTGGTAATAGCCCCAGCCATGAGACCAATAATAAAACCGACAAACATACTACCAATCATATAGGATCCTTCTTTCTATGTTTATAGTAAAGTTTCTCAAGAAGCAGGCGGGAGCTGCCAGATTAAAAGTGCCCGTCAAAACAACTTAAAATCTTAGATTGCCCAGTCTCCATTTCTGAAGATAGGAACTCGTGTTCCATCCTCACGGATACCATCGATATCCATTTGATTCGAACCAATCATAAAGTCCACGTGAACATCTGAACGGTTGAGGCCTGCAGCTTCAAGTTCTTCTTCGCTCATCTCTGCACCACCAATGACGCTGGTCGCATAGGCTGCACCGATAGCCAAGTGGTTTGAAGCATTCTCATCGAAAAGGGTGTTGAAGAAGGTAATGCCTGACTGAGAAATTGGGCTTGGATCTGGTACCAAGGCACATT
>NZ_CALIIB010000074.1 GCF_938020365.1 uncultured Streptococcus sp. | reverse complement strand
CAAGCCGAACCCCAACATCATCAACGCTAATATATAAGAACAGCGCTGAAGAGCTCCGATAGTGGATTCGCTTCTTATATCTTTGTGGTTAACCAAGAACTACAACAGCCCCATTCGATTTCCGAATCTTGAGCTTGTTATCATGGAAGTACATTACGCATCCACTAGCAGGCGGTTGTGGCTCAGCAACAGATTCAAAATATACCGGTAAAGTAAACTTCCCGGGAACCACCTCAGAGCCACCACCAAATAAGCTCTCAATGGTAACCCAGCCACCACGAGTATAAAAGAACCCAGTCTTGGTCGGCTTATTAATCGCAAAATAGCCGTTGACTTCTTGATTCAAAGCTTTGAGTTGACGCGCCTGTGCACGCAGCTTTTCCATCGCTTGAAGGTCTGTTGGCTCATCAATCACGATATCGGGACGAAGTGGCTTCCCAGCGGGACCAGGAGGGCCTTGCTCACCCTTAGGTCCAGTAGGAAGCGGGATATTTAACTGATTATCTTCCATCAAAAGTGCCATGCGTCCTGTTTGTAAAAAGTCCAGAGCATCAGCTTCAGTAGTAAACTCTAGCCGTGCGACTAGATCACGAACAGTTGCCAAAATAATTCTCCTTAATCTGAGTTAAAAGCGGATTCAATTGCTCGGGTAAACCTTGCGTTAGCACGAGACTGAATGGCCCAAGGTTCTTCAGGACGGTCTGTCTCGCCGAGTTTTAATTCAAAACGCACACCGTTAGACCGATTAGAACTTAACGTAATCTGTTTAATGCGCTCTGGAAAGATCTTTCCATCTGGGGATTCCCACGCTACGGGATCAAGTACGTCAAAGTCTTCAAAGATTCGGAAGGGTAAGAAGCTAGCAGAGTCACCGGTAAAGTTCGCTGTCTTATACCCCATTGCCGAATAACGCTGCATACGCAGGGCTTGAGCCGCAGCCGAACTATACGCGGTTGAACCTTTCCCGCCGTAATCCTCAAATAAGGCAAAGTCCCCAAGGAATTTCCGGTGTTCCTTATCCTCTGCTCGCTGGTAGGCGAAGAAAATATCATCTAACTTACCGGTCAACCAGCTAAGAAACAGGTCAAACGCGACACCGATAAGCTGGAGTGCTTGCTGAATCAACGTACGAACAATCAGCTTAATCCCTTGATTTAGGAACTCGTTTGATTTCCCGCCTGTAATAGAGCTGGTGCTTGTTGGCGCGTAGGCGCTGATTTCAAACTGTGACCAGTGCTGTTCGCTGTTGCGGAAGATTGGCCAAGCGACGTTGTACCGCTGTCCATCGGTGCCAAAGAATGATTTGAGATAGTCAGTATTTTCTGTTGCATCCAAGCTTGGTGGCATATCATATCGACCAAATAAGCCTCGCAGATAGATTCTCGCTGTCTCGGTGAGATTAGACCAGAAATTATGATAAGTCGGATCAGTCCGGGACCGATCTTTATCAATAAAGTCAATCACGACGCAGGGGCGGCTAAGGAATAGTCCTGGTGGGGAAACATCCCGACCGGGAACAAAGAAGTAAACATTAGGTAGAATGTTGTAGTCTTTGCAGCATTCAGCACTAAGCTCCGCCAAGGTATCCATTTGCGCCACAAGCGCAGTTATTGGTGCGGTGTCTTGAGTCTTTTTTGTTGGCACTACCACTACTGGATACATGAAGTCTTGCAGGTTGCGCCAGTTTGTCTCGTTTTCTTGATACTCATGAGCTGCCAAGGCTTGCTCAAGTCCAAAGATTAACCGGTTAGATGGGACCTGTAAACGAATAGCTGCTTTAATGCAGTATTGTTTCATAAGCCAAATTGCCGGACCTGACGCCATATCCCGCTTGGGTACTTGCGAATTGAGCGCCATAAACGGGCTTGGCCACGCAAGCATATACTTAAGCCAGATCTTATCGTGGTCACATTCTACCTTTAGTTCTGATTGCGGACCGGAACCTGACCAACCAACCCGAGAAACCCGGCCTGTCCAAGTCTTGATAATATAACCAGCTCGGGAAACAATGAAATGAACCAGGCAGACCTGAATATTAGTGCGTAGAAAATACTTTGACCAAGAGCTTGTTCCAGCTAGAGTGAAACTACTTGCATCTGTAGCATCAGCCTCTGACGTCCAGGTAACATCCGCTTCAACGTAATCTTCAACATTGCCGAGCCACCGGCCTTGCCCGTCACGAATTTCAATGGTGAGTTTGTACTCATCCTCTCGCTCTTTAGCTGGTCGGTAAAATTCAGGAAGCCCTTCAAATTGTTCTGTTTCCCGCCAAGGTTCGGAGTTGTAGTTAATGGGGAGTCCACCCCGGGCTTGGCCTGGTTGAAGGTTAAGATAACGATTGTAGTTTATGTCCATGAAATATACTCCGGGGTAAAGCTAAGAACTGGCCATTTCTCTTTTGGACGATCGTTAATGTCTTGGAGATTCTTAATTGTTACTTTGTTAACCGTTTGCGGCTCAAGACAGTATAAAGGACGATTACCAACCATAGACGGCCAGAGATTCTCAATCCGTCCGTCCTGCCGTTTGCGGGTGAATGACAATGCTTTCTGGTCATAATCAAGTTTCGCTATATCTCCATCAACTAATTTAGGGGTACGAAAAGTAGGTTGCTCATAACCTAATGAAAGCTCCCACTGTCCGGGTCCGGGGAGGAATAGCTCTGGGAAGACCTGGGGAGCAGTTGAGGGATTGTAGAAGTACACTTCGTATTCCCCACCCCCTTTTGGTTTCAAAGCCTTCTTTTCTCGGAAACCATAGAAGTAAGGACTGTCCGAAGTCCACCCCCATTCTAGGGTAGTAACTCCTCGAAGTCCTGGGTCTTTATCATAAGTTGCCGAACCTGCATTTTCCGCTGCATAAGCGGAAAGATAACGATGCTCACCGGTGTTGGTAAAAAACCACAGCCGACCAGGCGCACCTTCAGGATGGTTCAAGAACCAGCGATCCTTCGCTCGGCGCATCTCTTCTACGGAGTCGCCAAAAATATTAACGCTGCACTTTAGGCTGCGACGAGTGGCCACCGAAGAAACAAAGCGAGAGCCTGGGGTGTTGGCGTCAGTATCATAACGGAACTCCCTTGTGGGAAATTCTAATCCGTCAATGCCATTTGCCAGTTCAACCCCTAAATTACGATGGTTGAATTTATCCCCAGAGATAAAGAACTTATCTCCGTTTATCCATTCTGTACCATCCCACCTCGGCGGACCCTGGTACACAATGATTACCGGAAGAAGATTCCTATGTGTCAACCTTTATCCTATCGAACTCGTACTACAGAACGGCGCTGCTTAGAGTGAAGATAGTCCAGCTCTTGGCGAAGTTCTGCCTTGCTAATACCCGTATTAATAGTGCCAACCAGCGGAGCTTCCCGACCGGCCTTCCAGCTACCAGAAAGCGCAACCTCTAGGCTGGAAGCTATCGCACCAGGAATAAAGCTCTCTAGATCAGATTCGAGCTGCTTATTATTCTTCTCCGCAATCACAGCTGAATTGTGAGCTAGACCGCTTGAGTCACCTGCTGCGGCTGCCTGCCATGCTGGGATTGCCGCCTGCACATCATTGTTAGTATCTACAACAATATTATACATCTCAACAAGCGCATTAGCTAAACCACCAAGCCCGACTGATTCACCAACCTTTTGAACAGTAGCTTTCCCAATTTTTTCCTCACGGGTTTCCTCATGAGCATAGGGATTGTTGCCGTCAGCTGATAAGACCTTGTAGCCGTAGTAATATTCGCCGGTCTCTTTTAGCTTGTTGATCCGTTCGTCTTCTTCTTTTTCTTCCTTCTCTCGCTTCTTATCCTCAGCTTCTTCTTGCTTCTTGATCTGCTCATCCTCGGCCTTCCACTTGGCCTTGAGAGCATCGTTCTCGGCTTTGTGCTCAGCAGAAATCGCGTCGTTTTCAGCCTTATGCTGCGCCGAAATAGCGTCGTTCTCAGCCTCACGTTGTTCACGCAAAGCGTCGTTTTCAGCATCAGTCTTTTCCTCTAATGCCTTCTTCTCATCATCAGTGAGCTTCTTCCGGTCACCCTGAAGTTGCTTCCGTTCCTCACGACGCTGGTTACGGCGCTCCTTAGATTCCTGACGACGCTCAGCCGCACGCTCTTTACGCTCTTCTTTGCGCTGCTCAGTCCGGGCCTCGCGCTCCTTCTTTCGTTGCTCTTGAATTCCTTCCCGAATCTTCTTCCGCTCTTCAGCCCGCGCCTCACGCTCTTTCTTGCGCTGTTCTTTGCGCGCCTCGCGTTCCTTCTGCTTCTTCTCGTCCTGCTCTTTATCGAGACGCTTCTTAGCTTCCTCTTCCGCCTTGAGATAAGCTTGAGGATCATAGGTCGCTGTACGGACGGCAGTATCGGCCTTCTTCCAATGCCGTTCAGCCTTTTCTACTTCCTTCTTATCCTGGTTCTTAAGCTTCTCAAGATCGACAGGATCAATTTTAACTTTCTTTTCAGCATGGTTCCGGTAGTCAACAAGGATCTTGTCAGATTGCGCATCAATCCACTTATCACGATCTCGGTCAAGATCGCTGCGTAGACCTTTAAGCTCTTTAACCAGAAGCTTGAAATTGCTGTCAAAATCGAATGGTTTCTTCTTGGCTTCATCAATGTAAGCAGGAAGCATCCGATAAACAAGTACGTCAAAAGCACGAGTTTGAGCAGGCGAGAGAACCCGCTCAGGCTCAAGCGTATATTTCGGCATGTAGCCAACGCCGACAGCGTGCCCGCCTTTATCGTAGCCACCTTTGCCATGACCCCAGCGAGTAGTGAGGTCATCGCCATATCGGGCACGGTAATATCGCAGAGCCGCAACCATGTTGGCCATTGGATCTCGACGATCGTTAGGAAGCGACGGATCACGATAGGCTTCAAACGTAGAGGGGATAATTTGCAAAAGACCAACACCAGCCGCGTCACCTGTCCCGTTCACATCCACGATACGTTGGGCAGTCCCAGCGTCACCGCTTGATTCATCCATGATCTGTTCAAGCATTGCTTGTACCTGCCGCGGGTCATCTGCATTGAAACCGACGCGACGCATTGCTGCCTTAGCCATCTCACGCCAAGACTCAGCATTCCCCGCGACACCAGCGGAGCCACCAAAAGCCTTCGCTTTATCTAAAGCAAAATCTTTCACCCCGGACAGTATCTTCATGGCGAGACCGGCTTGCAAATCCTTCCAGCCATTCCCACCTAGCTTCTCTTTGATGAGATTTTCAATTGGATCAAGAATTGCCGTAATTGCATGCATGACCTGCTGAAGTACCAGGTTGACGAACCCGCCTCCACCATGTCCGCCTGACACAAACTCACCTAAGAACTCTTTGAGAGTATAGGTATGGTTGAACATGCCGTTGTCGGAACCAATAGCTAGCCCGCCAATTTGAACGCCGTTACTACCGCCGGACTCAATGTTTACGCCATCAATGGTGCCGGCCATGTGTCCATTTGTGCCTCCGCCTTGACCAGAAAGCACACCAATGGTTACGCGACCACTTAAGCCTGGTACATAGCCATAGCTTTCAAAGTTAGATTCAGTATTGAAAATCCGTCCGCCACGTAGGTCTCCGCCATTGAGGAACTGAGTAATACCCGACCAAATACCAGAACAGTCCCAGCTAGGATTGCCAGTACCACCGTACTGGTACGGCTTACCATGCTCAGGCTTCAGCTCACGGAAGAGTTCGGCAATTCGCTTATCAAGGTCAATGGTGCCACCCTTCTTATAGGCTGCCCCCTGCCCCAGCATTCGCCGGACAGCCCCCACTCCGCCTTCTCGTGCGGTCTTATTCATCGCCTCAACAGCCGCTGGCCCGCCGACCGCCTGTGTCCACTCTGGGCGCATAATTGCCTCGCCACCAGAAAGGTACAGCCAACCTAAATAAGGATTGTAATATTTGTGAACGTCTGTACCAGGGGTATAACCAGGAAGCACACCGCCTGAAGCGTACTTGGAAGCATAACTAAACTTCTCAAGCTTTTTATCATCCATGCCAAGGAACCCAGCAACTTTGTTCCAAAGCGCCACGATACCGTCGTTGTAAACGGTATTGACCAAGAACTCTACCGGGTCCGAGAAAATCTTCTTGAGGCCATTCCAAACACCCTTAATCATATCAACCGCTTTACGGAAGATCCCTTCAAGACCTTCTATAGGTTTGGTGATAAGGTTGTCGATCACCCATGAGATAAACTCGCCAACACCTTTCATGACAGCTTTCCAGATGTCAATTAGTGGAATGATGACGTTGTTGACAAGCCAACCAAACACGCCGCCTAGAATCTTACAGGCACCAGCAATAAGCTCAAGCGCAGGGGCAATAATTGTCTTGACTGCAAATTCAATCACGGAACTGATAATTGGCCAAGCAGCCTGAATTATTCCCATAAAGATCTTAATAGCGGGAACAACCAGGTCAACGCAGGCTTTACCAATTGCCACAATGGTATCAATTAGTGGTGGGATAAGCGGCTTCAACCAGTTGATAGCATCAACCAGCATCCGTCCAAGAAGATCAATTACTTCCTTGATTGGATCAACAAGTGGGATACATGCAGCAAGTAACCGACCAAAGCCATCCGAAATCATCGGAATTACCGGAGCTAAAGCATCCAGAACCTTTAAGATTGCGTCGCCTAAGACTTGCGCAAGCGGTTCGAGTGCTTGAACTAGCTGAGCGATAACACTATCATGCCCGGTAAATAGTGGTGCGATAACCTCAAGAGCTTTCGCTGCAATCTGCCCTAATAGATCCATGACTGTTTGAACCACAGGCATAAGCTGCGAAATTAAATTAATAGAGGAGGTAATAATCGGCTCAAGGGCAATAAAGATTGCTGACAAACCTTGTCCCACTGATTCAAGAACTGGCTTTAATGCTTCCATTGCGGGGCCAAGCGCGTTCATAATTGGTGTAAGCGCTTGACCTAAGCCCTGCACGGCAATGGAAAGACCTGAAACAATACCTTCAATGAGAGGGGCAAGCGCTGCACCAAGCCCTTGTAGTGCTGGGCCTAGGGCTGCGAATGCATCCCCCAACATCTGACCAATCCGGGGAGCAATATCCATAAGCGGCTGCAAACCGGATGCCAAAGCATCTAGAGCAACCTTGATGCCAGGGATAGCTGCTGCTGCTACTTGAGCTAAGGCAGACCCAATAGACGTTGCGATAGTCAGGATTGGCTCAATGAGAGTGGCTAGCTCACGGGCTGCATTGCTTGCTTGCTGAAAGAATCCAACTAAGGCCTGGAACCCAGGGGTACCTTCTGCGGTAATATCTTTAAGCTTCTGAGCACCTTCAGCGAGGCCAGCAAGCATGCCCCCTCCACCCTCGCTGGAGGCTTTAAGAATATTGCCGATCACTCCGAATATCCCACCGAAGATATCTTTCAGCAGGGAAGCATTTTTCTGCGCACTCTGGATGATCGAGTCAAACTTTGACATGCCGGTGGAAGGATCAATTTGTTTGAGTCCTTCAGCCCAGTCACGGAACCGCTGGGAAAGGTCGGCAAAATAAGTACCAATACCACCAAGGTATTTCGCGGATTGTTCGCCGAGAGAGCCAAGAGCTGCAATAACGTTGGCCAAGACAGGCTGCATGTTATTCGCCATTTCGGTTGCACCTTGCATGATCGTCTGCAATCCGGTCCTCGCTTGGTCGGTTTGCAGCTCAGCAAAGGCACCTTTAAATGCACCGTTCCAAGCCGTTGCAATGCCCTTGAGACCTTCACCAAACGTTGGAAGAAGATTTTGTAGGGTCTTCCCCATCTCGGGGCCTAAGTCTTGTAGGAGGTTTTCCTGTGTAGCCTTCTTGATGTCGTCCCACATGGGTTTAAATTCCCGAAGAGACCGGGCCACACCTTGGACGGAAGGAGAAAGCTTCTCAATTGCTTTCTCAAACTCTTCAGGGCTTTCAGCCGAGAAGGCCGCCTTCACGCCTTCTTTCACGCCATCTAAGCCAATCTTGAGCGCAGCAAAGCTAATGCCAGCGGCCATAAGTAACCCTGGGGCAATGAGGGCCGCGCCACCAGCGACAGAAATCAGGGCGTTTGCTAGGGACATCACCATACCAATTGCAGCTTGCCCTGCCATGGCGCCTAGGCCAGCGCCTACCGCCATAAGAGCAGGCATAATGGCTTGGAACAAAATACCGCCAATCTTAGCGAACATCCCCACAGCCATTCGTGCAAAACCTGCAACATACTGCCCTAACCGAGCAAATCCCCGCTTTAAAATACCAAATACAGCTTTTGATTTGGCAGCCCAGCGTCCAAAAGCCCCAATTAGTGGTGCCGTAAAACGCTTAGCCGTAGCAATTAGAGAACTGAACAGCCCTCGGATTTTTCCGAAAACAGCTCGGAAAGGACGGAGGATAAAGCTACCTATCCGTCCAAAGAACGCAAAGAAGCGGGCTAGCTTAGCCCGAGCGGATCGAACAAACGTCGTTACGTGTTGTCCGAGAGCCGTAAACATACGTCCCAGTGCCGGAAGGTGCCTGAATGCTTCTAAGGATAGGAGAGCAAAAACTCCTGCAATTTTCGATGCCATCGGAGCAAGGGCACGAGGTAGACCTTGAATAAGGGGATTGGCAACCAATGAAGCAAACCAGTTGGAAAGACGACTTAACCCCTTGTATGCATCAAAAAATGCAGCTTCTAAAACTTGCCCAAGCAACGGGCCTATATTTGAGAGACCACTTTTTACAAAACCTAAAACAGTTTTCCCTACTCCAGATAGCTTATTGAGTGCAACACGGGCTTTAAAGACCGCTGTGTGAAAGCTGGTTACTATTGCGTTGCCAAGGCTTACAAAGGCGTCCAGCATAAATTTCGCTTCACGCTTAGAGACGTGAACCAGATTTGCCCCAAACTGCTTTGTTGCAAGGCTTAGCTTATTAAATGCATGGTAGATCGTATTAAGCTGAGGGAAAGTAGTCCGCCGGAGTGTGTGGAAAGCCGCTTTTGCAGCACCGGAAAACTTCTGGAATTTCGCTTTGAGCTTGTCTAGATCTTTCCCAGCTGATGCAGCCCCTCGTTTAAGGCCTTGCCAAAATTCCTCTAGGGTCTCAGTCTTCTCTATAAACTTGCCGAACTTCTCAAACGGCTCTTTCATCTTCCGACCGACCTTGACAATCATATTAACGTAGGGGTCATAGATCTGTCGAATACCCGCCTCCCATTGGGAGGACATGGTGCTTAAAAGCTTGGGGACAAAGTTAAGTGAGTTCCATTCTGTCTCAAACTTTTTAATGTCTGGAACAGGGAGAGGAACCTCTGGGGCCTGAATAATAGGCTGCTTCGGAATAACAACTGGCCTCTGAACCTCTCGCTGTGGCATAACCTCTTCAGGACGGGGAATATGGTCAACATCTGTCTTCACTGTCCATTTGAGATCGACATTATCGTACTCTTGCTTGAGTTGCCGAAGCTCTAGCTCCGCTTGTTTTTTGTGAACAAACACCTCGAAGTCAAGACGATCATTTTCTTCTTTGAGATTGTCTAGCTGCTCATTAACATGCTCTAAAGCGGATTTTTCTAGCTCTACTTTGATTTCTATAGATTCATCGGAAAGTTCTTCGCGGAAGCGTTGGAGATCCCGCTTGAACTCTTGTTGCCCCATAAGCAGCACATCGACTTCGATAATTTCCCCATCAAGATCGGCAATTTCTTGTTTGATGAGGTCAAGATCGACGGTGAAGTCGTTTTCTTCCAACTTAAGCGGTACAGCAATTTCGCTGACATCTTTGCGGGCTTTTGCGAGTATCGCGCGTAGCTTAGTGTGAAATTCGTCCGCGTTCGGGAAGATCCGAATCGCGCCTTCACCAATTGGGATTGCTGCCATGAGTCAAATAGGAAACTTTCTTATGCTAGGTTAATAATAGTTATATTCTATCAGAAACCTAACTCTCGCTCAATGGCCCGCTTCTCTTCTTCCTCAAATTGTTCTAGCCGCTTATCCAGCAGTTTTTCAAACATTGGCTTTGGTCTTGGGGTTGGCTTGAAATCCATAGAAGCCTTAGAATCAACCAACCCAATTAAAGTTTTCCTTAAAAGGGTTAAATTATCATTGACCTGAGCTAGCAGCTCTGAATCGAGGGAAAACCCCTCCGCCGAAATATTCTGAGACTCTTCTATATCAGTAGAGATATTTGTAACAGAGGGCTTTCTGGATTCGTATATTTGACGAAGCTCAACCTCGCTGAGGGCTTCTAAACGCTCTAAGGCGAGATCTTTGTCGTTTGCGATTGCCGCTTTCGTTTTTGAGTGCGGCGGTAGGCTTGCCATATAAGACAGAAAGAATTTATAAGACAACCCAGGACGCAAACTATCACACAAGTCCATGTGATAAACGGTACGGAAATCAGAGAGTAATTCATCTCCGTAGCGATCAACCAGAGTTTTTACTGTTCGGTATCTTTTGGGTCTTCGACAGAAAGGCCCCAGCCCTGATAGATCTTCTCAAGAACCTTACTGATCGTCTCGACGCCTTGACCATGCAAGCCCCGCTTAAATTTTCGGGACAATACCGGATCTTCGCTACAAATCACATCAATGATTTGATCGAAGCTGGAACGTTCGGCCAGTTCAAAAATCCGGGTAAGGCCAATGCCGTCAGGGCAAGGAACCTTAAGAGTTGTTGTACCTACCTGCTGGCCTGCTGCATTGATGACCGGCCAGTTATTGATTACCGCTGTCTTGCGTTCAATCTCTAGAGGCTTTGTTTCTTTGACGATATCGTCAAAATTAATCCCTGACATTTAGCTCATATCCTTTCCTACGTAGGTCCCGCTAAAGAACCATTGATTACCTTTTGATGTGGCATTATTAAATTTGTATAAAACAACTTTGCCGTCCTGCTGTATGCGAACCGAAATCCCGAAAGTCTGTATTCCTTTACCTGGCTCATCATAAAGAGCCACAGGAATGAAGGGAGCACCAAAGCGGGGGAGAGCCCAATCTGGCAAAGTCTTTTTAGCAAGCTCTTGTTCTATGTTGTTAAAATTGTTTGATGCGCAGTCAACAGCAACAACTTGCCCAATCCGGTTGAATTGAATCTCTCCGATCCAAAAGGTATCTGTATAATGCTGATTAATCAACCTTTTTACTGACCGAACAGAGGTTACTGCATTAGGTACCTCAAGATTGAGATTCTGAGGGACCTCTATTTGCCCCCCTGTGACCCGTTGGACTAGGTTCCCCTCATTCATACTCACAAAATACCCAACAGGGCCTGTCAACTTATGGGTTATTCGAGCATCAATGTGAGGGGTGATGTCTGTTTTATTAAAATAGTTCTGCTTCAAATAGCCAAGATTGACAACATCATTATCTACCGCCGGAGGAATAAGTACCTTAAACCCACCACCTGTTGAGCGCCGAGGAATCCATGCTCCGCCTCGCGGCTGGTTGCCGTTAGGCTCAATGACATCTGCTATCGCTTTTAATTTTTCGCCTGTTTGGGGAAGTGTTTTATATCCCTCAGGTCCTTGCTGCAAGGTTCGTTCGGCGAGAGCATTAATTTCGCTGATAGCAGAAGTTTTAGTAGTTGTAATTTCGTTTTGAGCAGTAGTTTTTTGAGTGCCAATTTCAGTCCTTGCTTGAGCAAGAGTATCTCTCGCTGTTTGGAGATCCGTATTTTTTGCAGCAAGAGTATTGAGAAACGCCTTCACTTGCTTGTCATATTCAACAAGTTGATTATTGAGTTTATCAAACTCGGGTTTATATTGACTTGCCTGCACAATGATTGGGCGGTTTTGGTTCCAAAACTCAATTGTTCCCGCAAAGGTTCGTGCATACTGATCCAGCTTCACAATCGCTTCGGAGAGTTTATTGCTCTCTGATTTTTGAGAGTTTTTGATTGAGGCTAATTCGTCTCGAAGATCAGTGATTCCTTGGTAGGTTTGCATAATACCAAGAAGGTTCCGCTTGTCTGAGATCACTTCTGATACGTCAGCGCGGAAGTCTGAGAGTGACCAGCCATCTTCAGGCTTTTGTTTAGCCTCAAGTGCAGCCAAGCGACTTTCAATAGACAAGCGAAACCTTTCTGTTTTATAAACCTAATGATTAGGATTCTACTTCAAAACCCATAAGTGGTGCAAGTTCCTTCCAGCCAAGACCACCGTAAACAAACCGCATCGAGTAATCGAGCTCATCGTCACGGCTAGCTTCAAGGGTAACACCGTACTTCACTTCCTTCTCAGCAGAGAAAGCAAGTTCGTCTGGATCAGAGACCTTGGTCTTCGGGGCATCGAAGATCATAAAGATAGGCTTTGCTTCGGTACCATCTCGGAAGATGAAGAGTGCACGCCGGTACACAGTTTCAGGAAGATTCTGCTTAATGAACTGCGTCTGGGTGTTCTTCTTCACCTTCACATCGGTTAGATCAATGCCGTAGTACATAGCAAGAGTGATCTTTTTGGTCTCTTGCATCTCAAACTTCGCCGACATGGTGTCTTTGGTAATGTCGGAACGGGTTGGTTCCGCTGCGCCGTAGCTTTCAACCTCGCTCTTATCGGTAGAACGAGTGAAGGACACACCAGCATCCTTCGAGGTCCAACCAACAGATTCATAACCGAGCTTAGCGAAGTTTACAATCTTGCCTTCATCGGTGAAGATATCTTCTGGAACCCGAGTGGTCATCGGAGCCACAAGAACGATACAGCTTAGACCCTTACGAATCAGGTTGCCTTTGGCACTCTGAAGGTCGCTAAAGGTTTCAATTGCTTCCACCACAGCAGTAGCATTCACCACTGCAAAGTTCTGACCAGAATCCTTACCCGTGGTTGCAGTATCATCAACCGTAAGAGTGGTGGCGGTCACCTCAATGGTGAACGGACCACCGGAGGAACCGGTAACCTTTGCGGAAGATTCGCCAGAAAGCTTACGAATCTCAGTCTGCATCTTAGCCGCGGTAAGCGGATGGGCAATTTCACCAGTAGAAGTACCGCCAACTACCAGCTTAATAGAACCAGCAAGGGTGCCGGTTGGGAGAGTTAACGTAAACTTAGTCAACTACAACTCCAATCTTATATCCATTTCACGCGAGCGTGAATTTCAAAACTTTTATCTAATTCGATTTCATCATCTAGCAGAGGATCTTCCCGGTCAGGGCCAGTGAGAACCACCGCAAAATCCACCAAAAAACCCGCTAACTCCGTGCCAGGGGAGGCAAGAATCCGCTTTGTTGCTTCATCACAGAGCATCTGTGCGCGCCTGAAATCCTTGGCGAAAAACTTTAACTGTAAACCCATGATGTCGGTGTATGCATCAGAAAGGTAACCGAGCCGACGCCGAATAAGAATATAATCGAAATCTTTCATCCGATAGGTTTTGCCGCTCTCAGTCATCTCTTCATACCGATCCAACACTTGAGCACGTGAACCACCGATCTGACCTTCTCCAACTAGATCATGAAGTAGCTCATACATCATGGCTTCGAGATCTGGAAGTATATAATTATCCACGTGTACCTGCCGACTGAATCGCTTTGGTGATTGCCAGGCGTCGCTTTTCCAACTGGGTTACAGCAGGAATAAACCGCTCAGGAACCGTTGAATAAATCTCGTAAGTTTGACGGTCATGTTTTGCACCGCTGGGAACACGACGACGAACCTTGATCGTATCTTTAAGATGGTAACGTCCGGGATGGTCATTGCTAGTACCAATGTTGTACTTTAACGCCTGGGAAACCATTTCGGACTTAGCACGTAGCACCCGGTTTAACGGTTTGCTACGGAGAAGAACTTTCCGCATTCCCCAATAATCAGAGAAGTACAGAACACCTTTCCGCTGTCCAGAAGCCTGTTTGCGCAGACGGTTTTGGTTGAAAGCATTCGCTTTTTTTGTTTTATCAAAAGCAGGGATCCTAGCCAATGGTCCGATCCACCCGCTTCCCATTCATCCGCGCAATCATCACTTCTTTACCCGCTGTCATACCTGACCAGGGGGAAACCCAATCCATGTCACCTTGGCCTTCGACTATATAGACCTGCTTTTTCCCAACATCATCTGTAAAAACCACATAGTCATCAGTCACAATGTCTTCGTCAATATCGCAGTAAAGAGATTTACCTGTATATGTCGTTTTGTTATAAAACGGACTCGCGTCTTTTACTTGAGTAAGTCGAGGAGAAACAATAGCTTGATGAATAACATGGCTTTTTACAAGCCCTACAAGGGCCGCAGGCATGGACTCTTCTAGATCATCCTTTGGCGGAGTATTCACAGAGAATTGGTTTTTCCGCTTTCGCCAAATTTCAACGTCACCGGTATAATCCGCTGTGCGAGTGAGTGCCTCTAAAATCCGTACCACCGCCTTTGATACTTTGGCCATTTATCCATAAGGTTCGTGGTAAACATTAACCCTGAGGTATCAGTTTTTGCCGAACGAACCATATTGGTGTCAGGTGCCAGCATAGCCTCAAGCGCGGTAAGATCCCGAGCTAGAAACAGGTTCTTGAAGGAATCTTCGGAATCAAATTTGCTATAAGCAAAAGGGCCAATGGTTTCAGCAGAGAAACCATCTGGGTTATTGACCCGCCTTCGTACCGCCTCTGTAACCATAGCCGTTACGAAAACCCGCAACGGGGAGTCAGCCTCGTCAGCATCCCACCGACCTTTTAAAGTGGGATACCAACCACACAGCCGAGCGGAAATATTTTCCGCGTAGGCTGTGATGAGCTTTTTCCGCTGGTCTGAAGAGACCCCTTTAAGGAAGGGTTCTACGTCATCAACGGTGACGAAGCTAAAGGTCAATTACTCACTTTCCTTAAATAGCTCTGGGCGAACAGACTTGATATATTCGACAATCTCATCACGGGATAAAGACTTGTCAACCTCCACACCAATCTTTTCGGCATACTTTCGCCAAGTGGCTAAAGCTGCTTTAGGACGAGGGGGAGTAGGAGTATCTTCTCCATTTGAGGATTCAGGCTGCGAATCTTCTTGAGGCTCTTCACTCTCAGGAGAGGAAGTCGAAGCTTCTTCAGTATTTATTGCCGATTCCTCGGAGGAAGATTCTTTATTTTCGGAGGGAGAATCATCTTCCTTCATCTCTGGGGTTTCATCTTCAGAATGAGTTTCAACCTCGGGCTGCGGATTAGATTCTTCTTTTTCCTCCACAACCACAGGACTAGAAGATTCCTCTGAAGACTCTTGTTTCTCCTCTTTCTGCTTTTCCTTCTTAGCTTCTTCCTCAAGTCGCATGGCTTCCTTGAGTTCATCATTTGAAGGAATATGAACAGGAGGGGCAGGATTTGCCTCAGGATCTACTAGCGCAGGAGGCACTTCCTGAGCCCGATTATCTACACGAGGCTCAGCCGCTGGCCGTTGATCGAATATGGACGGGGGAACATACCACAAATCCTTGTTATACTGTTCCATAATCTCCGCTTCGGTCTTCTTATAGCGGTCAGGAACGTCTTCTCGCTTGTTGAGTTCCAGCTGCCATTCTCGCCGTTTTTGAGCGAGTTCATGACGATTACCAAGAACTCCAACATACATAATCGCTGACCAGGCTTTAGCTACTTCCTCTGGTGTAAACTTATCTGGCACTCCAGGTTCTGAAATAGGAAACACCGGAACATCATCGGAGAAAGCATAGTAAATATGCTGTCCGATTTTATCCTCAGCCCATTCAGGAACTAACTCCCAAACATCGAAGAATCGGAGGCCTTGATTGACTTCATCACGAATAAGGGTTGGGAGCACAAACCGGAAGCTCGGCATAGGAACCTCTTTATTAAGCTTGTGCAGCTTACCGTCTATGGCCTGGTCAGTCAATTAAATCACCTTCGCAGTGAAAATGTAGTTAGGCTTGAAGCAGACCGGAAGCATGATTGCATCGGCCATCACTTCCAAACCAACCGGGAAGGTGTTCTTATTGATGACACCAGCCACGAGACCAGGAGCCCCAATGCCCCCGTTACCCCCAACACCTAGCGCTTCTGCGCTCAGGGTCTCACCCCAATAGGTGCGACCCAAAGTAGAAGTTTCAGGCTTAGCCGGATCAGCGCTCTTAGTGGTAAGCAAGATGGTATCTTGCGGACAAAGCTGCTTAGTCTCCACCTGACCAGTATTGAGATTATCCACCTTGAACCGAGCAGTCGTTGCTGTCTGAACGCCGGGAATCTCAAAGATTTCCGACATGAGCCGCTCAAGACGAGTCCGATTCGTACGTGCGTAAGCAGGATCATTGGTACCAATGTAAATACCTTGCGCAAGCAGGTTAGCCTGCTTAGCTACCGTGGGATGGTTAGCAATGGCACGCATGACCTTCTCCGGCGCATGCATCACTTCGGGATAGAAGCCGTTCTCCTCGCGGTAGAGCTCTTTCCAGTCATAGATCTGATCTAGGGGGTTAGCGGTCGGATCAGTGAAGAGCTTCGGAGCGGTAATTTTAAATTCAGGCTTCCGGCCACAGTTAATAACCTGAGTCGGAGCGTTCGGCATTTGCAGCTCAACCTTGTCATTGTACAAGATATTTGCACGCTGTACAGCGGCTGACATAGCAATGGCTTTGGCTGCACGCTTTACATAAGATTCAATTGCTGGGGAAGCGATATCCTTCTTGCTATTTCGGATCTCGTACAGCGTCTTTTCATCAAAGACATAGTTACGAGAGATCAGTGCAAGCTGGAAGTATGCCTTTTGGGTTTCACCGAAACGCTCAGAGGTTGCGGTACCGGAGAACGTGCGGAAGTTTGCGACCACAATGTCGTCGATTTCCGGGCCGTACTCGATTGCTGCACGAATGTCTGAGACTTCTTCGCTGGGGAAGAGCTCAGCAAATGAGTCCGGGTTTTGCAGATCAAAAAGGGCTTGCTCACGCCGAGCAATGGTAGTGAGGACTTCCGGGTCCCAATAATCCCGGTTGACTACACCGTCTAGTACTGGCATTTATTACGCTCCGTTCGGTTCGATGTAAACAAACCGGGAAGGAATATCATCTTTTTCCGGTTTAAAGGCGGGAAGCCAAACCTTATAGATCGTGCCTCGCACAGCGACGCCGGTTTGGACATGTTCATAGAAATTAAATTGACGATCCTGGATTTCGTTGACGCCGAGGGTGAAGCCGTCTACTTTCTTGCCTGCTGTTTTTGCAGCAGCGTCAAACATTTTGTAGACGTCGCCGTCTTTGTATACAGGTACGCCAGATTTGAGATAGCGGGATACTCGGTGGTCGCCTTCCGCTTTTACTTCTGCGGTGATTTCAAGGGCCCCATTGACACCCTTGTTCAGCTCCCACGGGTCCGCCATCCAGCGGCGATCGTCAATGTCTTTAATGACCTTGCCTTTGACGATCCCAAGATTGCTATTAACGGTTGCCAATAGCTTTCTCTCCTTACTGTATGTATTTGCCAAGCCCGTTGTCGGAGCCTAGCTGTTGTTTGTTGTTGCTTTTGGGGGGCTGCGAGGTTGCAACCCCCTTAAGCTGTGAAACTAGTTTATTAATTTGTTCCTTGTCAGGTTCACCTTTATCATTAATAAGTTTATCATAACTAATAAAGTCATGTAAAGTCTCTACCGTGGAGTTATCCAAGCCACTTGCAGCAGCCGCATTCACAAACTGAGCCTTCACCAACAAAGTCTGGGCTTCATTCACAAGTTTTTCTGCGGAATCATCCACTTGATTCTTAACTTCTTTTTGCTTTTCCTCAGGCTTCTGTTCAGTTTTTTGCTCTTGTTGCACCTCTTGCTGAGAGGAAGCTTGCGTCTCTACAGCCTGTTCCTTCGCCTGGTCAGTTGGCTGCTTGGTATCTTGGGACTCTTCCTTGGGAGCGCTATTCATTGCCCCCAACATTTCGGTCATGAGACCTAGGAACTTTTCTGCTTGATCTTGAGACAGTGCCATATTTTCTATCCTTTCGCACCAATGTATTCGACATATTCTTCTTCCCCTGGCTTAGCATTGGCACTAACCAAGGTCGGACCATATTCAGGGTGGTCAACCACTTTAAAACGTCCGCGTTTCAATAGTTTTCCGCTAGTTGAACCGCCGACCTCGTTGTAAAAAACTTCTAGATCTTCATCATTAATTGCTTGACCAGGATCAATGATCTTGCCGTCAACTTCAACGATTTCTGCCACTTCGCAGTGGCAGTTTGCATGGATCGGCAATAAATCTTCCCGGGTGTACATCATTGTTGATGCAACCACACATAAACCACAGGATTCCCCGCTCTTGGAAAGCTCAGGATGAATCACTCGCCGATAGCCTTTGACTTTATTCTTCGGCATACGCTTCATTGCCTCATGATGCGTATTGCGGCTAGCCGCTTGGACATCCTGACTTACCATTCGTTCTAGTCGCTCTTCTGCTTTTTGTTCAGCCCAAGTACGAATGATTTGCTGCTCATCTCGGGGACTGAGGAAGGGGACACTTTCGGAAGACGAATCTTTAGGCTTGCTTTGGGTAATTTGATCTTCGGAAGGTTTGGAAACATCTTTTGATCCAAGCTTGGAATCTTGATCCTGACGTTTCGATAGATCGGTCGGGACTGATTGCTTGCCTGCTTTCTCAACTCCCTGATCCTGGCTGCTGCGCGTTGGTTGTGCGTAGCTTCCGCCTTCAGTTTTGCCTTCTTTTTTGCCGGAACCTTTAAGCCTTTTTTCTGCCTGCTCAATTAATTCCTCCCAATTTTCCTTCCTTACTTCTCCCTTTGGTTGCTTCGCATCAGGAGTGATATAGTGCAACGGCTTGGTGGGTAGAACATCTGCTTTTTCATACGAAACTAAAAGCCGTTTGATAACTGGATCGTCTTTCTTGCGACGAACATTCTTCCAATACTCATCTGCTATGCGTGCATAGGCCGTCTCTAAATCGGTCTTGCGGGACTTTGGGATAACTTCAAGGCTTGGTAAAGCAGCCGAGAAGGTCAGTCCCATTGCCCTGGTCCGGGCTGTGGTGGCTGACCAGGTGACCATTTGGGATTGTCGAATCGCAGAGGTCACAATAGCCGCAGCCGATTTCGCAAATGTCTTAATCCCCGCCTTGGTGGCTAGGTTTGAGGTCCGTAAGATAGCCACAATCTGGTTGGTGGCTGCATCAATAATCCGCTGCTTAGCAGCCGCTACCGCTGTCGTAATGGCTGCTACTTGAGCGATGGAGAGCTCTTCCTGCTGCTCAGGGGTCAACTGCTCACCCGGGGCAACTAAAGGCATATCAGCAATGCTGGGCTGCGGAGGCAGATAGTGTGGATTGTAGAAACTATCAATTGGCGCTGTCATCTGCTTCACCTCGCTTCTGGGCAATCACGTCTGCGGATTGATTTTGCTGCTTCAAAGCGTTATCGTCCTGCTGAGTCATTGAATTAGCTTGTTTAGCACGGGTAAGAGGTGTGCCTTGATTTGACTGACTAATAACCTGGTTCCACAGAGCTTCATCGCGGATTTCCACTTGTGCGCGAGTAATTTGCTCTGGGGTAAAGTGCAGACCTTCTCGAAGTGCGGTAGAAATAGCAACGCCGTTTGTCACCAGGGTGGCGAAAGCAGCTGTCTTTTCTGTGAGCGTGTAGGTTTGTAGTGGACCCCAAATAGGCTCAAGCTTATTAATGTCGGCACGTTCTTTTTCGCCATTGAGTTCTAGTAACAGGGAAACGTGCCGCTTCCAGGCCGGTGCAAACCGCTTGCGGCGATCTTCCACCTTGGCGGTGGAGTTTTCCCGCGCTGCGTCGGCCCCCGCAGAGGACTGATTCAGGCTGTCCGAGAAGTAAGACATTGGGGTGTACGTCAACGACGCTAGGTCTTGAACGTCCTGCTTGGCTGCTTGTAAGAACTCTTGGAAACTTGTTTGCGCTGACTCCTGGAAATTGCTTTCCTTCGGAAGCATCCAGTTAATACCGATACCGTTTTTGAAAACGTTATCGTAATCAATAGGTCGGCCTTCTCGGTCAAACTCTTTAAAGTTGCCAATGAAGACTCGTTGACGGAAGGCTTGCATGGTAGCAATCAGCAGCCGGTGCGCCACCATATGGTTAATACGGTCAATAAGTGAAGTATGTTCCTCGAACTCAGCTCTCGCGTCTTTGTTTTTGAGTACGGTCACTGGGATTCGGGAGACTTCTATCGGATCATATTCTTTCCACCAAGTCCAGCCTTGAGAGACCAGCCGATTGTATGGGATCTCAGTATCATAGGCGGTGATGCATTCGTGATCCTTCTTGGCTGCGCGGGCACGGGCTTCTTCAATAGATAAAGTAGGAGTGACGGAGGTAATCTCCTTTACCGCTACTGCCATATACACACCACCAGCTGCTTCACCTGTGGCTGAGTCAATCTCACCACGGATAAAAAGGTTGAGCACATCTCGCTGGAGCGCGCGGTCTCGGTACATCACCACCGCTGCAATCGGTTCCCCGTAGGGGTCACGCATCACCGCTGCGTTGGTTGGCGGGAATACCTTTTGTCGTTTCGTGCGGGGGTCTACATATAGGTAGCTTTGCCGATAACCGCAGGCAAGCGCCATGGCTTCTTGAGCTTGGATACCCATCTCGTCACGATCAAACAGCTGCGCGATCACTTCGTCGCCGTTTTCATCTGAGGCAGCCGCGGAGCGGAAGCCTAAAATACCTAACCGGTCAGTGGTGGCCGAAACGATCAACTTAGCCCAGTTCGTTTGAGCCATAGCTTTCAAGATTGGTAGACCTTCTACCTGGTTCGTTTCCGGGGTAGAAAAGTGATCGAGGAGATTAGCCCCAGTGAGATAGTCTTGGTTTCGCTCAATGTATGTAGTTCGGCTTGCTATTTCACTAAGTAGCGAGCTAGCAAAGAAATCTGGGGTATTTCGATCATCTGTCTTCTTGATTGATTCGCCATATGTAATTCGATATTTCACGTATTAACCGCCTAATCGGATTGGTACTTGTAGGAAATCGGTTTCGATCTCTGCTGCTCCCTTCGCTAACGCTTGTAACCGAGCTTCCCACGAGAGCACAGCTGCCATTGCTGCGTCGTATTTGAGTTCTCGCTTAATTTTGGTTAGCCGCCATTTCTGGTTGTTTTCGTCATCGTATTGGTTGAGAAGGTTTTTCCCTGCATTGCCGATGTGTCGTTCAAGATCAGGGTTGCCGGTATGAGCTACGTCACCTGAGTCTATAGCTTCCTTGTATGAACGAAGTGCGTAATACATAGGATTTGTTTTATTAGTATACCAAAAGATAACTTTCTTTTCCCAACGTCCAGCCCAGGCAGATAATTGCTCTTGCCAATAAGGAGGATCGGCAAACATCCAATACACCTCAAAGTCTTCAAATAGCGCCTCAATAGTCGCTTCAACCTCGGACACTGGAACTTCCCAATTCTTAGAAGCTGGATCGTCCTTGGGTGGACGCTCCCAAAGACCAGCAAGCTGCTGAACACCCGTATTAATATCAGTTATCACAATCGCTGTGGAGTCTTGGGTTTTAGCACCGTCAAAACCAATGGTGATAAGTGAGCCATGCGGGATCCGCAAATCTGGGTCCCCAAGATCAGCAAATTTCTTCCGGTCGAACGCATACATTGAGCTTGCAACCCAGCGGTTACACCAAACCCGTTCAAGGCGTGAGCGATCCGCACCTTCCTCATCCCAGAGTTTCGCTGTGGCCAGGAGGTCTCGCCACGTGGCAGGGCCTGCGGCCTCGCGCAAGGCCTTTAACCGCTGCGCGATGGTATCAAACTTCGCTAACTCATCTGAGGTTTGCCGATGATAGAAGAAGGTGGTGCAGTCATCAATCTTGAGATGCTTCTTGTTTGCGTTCTTGACGCCTTCTTCAAACTCACTTTTCGCAATTGAGTCTTCAGAAGGATGACCCGCAGTGGTGATTGACAGCTTCCAAGTGCCGAACATACCGAGTTTTGGAAGACCGTGTACCACCGTTGAGTATGCCTTACGGTTCTGCTCAGAGGTAAACATGTGGGTTTCGTCAAACACCACGAAAGTAGGCTTGAGACCTTCTGCGCTTCTTGAGGTTGCAGCCAGAGGAAGCGCTTTCGAGTTCACTTCCCCCTGCACCATAATCCGCTCCTGAGTCACGTCAAACCAGTCAGCATCTGGGATTTCTTTAGCAATCTCCATGGCCACGCCATAGCCAAGATCGAAAAGCAGCTCTTTGGTTGGTGCGAAGAACGGAATATAGGGAGACTGCACCGGAATACCAGGGGCTAACCCACCTGGCATAGAGGGATCATAACCATTGAAACGAACTGGTGCCTCGGGGTGCAGCTCACAAAGAGCGATGATCGCCCCCAACTCAGTTTTTGCGCAACCCTTCGGGACGGCGACGTTTACTGAATAAAAATGCCTACGTCCTGACATGTCGATGTACTCGTCTTCATACTTGGACTTGTGTCCTTCTGGGAAGTACTCATAGGCACGCATGAGGATGTATCGGAAGTCTTCCCGCACCTTATATGGTTGGCCTTGCAGAGGCCCTGGCCCGAATACGAAATGATTTTCAATAAAGTCAATGACTTGTGGGCCTAAAGTTGGCCAAATGTCCAGCGTCCCATCTGGCTTTCTCGCTGGTTTTGGGGAGATGATTTCCATGACTACACCTCAAAGCCTTGCTGTCGCATCCTCCGTCGCTTCCGTGCACGTGCCGATACTGAGAAGTCATTTGGGTCAGTCGGTGCAAACCGCTGATTAAAAGCGGTGGTTTTTTGTACATGGTGCTCAAAACAAAGCAGCTGCAAGTTATCTAGCCGATTTGCCAAATACTTTTCATGGGGCTGGAACTCGCTCAGTTCTATAATGTGGTCAACTTCTGTTCCTGGTTTTCCGCAGATTGCGCACTTGCCGTCATAGAGTTCTCGGACTCGCTTACGGATAGAATCGGTGGTGTGGGATTCTTTTTTCGGCAGGGGATGCTCGGCACACCGAGTGGTGCCAGGAAGCGCTAGATTATGGCAGGAATGATACACTGGGGTTTCTGATTCCCAGGAACAGAAGGTGACTTTTGGCAAATTAAGCCATCCGTCCTGCGGTTTTACGACGGCTTGGTGCTTTCTTTGACCGGTAGGTCTTGTTCTTGAGTTGGCGTGCTACCGCATTCTTTGGTGCGAAGTCGTGCCCCCACTTGGAACCGGCCTTGCCTTTGCCTTTTTTGTTTTTGTTGAGAGGCTTGTTGCCCCGGCCTGCTTTTGCCACAAATATTTCCTTTACTTTCGATTAATTAAACTTATTATAACATATGTAGTTTAACCAACCTTAGTTTATTATGGAAAGAAAAATAGGCCCCAGTTTTGAGGCCTACAACAGCTATTTATTCAGCTAGGCGTTCAACAGATTCAACCCATTGATTCACCAGGTCTTTGAAATCAGGTGGGACAAAACCCTCGCCTTTGACGAACTTGCCGGTTTCCGGGTCGGTTTTTCCGCCTTTGAACTTGGTGCGGTTCGATTCGCAAACTCGTTCAAGAACTTCTGAAAGATCGTAACCCGTATGGGTTTTCACCGCCAAGCCTAGCAAGGTGAAAAGGACATCACCGAAGGCGTCATAGAGATCTGTGAGTACCTTTGCTCGGTATTCTTGATCCAGCGCAAACTTGGGTTTCGCCATAAGGTCTACTGCTTCTTTGAGTTCGCCTACTTCTTCGAGGAAGAAGTTGAGTGCTGGACGAAGCAAGGCTTCCCGGTCACCGTCTACATGAAAGAGCACTTTCATGTGGTCTGAAATGTTTGGAGGGATTTGTCCAACCTGCATGTTCCAGTTACTTACTTCGTTGACGAAATCGTCAAAAGCCCAGTTTTGTGATGCCTTATACGTGGTTGACGCTTTAGGGTCCGCGCTTAGGCCTGCGGATTCAAGAACCTTGCCGAACACCGCTCGGTCAAGAACGTAGAGTTCTTCGGCAATGAGTGCGATCACTGATCGGAACTCCGCATCTACTCCCGCGTCGGAACGCTTCTGGATGATTTCTGACCAGGTTCGGAAATTGCCAGTTACCACAATTGATGTTGCGGTAGCATTCGGCAATACACACCGGGCTGCTTCCGCCGCTTGTTTTTTAGAAGCCTCTGGATGATAACGCATCACCATGTCGAAAAGCTTATTGTACAGGTATAAGCTTTCATTGGCGAAGCACTCTAGCTTTGCTTCCATTGATGCTTTAGGTGAAAGTTCAGGATCACCACTTGCGTTAGTGATTGGGATATCTTGCAAAGCCGGAGGGAGAACCATCCCCAACCCTTTATCTGGGGATACGAACCGCTGGGAAAGCACGCTGAAAGACAGGTGGCGGTGACGAGTAAGTTCTGCTAAGAAAGAACGGCTCACACCTTGAAGAAGAAACGTTGCTGAAGCGTGCTCCATGATGGAGTAATGCTGCTTCTCATGGATCGTCTTCTCCACATACTTCGTTGGAGTGTTGGTTTCTTCGTTTGGACGATCCCAGGACTGGTAACAATTGCGTCCCGCAAACTCGATGAGACGGGTTGAGTCTGGGTCACCTGGTTCAGGGGGTAGCACGGGACCAAACAGGTAGTTGAACTCTGGATTGAGCCGGGTGAAAGCAAGGAGTGTGACTTGCGGAATTTGGGAAATTCGTACAACCATTTATAGCACCTTTTCCGCTGCGTAGTCGTAGGAGAAATCGCCTTGGTTGTTTCGTGCTAATTCACGTCGGCGTTGCTCAACGTAAATATCGTTCTTGTTCCAGAATGCTTCCATGAACATTGCGCGCAGGATAGAGAGTTGTTGGCGCTTTTCTTCAGGGACCGACTTGGAGTCTACGAGGAAATATTTGGGCAGGCCTGGGGTGTACTGAATTTCTTCCTTTGGCTTATCCTGAATGAAGGATGCGATTTCAAGATCCCGCTGATCTACAATTTCGTCGTACTGGTCGCGGAGGTTTTGAAGTTCCTCATCGGTGTATTCTTTGAGTTTTTTAGCCATGATTCTTCCTTTCTAGAAGAGGGGTTCTGGGGTTAATTCTACCTGGTTCAGGTGATGAAGTCCTAATGCTTCACGGAGGAAACAGATTCCTTCTGGTTTCACAAAAGTAGTTCGAGTGGCAACCCGTTTTTCAGTACGTGGGTCAATGCGGTAGCCTTGTTTGACCTCAAAGTATTTCATGTACCGCTGGTATGGGGTGTTGTAGTCTTGCCCTCGGGAAATGAAGATGCCGTTGTGTCGGAGTTGGGCAAAGAGGCTATTTCGTCCGGTCCCCAAGATCTTTGCGGCCTCTGCCATGGTGTAGAGGCCTTCGGAGTTACAGAGTGCGTCGAACGCTTCCGCTTTGGGTTGCAACACTTTGTTTTCTGCTTCTAGGGCTAGCCGTTCTTTTTCAGCTGTAATAGCTAGCTCTAGGATTTCAAGCCGGGACATATCGCTTGGATTAGGACGTTGCTGCTGTTCTGCTTGGCGCTTACGTTGCAGTTGCTTCTCAGCTTCAATGAAGTATCGGCGTGCTTGCTGTCCTAGTTCCGAGCGCTGAATCATAGCAATTTCCTTTGCCATATCCAGACTCACAATGTGGTTGAGTCGGGGGCGAGAAGGCATTCCCGCAGGTGGTGTCGAACGCTCATTTTTGAGACAGTAGTCAGTGCCTTCCTCGAAACCGTAAGCGGCCATCCGAGGGAACCAATCTTTATAGTGAGCTCCTATTTGTAGGAACTCGTGAAGGTCCCGACCCATAACGGCTTGCACAGAATCTTTCATCTGCACGATGGGAAGCAAATACTTGATGAGATCAGACATTTTTTGACTCCTTTGGGTTGTCTGATTGGGTGGACAATGTGTCTGGTTATCATTATAGCAAAAACACCCAGATCGTAAAGACCTAGGTGTTTCTACATGACAATAATTTGAATGAGCCGATCTGTTCTATGGGAGAGAACCAAGAGCCACCGGAAGTCCAGAAAAAGCCAGAGGCCGGGGCTCTTGATCGGTTAACTCATATGATAGCAAGAAACCCTTAAAAAGACAAAACCCCTGGTTATATCGAACGGTCATTTTTGACCGCATAGAAAATCCCCCGGGGGGGAGTCAAAGAAAGCCCCGGGGGATCACCCAATCAATCACTCAATCCCTACTAAGAGAGACCTTGCGCTGTCGCTAGCGCAAGACCTATTATATCACGATCCTTCTTGCAGCACAAGAATTGTTCGCTGAAGTAAGGCAATCATGGATTTGGTATCACCCATGTTGTAAGATTCAATCGCAAGATCAAAGCGCCTATCTTTGGCTTCTTCTACGTCTGGGCCTGTTTTATCACGAAGAATAATGAGGACTCCACCAAATACTTCTTTGTCTAAATCGGCGCCTGGCCAATGCTCTTCCTGCACTCGCTTTACTGCTTCTGCGCAAGCGGAATCCTCAGTAATGTAGGTTTCATCTGAAATATGCTTGGTCATGATAGGTCGCCTTCAACTTTCTGCATTTCTAGCTCAATAAGTCCATCTCGCAGATCTTCATACTTGTGATATCGGTCTTGAAGCTCTTGCATAAGATCATCAAAATCACTTTCAGAGACCATCGCATCAACAAAGGAATACACCCATTCCGAGGGGTATTCCACCAGGTACTGGATGACTTCTTCAACAAGGATTGTCGGAGTGACGTTTTCCGCTAGACCAGGGAAGACAGGGAGAATCCTCTCCATATAGAAGCTACGTAGGACTGCTTTTTGAGACTCGAACTGTTCCCAAAGTTGACTGATATCCTGCTCACTTAAGGTCTCTTCTTCATCCTGGTAGGACTTCGTGATTCTTTCTGGAAGCTTTTGAATTTCCCAGTTGATAAGCTCTTGAAGGGTGTCTTTCGCTTCAAAGAGTTTGTTGATGCGCTCCGTGTCTTCGGTTTGTTCCTCTAGGGAAAGATAGAGCCGAATGAGCTCTTCGTCGCTTGGTTGGTTATGCATGTTAGTCACATTCTCCCTCGTCGTTATCGCTTTCTTCAAAGACGTCCTCGAAGAAGTCTTCCCAATATTCATCGCTGCAAGGATGATTGGACATGAAAGAAGATTTTCTCCGACTCTTTGAAGAGTTATTAAATTGTGTCCTTGTCCTGCGTCGATTACGCATTGTTATATCCTTCCTTTCTTGGTTGCTTCTTTAAATGCTTCTATGCGAGCTAGAATTTCTCTTTGCCGTTGCCATTCTGGGGAATCCCTGAGTTTAAGTATGTCTTCTATATCAAGAGATTTTGCCCTTGATATAGGGACTATTTGCTTATGGTTCATTACCGTCCGGTTTTTGTCCTAATAACAACGCCTCTTTAAATGCTTCCAGGCGAATTTGACCCTCTTCCTGTTCCCGTCGTTCGTTATACTCTTGGATCTCAAGTATTTCTTCTAGGGTAAGGACTTTTCTTTGAGTTGGCTTCCTAATTGGTTTACGGCTCATCTTGTTCAAGTTCTTCTAGGTAGTCAGACATTGAAATCACTTTTTTGTTGACAGCCTCAATATTGTCCTTCTGACAATCGTGCGCTAGGCAAAGGTAAGAAGCAGCATCGAGACTATCATCAATAAGGCTCTCTGGGTATTCCTCATAGACATTGCCGAGGAAATCCGGGTCTGGGTCAACGCATTGACTAAAGTCAGTGTTGGCAATCACCCGGGCGATTTTGAAAAGCGCCATCATGCGCGCCACGTCCTCGGGAAGCAGCGTAATATCGGTGTCTTCCCGAGTTGAAAGGTACGCGGACCACTGCCTCGCAATCGCGGGGAAAGTTTTGTCGCTGTAAGAGTCCCCCCGCTCCTGAAGGATTTGTTGAATTTCCGAGGCTGCGTCCATGATATGTCCTTTCTATTTCGCTTGGTTTGATTCTAGCATAGTAAGGAATTTATCTGTGTGTTCACAAATAGTTGTTGTCATGTCCTCAATTTCGGCTTCTGAAGCGCAAATATCCACGTCAGCCACGTGAGTAATATCTGTGTAGCCTTGTGCCTCTAAAATCTTTTGAGTATCTTTCACGGCTGCGCAAAAATCCCGGCCAAACGTAAGATTCCCAACACCAATAATGAATTGGGGAGTGTCCCGCAGAATGCATTTCTCGGCTTGTAAAAATTCTTTGAGCGGTTGAGGAATCATGTCGTCTTTTACTCGCCTTCCGGTCGCTGGGTCGTCAACGAACCGTCCGTAGCTGGGAACCAACCACACCACAGAGGAATACATGCGTTTCCCACGGAACTGTCCCGAATCCATGTCAAGGGATGCGTACTGCTGTATAGTTTCAAGCTTGATTCGACCCACTATCTTAAGGTGTCCCCTTACGCCTTCTTTGAGGGTGTTGGTGAGGCAAATTCCTTCAAACTTAGGAGCACTTTTAGGGTTCCTTAGCCATAAAGTTTCCCGTAGCTTATCAAAGACTTTTTGAGTGTTACCGGAAAGACTGTAGGCAACAAGCAGATGGTTCATCCAGAGTTCAGGTTGGTTATTCGGCATCAAGGTTTTCCTTTTCAGTTACTAGGCCTAGTTTGAGTTTTTGAATCATTTCTTTTGCCAACTCCTGATCCTCTTCTGACAAGGTGGTGATTCGCTCTTCCAGGTCCCGTACCGCTCGGAGGGAGTCAATAGTGATTCGGCTACAGGCAAAGGGGAAATGATTGGTTTTGAACAACTCAATAAGGGTGTTTCCCGCTTCTTGGTATTGTCGCTTGTCTTCTTGGGTGAAAAGTAACTCTGGTCCGTAGAGGGCCGGAACGAGTGCTTCACGGAGCTGGTCTGCGTCAAAGATTTTCTCTAGGGGGAGGATGATTTGAATCTTTCCTGACTCAAGAAGTTTCTCCGCTAGTTCTTTTTTAACTCGCTTTACGGACTCTGGGTTGGGGAACTCAAAAGTTTCTTGCCTGATTGCTGCGAGTAGCGCTAGGGAGTCTTCGTCTAGTTGGATTTCTAGCTTCACGTATTTTCCTTTCTGTGTCGTGACTCAATTATATATGATAGGGGAGGGCTTCAAGGTTTTGAGTCAAGATATCTTTGTCACACGTTAAAGCAAAACAAAAACGAAAAATTATGCAGAAAAACTTGAGTTAGTTGAGTTTTTGAGTTAACGGTGTTCAAAACATACTTTGATCTGCGGTTATCCTCAACTCAAATTCAACTCAAAAGTTGAGTTGGGGTTTTGAGTCGGGAAAAGTTGAGTTGGAGACGTTTAAACACAAAGAAACTCAAAAATTTACCCAAAAAAGTTGAGTTGAGTTGAGTTTTTGAGTTGAGTCAATAAAAACCCATTCTGACCTGCATAAACCCGTAACTCAACTTTAACTCAAAAACTGAGTTGAGTTGAGTCAGGCGAAAATTGAGTTGGAATTTAAAGCAGAAAAAATCGAAAAATTTGTACAAAAAAGTTGAGTTATTTGAGTTAATCTGAGTTTACCCCCTCTGACCTGCGGAAACACTAACTCAAAACTCAACTCAAAAACTGAGTTGGAAATTGAGTTGAGGATTTTCCGGGTTTCGGACTTCCGTTGAGCCGCCGGTGAGGCAAAGAAGAGACCGCAACCCACCGACTACGGCGCTGAAACAGGGTCTCAACTCAAATTCTAACTCAGTTTTCGCAAAAACAGCAAGGCTCTGACCTGCATAAATGCTCAACTCAAATTCTGACTCAAAAAGTTGAGTTGGCCTTTCCGCAGGTCAGGATAGGTTTTTAGGGGCTAACTCAAAAACTCAACTTTTTTGTCGATATTTTATAACTAATAACGCTTTAACGCTTATTGGTTGTGCACAGCTGTATTTTTCTCTATACGCATTATTTTACAATTTAAATTGAGTTATTGAGTTAGAGTAGTAAAAAGGGTATCTGACCAGGGAAAACAGTAACTCAAATTCAACTCAGTTTTTTGTTTTCCCACGTCAGAATTTGAGTTGAAACTGAGTTAGCAGGTCAGAGGCTATTTTTGAAGCTGGAAAATCCCGGAAAATAGGGAACTCAACTCAAAAAGTTGAGTTAGGCAGAAAAAGACGCCTTGACTAAACCGAAACCGGCTGGTCAAGGCGCGTGCTCAAATTTGAGCGGCTGGGTTCAGGAATATTGGTTGTACAGATCCTGCTGTTGCTTCTCCCATTCCTTAGCGAAGGAACGATCGTTTGTGGCGGCTGCACGGAGCTGCTCACTGCGCTGCACAGCGGTGTTGCCTTGAGCGATAGTCCAGCGGAGCTTCACCCGTGCCTCAGGCGTGAGACCAAACTGCTTGATTCCATCCATCCAAAGCTTTTGGAAGCGGGCTCGGTCGGCGGCTTTATACATTGGGTTCAGGGATTCCTGGAGGTCTCCAGCGAGGATAACGAGGGTGTGATAATCAGCGGCTGTCCATTCGCTCACCATCGGAGAGGTCCAGATTTCTTCCCACCAGCGGAGGACTACTGGAGACCATTTGGTCTCGTCAGCACCGATGAGATCAGCGGGGAAACCCACAACTTCGCTAGCAGGCGGGAGTTCTGGTAAGGTGGCTAGCAGCTCCTCTCGCGGCCTTTGTGATAGCATGGTGGTAGCTGCCTTGGCACCCTTTTTTGAGGGGCCACCGGGCTTCCTGGGGGGTCCTGGCATGGCGATACGGGCCTTTCTTTGGTCAAATTAGGGGGACATGGACATTTTACCCCAATCCCGCGCAGAGCGTGATGTGCAGCACGCGCCCGGCTCGCCTCCAGAAAGGGGGGAGGGGGTACCCCTGGGTGGGGTGGAACGGGGGTGATTTTCGGGGGTAGCCGGTTCGTTTCCCCTGGTGGCACGGAATCTATATACCCGGAATCGGGCATGGGTGGGGGTACATAAGTGGGTTTCTTTGTTTGCATGAGGTCATCAGACCACCTGTTTTTACCGGAAAAACCCGGTTTTTTGCTTGTTTTATCAGCTTCTCTTAAGTCTTGCATGGATTTTGCATGCCATAGGTCAATCTTTTTACGGTCTATAGTATCAACCGAAAGTTTGATTGTAGCAATGGGTGTGCCTGGTTTTCCCTATCAAGGCCGTTTATTAGGGTAGGCTATGCTCACGTACGGATGCACGCAATCGGTATGGCAATTGAACTATAGGATTGTCCATAGGTGCCGATAGGCAATACGCATCAAAGAGATTGCCTATGTGTGCCTATCTATCATATAGGCAAGTGTATATAAAGCCGAATATAATAAGTCCGAATCGTTTATATAGGCCATGCCTCAATATACCCGGCTAGCCCCTAGCCGGGTGGTCTGGCACCCCCTAGGCATGCTGCATGGCATGCCTAGCAGGCATGCGGTGGCGGCGTGCATCGAGTGGCTAGCCTAGGCCACTCGAAAGCGCATAGCCTAGCAGGCTCATAGACGCGAGAACACAAGGCCATATAGCCAATCATACCAGCGAGATATAAAGCCGCTGTATGAGGCTGCTAGGCTATCTCTCGCGTGTATCCGCTGGTGAGTAGATAGCCGTGTGTGGTGCGGTATCAATGGATACCCCTATAGTAGCAATGGTACTAATAGGCTATATGTGTGGTGTGCTATCAGTATGCCATATGGCATACCCCTAGGCATGCCAAAACCCTACCTATAGTAGGTACCTATATAGATACCCCTATAGATAGGGTTTGTATATGATACCCCCTATAGCAGGGGGTATAGGGTAGGCCTATATAATAGATAGGCTAAAGCAGGCTAGTGATACTCAAACATATTTTCGATACCGTCGATCAGCAGGGGGCTGCTCATATCATCAAGCCAATAGTTTTGGGCGCGGAAATATTGGTAAAAATCCACCCAGTTTTCCCACCAAAACAATTGGTCTAAAGGCACCCAATGGGCGGCATGGTGGATATCGAATCCAAATTCGGGGCGATACCAATCAATGCGTTTTTGTGCCATAGCACCAGCTAAAAACTGTCCAGCGTCGTGATCGTGCTCAACCCACCAACGAACGCGACCGAATTCGGGGTGGGTAAATTCCCCCTCAAAACCATCTTGAAAACTGCCTTGTTTTTGGGCGAAAAACGAAGTGTTTTCAACCCCCGCTAGTGCGTCGATAATGTAGGCGGAGTGGATACAGGACTCGAATTTTTGTTCGAGGAAATTTTGTTCATCAGGGGTGATGCGTCGTAGGGTGGGTGCCATATGCTGGTCCCATAGGCGTCGCCAATCCCGCGGGGTGCGATAGATAGGATCATTAATGAACGCCTGTAGCAGCGAATAATAGGCTACGCGAATATCCAAAATCGCGTCATGTGGCGTCATATAGCAGGTGAAAAAATCAGGTAGCACCAGGTCAGCGTAGGTTTTCAGCTGATTTTCGAGTGAGTGGGGCGTTATCGGTCGCCAAAAATCGCGTGAAAAGGTGTCGGGGTGTCGATAGGTTCCCATAGGGATATCCTTTCAATAGGTGTGAGTGATAGAGAGTAGGGGCCTATCAGTGTGCGTAAGGTTGATAGGATAGGTCCCTCCCCCTACCATCACAAGCAGTGATGATAGGTTTTGCCTAGAAGTCACCAAGCTTGGTTGGGAAAGCCGATTTGGTCGCCAACTCGTGTTTTAGCTGCTTAAGCACCATTTTTTCGACTTTTTCCACCATTTCGGGCATTCCCAGAATCCAACGCAAATGCCAATCAAGTGTTCCATTGATAACTGAAACGCTATCAATTCGTACACCTCGACTGGTATAATGCAATTTGCAATGCAATTTTTCAGGCAGAACCTTAGAATTTCCAAAGACAAATTCTGCGAACAGCGTTGCTTTTTCCGGTTGGCGTGGGGGTGTGACCAGCTTAAATTCCCAATGTGAGTCAGCAGGGGCACCCCGTAAAGCGTTGCGCAAGCGTTTGCAAGCGTAGCGAATCATTGTAGGATCATCTACGACTTTCTTAATATTGCACAATTTCCGATGGAGGGTTTTATTATATGTATCAATTGCGCTAGCAAGACACTCAGGTGTTTTTTCAGAATTTCTTAAGCCAAATTCGGCTTGCCCTACCCACTGAATCCCGTGGAAAATCGGGATTAGTGCGTCCTCATAGCGCTTTTCTTGCAGCAGGTTTTGCATAGTTTGCAAGCAATTTTCTGCCTCATCGAGGCAATCCCAAGCCGATTGGACAGGCTTATCAGTGCGCATGGTTTCCATGGCAAAATCCTTTCGATAGGATCGAGTGATGAAAGATGATGGTGTCCACCTATTAGTAGTTGACACCTCACCTCCCCTCACAGGGATTGATAGGCTAGCTAGATGCTGATATGCCTATCGGTGGGGGCTACAGCTGCTGATGTAGGCCAAAAATCGCGTGGGTGTGCGTTCTCGATGATGCGCTTGACCAGCGGTAATAAATCGAACCGATTACAAATCTCGTGTAGCATAGGGTGGCTCCATGAAAAGTTTTCTACCGTGTGCTCGCGTTCATTCCATAAGTCTAGATAATTAATCCATGCTAGGGGGTGAGCATCAACAACATTAATTTTTAGGAAAATACTATCCGAAAATTCAAGGGTAACTTGGTAGCTATCGTGGGGGGTGCCATGGGTTTTTGCTGTTCGATAGCCAATTTTCACGCTGTAGTAGGTGCTATCTGCCTCGATAGCATCGAGATAGGCGTGTAGCCGGGTGGTATCCATAATAGGAATCTCCAATCGTGTGATGATGGACTGTGGTGTGCACCCCCGTATAGGGGTACTCACCCAACCCACCCCCACAGTAGGGGTGGTGCCGATTATTGATTATCAATCAAATCAGCAGCCATAAGACAACCTAATTGATAGGTAGCAGAGTCGATATAGGCTTGAGCAATTTCTGTGATAGATTCTGCATTATCTCCCCAGTCGATTAGTTCGAGTTGAGAAAATACCTCCCAATGTTCACCAATGAAAACTATCATTTGTGACTCACTGATAGAACGAATCTGTAGCAGATAGTCTACACCTTCATGCATGGCTTGCTGCAAATCTTCTTCCGTGATGTTTTCGTCTTGGAAACAAGATTCAGTGAGGATAGACTTGGCTTCAGATTCGCTGATACCCAGACCCCATAGCATATGAAGTGTTTCTGTGCAAAAGTAATTGTCCCAATCCCACTTTGATGTGCTAGTGATTTTGGTCACAAGTGCCTCAAAATCGGTTTTACTGATAGAAAATTCAGGTAGCATGAGTGCCTCCCTATAGATCGTGAGTGATGGTAGCGACCAACCGCGGGGGATGGTCACTCTACCACCCCCGATTGGGGGTGTGGGGATTATTCCCCTTTCACCATACGGTGAATTAGTTTGGTCTGCTGAACAATCACCATTGAGATAATTTTGTCACGGCAATTATTCCATGCATGCAGTGCATGCAGCTGGAAAGCTAAACTTTCGGTGATGTTTTTGTCTTCCAAACGTTCCAGATCTTTCTTAGGATAGCCTAAGTCATCTAGTAGCATGAGTGCTAAATCGCTATCGCTGTGGCGATACTCAAAATCGTATAGCACACTTGCAGCCTCAAGGAACGTATCTAGTTCTTTAGGCCAAACTAGTTTTTTGGGTTCAGGTTGGTTGGTTTGCATGATGAAAATTTCCTTTCTGTGTATGTGATATGAATCATGCGTTTATGTGAGGTCTGTCACCCGTAGCAGTTCCACTATGAAGTTTTCAAATAGCACATCTTCTAAGTCTCTTGCGGTAGCACACTTGATAGTGTCGGCTTTCGCACTCTAACCGCGGGGGGGGGTCAGAGAAGATTTTTTGTTGTTATCAGCTGGTGAGGATCTTTTTTTTTGTTTTCTCTCTTGCTGATGACTCCACTATACAGCGGGGGATCGAGAGAATGCAAGTCAAAATGTACGTGTTCTACGTCACACATTATTTCCCCTGGTCAGAATAGGTTTTTGTTACTGCAAGTCCGCTACTAGGTTGTGCACAACCGCAGATTTTCGTGTCGTTTTTGTCGTTTTTACGATTTTTGTGCATCTATAGTGACGAAAATCGACGCAAAACAGCAGGTCAAAGCATGTTTTTGAAAACCCTTGACACAAACACTTACAACAAAAACCTTGCAAACATGCAGGTCAGAGTATGTTTTTGAACGTTTTTATGTGTTTATGTGACGTAAATGGGTGTAAAACACCAGGTCAAGGGCTATTTTTGTGCATTTTTCGCTATTTTTAGCCGGCTAGATCAGCATCTAGGCATACCTAGCCGCTAGGGGCTAGCTAGGGGCGTTGAGCAGCGCTTTTAGGCCTATGCCCCACTAGGGCGATT
>NZ_CALIIB010000073.1 GCF_938020365.1 uncultured Streptococcus sp. | reverse complement strand
TTTATCTGACCTCTAAGAAGTCACTGATGGGAGAATTTACCAATGCCAAGTGGAATACAATCCTAGGCTACGCAGTTTCAATTATCTTAACAATTCTCAATATCAAGCTTCTTTTCGATATTTTTTAAGAGTGGTTTTGAAGTCAAGTCTCGGTATCGGCGTGAAGATTGGTAAAGAGAAAGTAGTCGTAGTTGATTCATAAAAAGAAACAAAAGAGAACAGTTGAAACTGTTCTTTCAGATTGAAGACAAAGCCCTTAGCAACTTCTGTTCTAAGAACTTTGTCTTCAGTCTGAAACGAGTGTGATAACAAAGTCACACTCGTTTTGAAATGTCAGTTTTAACTGTTTGATTAAGCTGGCCAAGAAAAATATTTTCTCAGAGATACGGCTGCAGTGCCTTTGACAGCATCGCATAGCCAGCAATAGTCAAGTGCAAGCCATCCGTAGTAAAATCCTCCCGCAGCTGACCGCCCTCGTCCAAGAAGTTATCATAAAGATCGATAAAATGGACATTGGTATAGATGCTTGCCAGGGCTTGGTAGGCACGATTAAGGGCTTGGATTTTCTCGTTCGTCCGAATATACACCGTTCCTTTGTACTGCTCCTGCTCATTCACAGGCAGGACGGACAGCAACTGGATCTGAGCTAGAGGATAGTCACGGGAAATCTCCTGAACAACTGCTTCCAGATTGGCCAGCGTTTCAGTCTGAGGCATCTCCTTGCCAATGTCGTTGGTTCCAATCAGGAGAAAGACCTTGTCCAGAGCCTGCCCAAAGAGATGGGCATCCAAGTTTTCTAAAAGCAAATCAGTCTTGTAGCCACGAATACCACGATTGACCAAGGTTTTAGGACTTTGCACTAGCTCATGCAGTGGGAAATATTCCACAATCGAATCACCGATAAAAATAATCGCTGGCTCCCTTACCGCAAGCTGATTCAGATCCCGATAATTTTTCTGAATCTTTGCCTGCTCATTTAAAAGCCACTGTTCTAATAGTTGAACTGCCATTTAGACTCCTTTTTCTAAGTATTGCTCAATTACCTGCAAAACACCGGCCTCTGCATTGGCTGGTGCCAAGCGACTGGCAATGCGCTTAATCTTCTCATCCCCATTTTCCATCGCATAAGAGAAATCCGCTAGTTCCAGCATTTCCAAGTCATTTTCGCTGTCGCCAAAAGCCATGATTTCCTTGCTTTTGATTTGCCACCGATCCATGAGCTGACGAAGCCCCCAGGCCTTGTGAAGACCTTCTTGGATAATGTCAATTGCGCCATAGCCGCTGGTCACGGCACTCAATCTTCCAGCAAATGCTGTATTGATCTGCCGCGTAATCTCTTCCGCTTGCGCCTCATCTACCATAACGCTCATCTTCAACACTTCTTCAAACGGATAATCTTGCAGATTGGGTACGAAATTCATTCGTTTGTAGAAATGGACCGCCATTTCCTCTGTCATAATCTTGCTCATCATCGGAAAATCAGTGCCGTCCTGAACAAAGCCACCTTTAGTAGAAGTAACCACCAGATGCACCTCTCGTTCTTGACCCTGAAAATAAGCCAGCGTATCCGCAATCAAATCAGGCTGCCAGAAGGTGCCCAGCAACATTTCATTCTTTTCAAAGATTCTAGCGCCGTTGGCGACGATCAGGGTCATACGCTCTGTCAAATCGCCCAACAATAAGCGCATTCGTTGGATTTCATTACCCGTCGCAATGACAAACTTGATGTTCCGCTCCTCCAGCTGGTCTAAAACTGCTGTCAGGCGTGGCAAATCCAGCTCTCCTTTCGGATCCAAAAGGGTACCGTCCATATCCGTAGCGATCATTTTAATCGGCATCTTCCCACCTCATTTCTATAGTCTCAGATATTTATTTTTTACTTTATTCCATAAATATTTGAGATAATCTTTCCCCTTTAACTTTTTGACTAATAATTTTTCAAAATATTTTACTTGGGTATCAACTTGACTTTTAACGCTTTTCCCCAAAATCGCATAGCAACTCTTAGCTGTATAGTAACCAGCCGAGCCTCGATTGTTTTGAGGGGCTTTGAAGGCTTGCCCGTCATTTCGAATCGCCAGCCTACGAAACTGGGGATCCCACTGGGCTGGACTTTTGACATCGTAGTAATAATGGGAACTATGATTGAAAAACGAAGGTTTCTTCCCATAATTAAAACTAGCTCCATTGACTAGTCCATTTTGACTTCTACTTTCTGGATCTAGGATATTGAGAAATTGCCCTTCCCTACCCAGAATGAACTCGGTATGGAAACGATGGAGAATCTTGATATTGGCCTGATAGGGCTGCTGGTCTGGGTAGGTCACCTTGCCCTTATTGACAAAGGCTTTATTGTGCAGCCGTGAAGATTCCCAGAGCTGGCAATCCAGATCAGGATGCGCCTGAAAATAGGCTAGGAGAGCCTGGCCATCTGTCATCCCCGGCTTACGAAAATGCTCTCTAATCCACTGGGCCTGCTGACTGGAAATGACGTAGCGAAACTGGTGCAACTGACCTTTTAACCTTTGATTACCACTGTCTGAAATAAAGTCTGTCGGGGAAAAAGCCTGCCGAATCGTTTGAGAAAACTGGTGCCAAAAGGGAGCGTGTGGCGATAAGTTCGGATGCATACGTGAGAGCAAGCGGGTGATCTCTGCTGCTTCCCCGCTCAATTCGTCAGGCATGTCTATATAGAACATAGCTAGCTCTAACAATTTCTCAGCTTGCTGGGGATGGGCTGCTCGGCATTCAAAAGACCATAACTTCTGAAAGAGGGGACTGCCAAATAGGAAGGCCTCCTCAAAAAGACTCTGGCGGGCTGATTCATACGATAATGACGCCATTTCTGTCAGAAAAACTTTGTCAAGAGCAGCTTGAGACCAGCCGAGCGCTTGTAATTCTAGGCAGTATTGCTTGATTTCTACTTCCATCACCATCCGCATCCATCATATGAAATTTCTTCAGCACCCTTCTAGGCTTCGCTAACAGGCTCATGCAGCCTTCGATACCTCTCCTATTTATCTCTAAATATGCCAAAATTTCATGTAAAAGTCAACGTACAATGGAACATTCAAGCTCAAATTGTATTCTTTCAGCATTTTTTGCTATACTAGTCTTAGGAAAACAACGAGGACAAAAGATGACGCCAAATAAAGAAGACTATTTAAAATGTATTTACGAGATTGGCACTCGCCAGGGAAAAATCACCAATAAAGAAATCGCCCAGCACATGCAGGTTTCTCCGCCAGCCGTGACGGAGATGATGAAGAAAATGCTGGCTGAAGAACTCCTAATCAAGGACAAAAAGGCGGGCTATCTGCTAACCGACCTAGGCCTGCAGCTGGTCTCTGACCTCTACCGCAAGCACCGATTGATTGAGGTCTTCTTGGTCCAAAAGCTGGGCTACACCACGGACGAAATCCATCAGGAAGCCGAAATTCTGGAACATACCGTTTCTGAACGCTTTGTCGCAGGCTTGGAAAAAATGCTAGATTTCCCAGAGACCTGCCCTCATGGTGGCACAATCCCAGCCAAACACCAGCTGCTGAAAGAAAAATACCATCAAACTCTGGCCTCCGCTCAAGAGCCCGGTAACTACCTCATCCGCCGTGTCCACGACGACTTTGAGCTTTTGGCTTATCTGGAGAAGCACAATCTAAACATAGACCAAGAAATCAGTTTCCTCCAGTATGACGACTACAGCCAGCTCTATCAACTAGAAGTGGACGGCCGAGCAATCCAAGTTAGCCCTATGATTGCCCAGCAGATTTATGTGGAAAAACTATAAACAGAACCCAGTTCAGACTTTTTAGTCTAAACTGGGTTTTTATTGACAAAAATAAGATGTCAGATTATAATAAGTGTGCTTATAAAATATTTAGAGGAAAAGCTAATGGAAACATCGCAGTTTAACTCCATCTACAAGGATGAATACAAAAAATCAACCGGTCTGCTCTTTATCCGCGCCTACCACAAGTGGCATGGGCTGATTAAAAGCCAACTGAAAACAATTGATCTGACCCATCCTCAGTTTGTCGTTTTGACTACTCTTGCAGCGCTCCTGCGTCAGCAAGAATGGGTGAGTCAAACCGATATTGCCCGATTTTCTGACATGGATGTCATGACCGTATCCCAAATCATCCGCCTCTTGGTCAAGAAAGAATTGATCATGCGGGAGGTCCATCCCAAGGACAGCCGTGCCAACATCATACTTCTAACGGATACGGGACTGCAAAAGGTCAACCAAGCCCTTCCTCTGGTAGAAAGCATTGATCAGGCATTCTTTGGAAAATTAGAAGATAAAACAGAAGTATTCAATCAACTTTTAATAGCACTGGAGGCAGAAAATGACTAGATTTTGGATTGGTGTCGTATCAAAAGAACATGTACTAAAAGGTGTAGAGGGTGGATTTTGTCAAGTCTGCCATGGAAAGAAAGCACCATTGAACCGAATGAAAAAAGGAGATTACCTTTTGTACTACAGCCCTAAGTATCAGCTGAATGGCCAGGAAAAATTGCAGGCCTTTACAGCCGTTGGCAAAATTCTAGATGACACTGCCTATCAAGTAGAAATGTTTGAAGGTTTTTTCCCATTTCGGCGAGATGTCAGCTACTACCAGCCTGTCAAAGACTGCCCCATTGACCAAGTCCGACAGCATCCTCAGTGGCGCCAATATGCTTCTCAGATAAGATATGGACATTTTGAAGTTTCGAAAGAATTTTTTCTCTATATCTTTGAACAGATGAAGGAAGAATAGGAGGCTGGGACATCCCGACCTCCTATTTTTCGTATCCGATATCATATGCTCTATAATTGTTGTAGTAGGGAGAGCTATTGTAGAATAATTCATTTCATTTGTTCTCAGCAGAAAATTCTCACCTCTCTGCCATATATCTTTCTGCTTCTTGAGCACTTAGCTTTCTTATCTGGCTTTCAGGAAATTCCTGATAAGAAGGCATGATAAAGCTAGGCTGACGGCTGGCACAGCTTTTATCGGGATTCTTTTTCAGATAGGCTTCTAAATCCGTCAGCTTGGCAAAAATCTTGTAAGACACTCGTCCCTTGTCTGACTGGATTTGATAAATACCGCAGGGCGCCTGCATGGTCACATCCGCCACTCGCAAATAATACTTGGCAATTTCTAAAGATTTGAAAGGAAAATTCCAGCGCTGCAGATCATTTTTTGTCTGCTCAATGCAGATACAGCGGCCACAATGGCCACAGATATACTGTCTATGCTCTCTCAGACAGTCTAGTGGGTTAAGCAGTGGCGTCACCCTGCTCTGGTCAATATAGCACTCTACACACATAGCCAAAACTCCTTCTATTTAGTCATTTCTAATATAGCAAGTTTTTGAAGAAAAAGAAAGAAAAGATCCTATTTACCCCCTTGCAAACCTTTTCACTTTTTGCTAGAATGATGTCAAAAAATTAAGAAGGACAAATTATGCCACAAAATCTCTTTAAAGAATTGGCTCAACTGGAGCAAGTGGAAGCTCTGGCTCTCGGAGGCTCACGGGCCGGCCAACATTTTGACCAAGACTCAGACTATGATGTCTATGTCTACCTGAGCGCTCCTCTCGCGCCAGCCATCCGCCAAGAAATCCTCAGCAAGTACTGCTCCTATATGGAAATCGGCAATCAATTTTGGGAACTGGAGGACGACTGCGTCCTCAATAATGGGATCGAGATTGAGCTGATTTACCGCTCGCTAGACGACTTTGACCAAGACCTGCAGACTGTCGTTTTAGAGCACCAAGCCCAGAATTCTTACACCACCTGTATGTGGTACAATCTGGTCCACAGCAAGATTCTCTACGATCGAGACGGCCGCTACGCTGCGCTCCAGAGCAAGTATAGCCTGCCCTATCCAGCTGAGCTGAAAAAGAATATCATCAGCAAGCAGCTCCTGCTCCTCGACCAAGCTATGCCAGCTTTTTCAAGACAGATTAAAAAAGCCCTCAAGCGCCAGGATCTGCTCAGCATCAATCACCGCAGCAGTGAATTTTTCGCCTCTTACTTTGATGTGATCTTCGCTCTCAATGAGCAGCTCCATCCAGGCGAAAAGCGCATGCTCCAGTATGCCAAAGAAAATTGCTCCCACCTGCCTCAGGATTTTGAAGCAAATATCCAAGACTACTTCCAACATCTCTACCAGCCAGACCAGCAACAGAAAGCTGTCCTAGCCTTAGACAGCCTCCTAGACAATCTTAAGCACTTGATTGAAGCATCTATTTAGAATTTCAACAGATAAAAAGCCCATGAAATCAGTTTTTCAGCTGATTCATGAGCTTTTTTCTATTTTCGACAAGCAAATTGAGGCTTATTTGCTAAAGATTGACTGTCTGAAGTCGTCTGTTTCACGAAGATAGGCGTTGTAAATCTTCTTCTTGAGCAAGTTGACCCAGCTAGCTTCAACACGATTTGTCGCATTGGTAATGTTGCGCACATCC
>NZ_CALIIB010000072.1 GCF_938020365.1 uncultured Streptococcus sp. | reverse complement strand
GAAATGGATGGCAGTCCAGAGTCGATTTTGGAGCATGCGGAGAGCATCATCTACCATTCCTGCGATGTCAAGCGTAAGATTGTGGTCGAGGATGAGCTGGATAATGGCGTCCGTCTCTACCTGAACTTCGGCCATACTATTGGGCACGCTATTGAAGCGACCGCGGGCTATGGCAAAGTCATGCACGGTGAAGCTGTGGCGATTGGCATGGTACAGGTTTCCCGAGTCGCTGAGAAGAAAGGCCTTATGCCAGCCGGAATTACAGAAGACATCATCCGTATGTGTCAGAAGTTTGGCTTGCCGGTAGATTACCAGCCTTGGGATGAGAATGCACTCTATCAGGCCCTGACCCATGATAAGAAGGCAAGAGGCAACTCTATCAAACTAGTACTGGTGCCTGAGCTAGGCTCGGCTAGCATTCACCAGATTCCGCTGGAAGAGATGAAAGAATTTCTGAAGAAATAAGTGCCAGATGGAGTTTAAGACGATTGGACAGTTTAGATGAAAAATAGACAAAATGTCCAGTTCTTTCCGTCCCACAAATAGGAGAAAATGTATGAGATACTTAACAGCAGGAGAATCCCACGGACCACGTTTGACAGCTATTATTGAGGGAGTGCCGGCTGGTCTTCCTTTGACCGCTGACTATATCAATACTGAGCTCAAGCGACGTCAGGGTGGGTACGGTCGCGGTGCCCGAATGAAGATTGAGAGCGACCAAGTCGAGATTACGTCTGGGGTTCGTCATGGCTTGACCATGGGCGGCCCGATTACCCTCAATGTTACAAATCTGGATCATCAGAAGTGGCTGGAGATTATGAGCGCGGCAGATGTGGATGAAAAGAAAAAAGGGCTGCGCAAGATTACCAAACCACGCCCTGGCCATGCGGACTTAGTTGGCGGCATGAAATATCGCTTTGACGATTTGCGAAATTCCCTAGAGCGTTCATCTGCGCGTGAAACGACCATGCGTGTAGCAGTCGGAGCAGTAGCCAAGCGCTTGCTTGAAGAAATCGGTGTAGAGGTAGCCAGCCATATCGTAACCTTTGGTGGCATTGATATTGATGTGCCGGACGATTTGACTGTAGGAGAAATCAAGGAAAGAGCTGCCCAGTCAGAGGTTTCCATTGTCAATCCCGAGCGCGAAGAAGAGATCAAGGCCTACATTGATCAGATTAAGAAAGACGGGGATACCATCGGTGGTGTCATTGAGACTGTCGTTGGCGGTGTACCGGTTGGTCTGGGCTCCTATGTCCAATGGGACAAGAAGCTGGATGCCAAGATTGCTCAGGGAGTCGTGTCCATCAACGCTTTTAAAGGAGTTGAGTTTGGCGTGGGCTTTGAAGCCGGTCGTCTCAAGGGTAGTCAAGTAATGGATGAAATCCTCTGGTCTGAGGAAGATGGCTTCACTCGCAGAACCAATAATCTAGGCGGCTTTGAGGGCGGTATGACCAATGGTCAGCCAATCGTGGTGCGCGGTGTTATGAAGCCCATTCCAACCCTTTACAAGCCACTGATGAGCGTGGATATTGAGACCCACGAGCCTTATAAGGCGACAGTGGAGCGGAGCGATCCTACGGCTCTGCCAGCGGCGGGTGTAGTCATGGAAAGCGTGGTGGCGACAGTTTTAGCCACCGAAGTCTTGGAGAAGTTCTCTTCGGACAATCTGGAAGAACTAAAGGATGCGGTAGCCCGCCATCGGGAATTTGTCAAGAACTTTTAGAAGTAAGGAGAAGGGCATGGAGAGAAAAACAGTCTATATCGCAGGTCTGGGACTGATTGGAGCTTCCTTGGCTCTGGGCATCAGGCTAGCTCATCCTGAGATAGAGATTCTTGGCTACAATCGCAGTGAAGAATCGCGCAGAGTCGCCTTGGAACGTGGAATGGTAGATCGAGTGACGGATGATTTTGCGGCCTTCGCTCCACTGGCTGATGTGATTATTCTGGCTGTGCCCATCAAGCAGACCATAGCATTTATCAAGGATCTAGCGGAGCTGGACCTGAAGGAAAATGTTATCATCTCAGATGCTGGCTCGACCAAGGCTGAGATTGTGGCAGCTGCAGAAAATTATTTGCAACATAAGCCCGTCCGCTTTGTCGGTGCTCATCCTATGGCCGGAAGTCACAAGACCGGAGCCAAGGCTGCTCATGTCAATTTATTTGAAAATGCCTATTATATCTTCACCCCCTCTAATCTGACTAAGCCAGGTACGCTTGAGGAAATGAAAGACTTGCTGAGTGGTCTTCATGCCCGTTTTATCCAGGTGGATGCAGCTGAGCACGATCGAGTGACCAGTCAAATAAGTCATTTTCCGCATATCCTAGCCTCCAGCCTGATGGAGCAAGCGGCAGCTTATAGCCAAGAGCACGAGCTGACCCAGTCTTTTGCAGCCGGTGGTTTTCGAGATATGACACGGATTGCGGAGAGTGAGCCGGGTATGTGGACCTCTATCCTCTTGACCAATCCTGAAGCTATCTTGGAGCGGCTGGAAGATTTTAAAAACCAGTTAGACAAGGTTGCCGCAGCGATTGAGGCTAAGGATGAGACAGCTATTTGGGAGTTTTTCAACCGAGGACGGCAAAGCCGCAAGCAGATGGAAATTCATAAGCGAGCTGGTGTGGATAGCTTTTATGACCTCTTTATTGAAGTGCCCGACGAAGAAGATGCAATTTTGGGTATTTTGGAGCTTCTGCGCGGAATTTCGGTCGTCAATATTCGGATCAACGAGGAAAACCGAGAAGATATCAACGGTATTCTGCAAATCACCTTTAAAAATCG
>NZ_CALIIB010000071.1 GCF_938020365.1 uncultured Streptococcus sp. | reverse complement strand
TAAAGAATTTCGTATTTAGCCATTGATATGTTCCTCCTTTTGGTCTAATGACCCCAAGACGCTGCAAGGGGTAAGTGAGGTTCACTCACAAATAATAATTATACTAGATTTTCCAGCAAATAGCAAGAATAAATTTCGCTTTTCCTTGAATGATTTGCTAAAGCATTTTATCAGCTAGACAAAGCATACCAGCAAGTGATTATTGCACCTGTTCGGCTCCTTCTTTTAAGCGACCGTAGAGCAGATAGGGGACAGATTTTAAGTCTTGGAGGTTGCGACAGGATAGAGCGCACAACAGCAGACGTAAATCTTCTTTCCAGCCATTTACAATAGCAATGACCTCTTCGACTGAGTGTTTTTCGACCAAGTCTAACATCGTCCGAGAAAGACCGACTGCTTTAGCACCAAGAACCAAGGCTTTAACCATGTCTAGAGGATGGCGAATGCCACCACTTGCCAGCAACTCCACCTTGTCCACCCAGTCTTGGGCTGCCAGTAAGGCCTGAGCTGTGGTCTGCCCCCAACCGTTGAGGTAGTCTCGCTGACCGCTCCGCTGATTTTCAATATAGGCAAAGCTCGTCCCACCACGACCAGAAATATCAAAGGTTGAAATCCCTAGTGCCTGAGCTTCCTCAATCGTTTTCCGATCCATGCCAAAGCCTACTTCCTTGAGGACAAGGGGGACTGGAAAATCTTTTCCATAGGCTTCCAGATGCTGCTTCCAAGTTCTGAAAGTCCGTTCTCCCTCCGGCATTAGCAATTCCTGCATGATATTGACATGTAGCTGGAGAAATAAAGGTTTCAAATCCGACACCGCCTGCAAGCCTGCTGCTACTGGTTTATCAAGACCGATATTGCTGGCCAAGAGTAGACTAGGCTTATCCTTTGCCACAGCATAAGAATCATCATCTGGATTTTTCAGGGCTGCACTGTAGGAACCTGTCACAAAGAGGATGCCGCAGGCCTCCGCCACTTTAGCCAGTTTTTCATTGATTTCTCGCCCTTTTGGACTTCCACCTGTCATAGCATTGATATAAAAAGGAAAATCCCAGTCACGCCCGGCGAAATGAGTGGATAAATCAATCTCAGCCAAATCATAGGCTGGCAAAGAACGATGGATTAATTCTATATCATCAAAGCTATTGTAGCCAAGGGGCTGTTCTAGGGCGTAGTTGATATGATCATCTTTACGATTTTGGCTCATGAGCACCTATCCTTTCTTGGTAGAGCAATTCCAGACCAGCTTCTTGCCAGCGTTGGATCAATATTTGACTATCCTCGGCAGCAAAAGACAGGGCGAAGCCACAGTCTCCACCGCCAGCCCCACTGCTTTTAGCGACACAATCTAAGCCCTGACTCGCCTCTCTTAAGGCCTGTAATTTCACCGTATAAATCAACGGACTGAGCCTATCTAATAACTGACTAGCAGTTGATAGACTACTCTTTACAGCTGTCTTATCAGCCAACAAAAAAGCTTCTTTCAGACCGTCCACCTGAAGCTGGGTTTGAGTCAAGAAATCTTCGTTTAAGCTCGACTTAACCTGCTTGACAAGGTCACTCGAAATAGCCGGTTCTCTCGTCCAACCAACCAGAAAATCACAGGTCAAACTAGGATGGATAGGCTTGATTTCATGGCCCCAATCTTGCTCTAGAATTTCTAACAGATTTGTTTCGACCAATCGCTGGCGGATTGTCATCCGATCAAAAGAACGATAATAAACCAGTTGTTCATAAGCAATGCAGGCCAAATCACCCATGGAGCCATTATCCCCCCGCTTGAGAAGCACTACTGCAGCTAGTCTAAAGAGGAGGTCAGAGCTTAGTTTCAGCTGGTAAAAGACAGCCATCGCCTTGATCGTCAGAACAACCACGCTGCCACTGGAGCCCAGCCCAAACTTGCGCCCGTCTTTCTCCATTTTTCCTCTGATGGTCAAAGCAAATGGGTGCAATGGGCGTTGTATCAAGCTGAGATAGTCGTTCATCAGCTGAATGGTCTCCTGAATCAAGGCATAATCCGCATCTGGTGCTAGACTGGCTTTATGGCTAAAGAGATCCGAATCCAGCTCATAGATGTCCGCCGCCTCAATCTCTGCCCGCATATAGATGGGAATATTCTTAATCAAAGCCGCATACCCAGGGCTCAGGACAGCATATTCCCCGGCTAGATAAAGCTTCCCGCAGGTCTGGACTTGTATCTTAGTTTCCATCAGGCAATTCCTTCGTTTTGGAGACAATCAGACGGTACTGATCCGCAAAGAGGGGCACCAAGTCTTCCAAGTCCTCTTCAAGACAGAGAACCTTGACATTAGGACCAGCGTCCATGGTGAAATAGCAAGGATGCCCCTGGTCTCGGAGCTGGCGAACAAAATCCATCGCAGCATAGCTTTCCTCCGTCAGATAAGTAAATGGAGGCGTAGCTGTCTCGGTCGTTGCATGCATCCGCAGGGCATTCTCCTCGGTCAACAGCCCAACTTTCTCAAAATCATTATCCTTTAGGTAGACTAGCATATTCTGATAGTCCTGAGCTGACTGGTCAATCCAAGCCTGAAAATTTTTGGACGTTTCGGCACAGAGCTGCATGCCAAGTCGACTAGAAATCGGCTTTTTCTCATCATTAAGCACCAACATAATCATGGCCAGCTTAAGGTCGGTTTGCACAGGGTAAATTGCTCCGCTATCCTTGTCCCATGCTGCCAAAGGACCAAAAAAGGAGCGAGCCGACGAACCTGAAGCAAACTTAGCCAACTGGGCCAACTCCTCAGTATTGTAATGAGTTTCAAAATAAGCATCACAAGCCTTGACCAGAGCAGATAAGCCGCTGGAACTAGAGGATAAACCTGCTGCTGTCGGCATATTGTTACTGGTGTCAATCCGCACCCAGTCACTTGGCTCCGTCCGAAAACGATCAATAATCCGACTGACCTTAGCATGCTCTTCTGGGCTTTGCAGTTGCCCATCGATATAAAATTCATCGCCAGCAGCCTCAGCCGAAAGTGGACTTAACTGGGTTTGGGTATACATATTCTCTAAAGTCAAGGAAATACTGCTAGTGGAAGGAATCATCCGCTCAGCATCTGCCTTTCCCCAATACTTGACAATAGCAATATTGGCGTAAGACTTGACACTTACAGGCTTTCTATCCATATATTGCTGGCTCCTTTCTCTCTCAAAAGACGGGCTAAGTCTTCCGCCTCTTTATTTTCTTTGATTAGCACAATCACGCAGCCGCCTAGGCCACCGCCGCTCATTTTGGCTCCAAGAGCCCCATTTTCAAGCGCCAGCTCAACCAAATCATCAGATAGCTGGCAAGAAACTCCCAACTGAGCTAGTTTGCCGTGAGCCTTAGTCATAGCCTGACCCATGGTCAGCAAATCTTTGAGATGGATTGCCTTTTCAACAATTTTCGTCAGATTTCCCAACTCCTGTAAGAGGGGCAGAGCCTCCTGACCCAAGATTTCCACCTTTTTGATGGCTTCCCGCGTGTGTCCGTGAATGCCCGTATCCGCAATCAGCAGATAAGCGCCCAAATCTAACTCAATTTCTGAAAATCCGACATTACGGATAAACTTGATAGCTACATCACTAAGACAGGTCTTGGCATCCAGACCGCTTGGATTCATATGGGCAATCATCTCTGCTCGATTAGCCAAAATTTCCAGAGTTTCATGATCCAAGGCTTCCTCGAAGTAGTCAAAAACCGCACGAATAGCTGCAATGCTGACAGCTGCAGACGAACCCATGCCTCGCTTTTCTGGCACCATGGAATTCACCTGGCAACGAATCTGAGCACCTTGCTTCCCCAAGTGCTCCAGGCAGGCAAAAACAGCCATGGACAAGGTATCTTCCTCATAGAGAGTCCAAGGCTTCTCAGAAGGAAATACCTGACAAGTCACTTCGATATTATTGAGAGGCAAAGCCAAGGCTGGATAGCCATAAACCACCGAATGCTCTCCCATCAGAATAATCTTGCTATGTGCCTTGCCGACACCCTTCTCTTTTGTCATACTTTCTCTCTATTTCTTCCTTCTATCTTCTATATTTTAATATACTTTTGGAAAAAAAGCGATCTTTTCCTATCTTGACTGACAAAGTCACGTTAAGCAGTCAAAAACTCCAAGCAAGTGCCGGAGTTCTATCCTATTTCATCATCAGTGACGGGCTTTTGACTTCCATTGCAAATATGGAGTGGGGAGGCTACCACTCTCTTCTGATTAGATCCATCAGTTCATTGCGGTCTAAAATCCACTGGGCTCGTTCATCCTTTTCATAGGTGCGATTAGACAGAAAGATTGCAGCTTTCTGGTCTGCTCGATTATACATGATAAAAGTTCCCGTATAGCCAGTATGATCCAGCCATTCTCCCTCCAAATTCCAAGCTAGACTACGCGTCTTGCCCGGCTCTAGAGCAAAGTTTTGGCTCAATTTCTCTGCAAATTCATCCTGCAAATAATGCTCTAAAAAGATCTGCAAATCCTCAAGTCTTGAAAAAAGCCCGGCACTTCCAGCATGCTGGCCTAAGACACGCGCTTTGGGATCATGAACCACTCCCGCTTTCACGCCACGAACAGTCGGCACCGCAGAAGCCACTGGCCCAAAGCTAGTGTTCTTCATCGCCCACGGCTTAAAAATCTTGTCTTCAAATAAACGGTCCAAAGCTTCCCCGTACAGCTCCTCCAACATAAAGCCCAGCAGGAGAAAATTAACATCTGTATAATGGAAGGTTTTGTCATCCAGCACTGTCAAGCTATTGAGTGCTGCCTTTAATTCTTGAGCATTGAGCCTATCCCGATTAGGAATAAAGGGATCGAGCCCAGAGGTATGGGTTAACAGCTGGCGCAGAGTCACCCGATCATCATGAAAGGCAGGATAATATAGTCGCAAAGGCGCATCAACATCCAAGTCACCAGTCTGAAACAAAAATGCCACCAAGGTTCCTACGCCAACCACCTTACTGACGCTGGCCAGATCATAAACCAAACCAGCTCGCGTTGCTGATTGACTGGCCGGGTCTGCCAGACCCAGATAAAAACTCTGCCAGTTTCCATCACGATAAAGAGACAAACTAGCCCCAGGATAAAGCCCCGCAGCAAGTTGTTGATCTATCTTTTCTAAAATCCGCTGAGTCATAGTTGCTCAAACCATAGTTCAATATTATTTCGATCTTGGCTGACTAAGAATTTTTTAGATTTAGGTACAAAAAATTCCTGTGTCGCAAAAATCGATGACAATTTTTCCACATCAAAGTCTGCCACCAAACATTTGAGCATAGCCAGATCCCAAGTTTTCGTATTATCAGCTTGCAAATCTTCTCCTTTGGCTTCCTGCACATCTAGGAAATCCAAGACATTGCTCACTGGCTGATAGAAAGTTTTGACAGCCTGTAAATCTGGGACACGAAGCTCAATCTTTTCCACATCAAATTGACTCAAGCCGATAAAATCGTCCTGCCCTTCAAATGCAGGAGTTTTTTCGACTGGTTGTAAGCTACTCAGATCCTCTTCCGCATGGAGTAAGGTGCGATCGCCTTCTGGAGAAGTCGCTTCAAAAGCATAACCTTTTTCCCCACGATATAAACTGTCAACTTCAATCCCTCGAGCCAACAAAGCCTCAATTTCTGACGCTTTTGCCACCTTGATCACTAAGCGAGCCAATTTCTTTGCCCCTTTTACTCGACGAGAGCGCATGCTTGGAGATTCTTCTAAGATCAATCTTTCTGTTTTGGTTTGATCGCCCAAAGACAACTGGGCTCCTTCTTCTAATAGGGATTTCATCCCTAGCGTTTTGCTATAGAAATCTTGATTTAGGTTCCGATTATTTACTTTTATTACTGGAACAATTCTTGCAACATGATTCACACTCATAACTTCCTCCAAACTATTTTATTGTAATAAATTTTCATTTTTTTGACAAGAAATTATGCGCAAACCAACAATTTTCAGAACATTTCTACTATCCTAATCTAACAGACCAAAAATATAAGCCAAATCGCATTTTTCTATTAGTCAGAAACCAACAAAAAAAGACCGAGATTTCTCTCAGTCTTTCGATAGATATTATCCGTAAATCGCTTTAAATAAAGCTACTGCTGCAATACCAGCTGCAATTGGTGCCACAACCGGTACCCAAGAATACCACCATTTTGAATCGCCCTTGTGTTCACCAAGGATTGATTTTGGCAAGATAAAGTGTAAGATACGAGGTCCGAGGTCACGGGCTGGGTTAAGACCTGGTCCAGTAGGACCTCCAAGTGAAGTTACCAAAGCCATGACAAGGAAACCAAGTGCCAAGTGAGCGACAGCAGATGATCCATTTGTTGCTTGTGCAAATGTATTGTGAATAAGACTTTGAACATCTGATTCTGCTACTTTTTGACCTGCTTGAGCTGCTTGAAGAGCTTGTTGTTGTACATTCTTCTCGATAAGAACCTTCAATTCCGCACCAAAGTGAAGTTTAGTCATGCCCATCGCTGCAAAGAAAAGAACAAAGGAACCAACAAACTCATTGATAAAGCCATTAATTGTTGCTGCTTTACGAGATTCAGGTGTTCCGTGATCTAGACTTGAAATGGTTGAGAAAGTACCCAAGATATTGTTTGGATTTTCTGTTTTCAAGTAGTAAGGACGGTGTGTCGCTACAACCAAAGCCTGTCCAAAGATCGCACCCAAAACTTGAGCAAGAATATAAGGAGCTACCTGAGCCCATGGGAAGTAACCGCTAATTGCAAGCCCTAAAGTGAAGGCAGGGTTGATGTGGTTACCTGAGGTATTTCCAAACATCAGAGCTGGAATCATAACCCCCATACCGTAACCAACGGCAATGACCAACCAGCCACTTTGATGACCTTTAGTTCCTTTTAATTCAACATTGGCAACAGCACCATTCCCCAAAATAATAAGGATAGCTGTCCCTAAAAATTCCGTGGCATATTTAATAGCCCAACTGAAATCCATCTAATTTCTCCTTTAAAATTTTTTAGACAATCTATATTTTATCAAGTATAATGGATAATGTAAAGGTCATTTTAAATAAAAACCAGAAAAAGAGGGAAAAATATGCGCTTCAATCAGTATAGTTATAGCAAGACAAATCCAGACACTATGCGCCAAGAATTAGCCGAGTTGGGCTTCATCTATGAGCCGCACCTTTCTGACAAAGACAATCTCCAAAACTTTCTACGACGCTGTTTCTTTCTCTATCAGGATACTGATTACTTGCTTCGAGCTTGGGCAGCTGATAGCGAAACTGACCTATTGACCTTCTTTGAGTCAGACCGTGAACTGACAGCTGAGGTCTTCTACATGACTGCCTTTCAGCTCTTGGATTTTGCGCCTTTTGTTGATTTCACCGATCTTGAGAAATTCCGAACAGAAATCAACTTTCCTATCGTTTATGGCGATCTGCTAGAAAACCTCTACCAGCTGCTCAACACTCGGACAAAAAATGGTAACCTCTTAGTTGATAAGCTAGTCAGCGAGGGATTGATTCCTGAGGACAATACCCATCACTACTTCAACGGTAAGAGTTTGGCAACTTTTACCAGCTACGATGCCATCCGTGAGGTGGTTTATGTGGAAAGCCGAGTTGATACTGATGGAGATGGCCTGCCAGATCTGGTCAAAGTTAGCATTATCCGTCCTCGTTACCAAGGGCAAATCCCTGCTGTCATGACCGCTTCTCCTTATCATCAGGGAACCAACGATCCGGCCAGCGATAAGGCTCTCCATAATATGAATGTGGACTTAGTAAAAAAAGAGCTACATCACATCACAGTACAAGATCCTGAGTTCAAATTGCTCCAACTGGATGCGCTAGCTCCTGTCCAAGAAGTCTCTGAAGCTGAGGAAAAATTGGGTCATATCGGCACCTACACGCTCAATGATTACTTGCTGCCCCGCGGCTTTGCTAATCTCTACGTGTCTGGCGTAGGAACTAAAGATTCTCAGGGCCTGATGACCAGCGGTGACTATCAGCAGATCGAGGCCTATAAAAACGTTATTGACTGGCTCAACGGCCGCTGCCGAGCCTTCACCGACCACACACGCCAGCGGGAAATCAAGGCCACTTGGTCCAACGGCAAAGTGGCTACGACCGGTATCTCCTATCTAGGCACTATATCCAACGGATTGGCAACGACTGGCGTAGATGGGCTGGAAGTCATTATCGCCGAAGCTGGAATTTCTTCTTGGTACAACTACTACCGCGAAAACGGCCTTGTCACTAGTCCTGGCGGCTATCCAGGAGAGGATTTTGAATCCCTGACCGAACTGACCTACTCCCGCAACCTGAGGGCTGGTGACTACCTGCGCAATAACGACGCTTATCAGCAAAGCCTAGAGCAACAGCGCAAAGACCTAGACCGGCAAACTGGAGATTACAATCAATTTTGGCATGACCGCAACTACCTACTCCATGCAGATAAGGTCAAGGCCGAAGTCGTCTTCACCCATGGCTCTCAAGACTGGAATGTCAAGCCTCTCCATGTCTATAATATGTTCCGAGCTCTGCCAGCTCACATCAAAAAGCACCTCTTTTTCCATAACGGTGCCCATGTTTACATGAACAACTGGCAGTCCATTGACTTCCGCGAATCCATGAATGCCCTCCTCAGCAAGAAACTGCTAGGCCATGCCTCAGACTTCGAACTGCCGCAAGTCATCTGGCAGGACAACAGTCAGGCTCAAAACTGGCTGACTCTGGAGGACTTTGGTGATCAGAAGAACTACGCTCATTTCCACCTAGGTAAAGGCTCTCAAGAGATTCAAAATCAATATTCAGAAGAAGATTACAATCGTTTTGCCAAAAATTACCAAAGCTTTAAAAACGAGCTCTTTGACGGCAAGGTTAACCAGATTACTCTGGATTGGACTTTGGAAGACAACCTCTTCCTCAACGGAGCCACCCAGCTCAAACTGTGCCTTAAATCCAGCACAGACAAGGGGCTGATTTCTGCCCAGCTACTGGACTTTGGACCAGCCAAACGCCTCACTCCAATTCCGACACCGCTTGAGCCTAGAGTCATGGACAACGGCCGCTACTATATGCTGGACAATCTAGTTGAGTTGCCTTTTGCCGAAACGCCACACCGTGTCATCACCAAAGGCTTCCTCAACCTGCAAAATCGGACAGATTTGCTGACGGTCGAAGAAATCACTCCTGACCAATGGATGGAATGTAGCTTTGAGCTGCAGCCAACTATCTACAAGATGAAAAAAGGCGACCAACTACGCCTCGTCCTCTACACCACTGACTTCGAACACACCGTCCGTGATAAGACCGACTATCAGCTGACGGTAGATTTAGAGCAATCTAGTCTAGAATTGCCGACCATGGCATCACTTTCATAAAACCTAAAAGACGCTGAAATTCAGCGCCTTTTTCTTTTATCGTACATTGAAATATTTCTCTGCATATTTTTTATAATCTGGCTTTTCCTTACGGTTCATAGCAAAGAGCATACTGCCTGTGAGATAATCCTCGTCTGAATCAGGAATTAGCATAATAGCAACATTTTTATCTTTCTCAGGAAAGACGATAGAAAATATTTTGCCATTATCTTTCCGAGTCAGGCCATAATAACTCACCCCATTTTTAAAACCAACAGCATTTTGAGTATACTTATACTCTTCTTCGTTGATAATGATGGTTTTCTCTTTTATTTCAATGGTCGTTTGTTCTCCTCTAACATCCTGAACATTCCATTTCCCCTGAATTTTAGGGCTACCACTACAGCCGATTAGGATGAAGAGAGATGAGAGCACTACCAACAACAAACCTTTTATCTTCTTGTTTTTCAAGTTGTCTTCTCCTTGGGATATAGATTCATGACCATTCTACTATAAAGGCTAAATCTTTGTCAAACCTTCTAGAAATGTTCTTCTTGCCACTTTCCCAAAAAATGATATAATTGAAGAGTGAGGATTACCAAGAGGCTCAGCCCTTGCGAGAGAAAGGAAAGAAAATCTTATGATGAATATGCAAAACATGATGAAGCAAGCCCAAAAACTTAAAAAAGAAATGGACATTGCTCAAGCAGAATTAGCCGCAACTGAATTTGTTGGAAAATCTAGCCAAGATTTAGTTGTAGCAACTCTTACTGGTGATAAAAAGGTTGTCAAAATTGACTTTCAACCTGCTATCGTAGACCCAGAAGATACAGAAACTCTGTCTGATTTGACTAGCCAAGCTATCAATGCTGCTATCGATCAAATCAACGAAGTAGCTAAACAAAAACTCAGCGCTTTCCAAAGTGGACTTTCTTTCTAATTCTGTTAAGTCATTTTAAAAATCAACTCCCAAAAGATGAACTGCTCGTCCTTTTGGGAGTTTTTTTGCGCAAAAAATGGAGAAAAGATCTAAGCATTTTCTCCAATATGAATCTTCTTAATGTCTAAAATGTCTCACGCCTGTGAAGACCATAGTCAAGCCGTATTTATCCGCTGCTTCGATAGATTCTTGGTCACGGACAGAGCCACCCGGCTGAATGATGGCCTTAATTCCTGCTTTGGCAATTTCTTCCACGTTGTCTGCAAATGGGAAGAAGGCATCTGAAGCAAGGACAGCGCCGTCAAGACGATCTTTGGCTTGATCAATCGCAATACGTACGGAAGCTACACGGTTAGTTTGACCTGGACCAACACCAAGTGTCATGTGGTCGTTGGTTACGATGATTCCGTTTGATTTGACGTACTTGATAGCTTTCCAAGCGAACTCAAGGGCAATCGCCTCTGTCTCCGTTGGTTGGCGTTTGGTCACCACTTGCCAGTCAGCCGGGCTTTCCTTGACCACGTCTTGGTTTTGCACGAGAAGTCCACCAACCACGCCTGTGTACTCTGCTTCCACTTCACTAGCATCTTGAGCGTCAAATGGCAAGGCAAGGATGCGCAAGTTTTTCTTTTTATTGGTCAAAATGGCTAGCGCTTCATCCGTATAGCTCGGTGCGATGATGATTTCAAGGAAAACGCCGTGCATCTTCTCAGCTGTCGCAGCGTCCACCTCACGGTTAAGGACGACAATACCGCCAAAGATAGACACTGGGTCAGACTCATAAGCGTAGTCCCAAGCAGTCCCGATGTCATCAGCTTGACCAATTCCACATGGGTTCATGTGTTTCAAAGCCACAACGGTTGGACGGTCTTTAAAATCACGGATAATACGGATAGCCGCATCCGCGTCGCGGATGTTGTTAAAGGACAATTCTTTCCCGTTGAGCTGTTTTGCTGATGCAATTGAGTAGGCAGTCGGCAAAGCTTTTTGGTAGAAGTCCGCATCCTGTTGAGGGTTTTCACCGTAACGCATGGCTTGCTTGAGATCATAAGTCAAAGTGAGCTTTTCTGGTTTTGATTCACCCACTTGCGCCGTGAAGTATTCTGCAATCAAGGCATCATAAGCCGCCGTGTGACGAAAAACCTTTGCTGCCAAACGTTGACGAGTTTCGTAAGTCGTTTCACCATTGGATGACAATTCGTCCAAAACCACAGCATAGTCAGCAGGGTCTACCACAACTGTCACGCTGGCATGGTTTTTAGCTGCTGAACGAAGCATAGATGGCCCACCGATATCGATATTTTCCACCGCATCAGCGTATGTCACATCTGGCTTGAGAATCGTTTCCTTGAAAGGATAGAGATTGACAACTACAAGGTCGATGAGCTCAATCTTATTGTCCTTAGCAGCCTCTAGATGGCTATCAAGATCACGACGAGCCAAGAGCCCACCGTGGATATTTGGATGAAGAGTCTTGACACGACCGTCCATCATTTCTGGGAACCCAGTCACGTCATCGATGGCAATAGTCTCCACCCCAGCATTATCAAGGGCAACCTTTGTCCCACCTGTCGAGATAATCCCCCAACCGAGTTTTTTGAGTTCTTGGGCAAATTCAACAATGCCCGCTTTGTCTGAGACGCTAATTAAGGCGCGTTTAGTCATGTTTTTTCCTTTCATTGTATCAAGAGGTGCTTTTACATCATTTAAATTAAAGACTGGCGACTATAATCTGTAAGCTGATCTCCAAGTTCTTTCAACAATTTCCTAACCTCCAGCTTACTTGTTTCACTTTCATAAATACTTCGCAGTTCGGCGTCTGTCGCACCAATTAAGGTTACAAATTCCACTTTTCCATGCGGAGTATCTAGAGTCTTGGCTAAATCATCAGCAGCAGTCAAGAAGCCTGTCAAATTAGATTTCTGTTGGGCATCAATTCCTACCGTTTGCTTGGTATAGATGTATTCTTCTGGCAAAACCACTTTACCCGTTTTAAAAATATATCTTGCCACATACTGTAGCAAACCACAGCCATTTTTAATTTCTTCTTCGTCATTATTTGATTTCTTTAACTTAAAGGTTAATTCAATCCCATAACCACTGTATTCAAGATCTTCGCTTTCTTTGGTATATAATTCTGACAAACCATAACTCACAAAATGCCAAAAATCTCCTGCATCGTAAACACTGATGCCATCAAGTGGATCTGGACCGCCTAGCATATACTTGATAACTGTTCCATAATGAAGAGGACTGGGCTGATCAGGGTATAAACGATTAAATTCTGCATCAATCGCTTCCCATCCTGGAGCGCTATCATCTGTATTTTCAACTTTAATAACAATCTTGTCCTTATCTTTAGTCGGCGTCTCTTCGCTAGAAGGTTTTTTCTTAAAAAAATCAAACAAACCCATAAATTTCTCCTTAGCAGATGACTTTTAATCCTTGCCACAAAATCAGCTATGATTTCCTTCTTATTTTCGTGCAACTCCCAAGCTATCCAGAACCTCTGGATACAGCTTGTACTCTGCTTCATGAATGCGAGCTTCAAAAATTTCGATGGTATCATCAGCTAGCCTTGGTACACGGACTTGCTTAATAATCTTTCCGGTATCTACACCTGAGTCCACCCAGTGAATGGTCACGCCACTCTCAGCAACGCCAGCATTCCAAGCGTCCTCAATCCCATGAGCTCCTGGAAATTCTGGCAGGTAGGCTGGATGAATGTTGATGATTCGGCCTTCATAAGCTGCCAACAAGGTTGGCCCAACGATTTTCATGTAGCCGGCGAGGCAGACCAAATCAATCTGGTGCTCTTCCAAGAGTTCGACTAGGGCTGCTTCGTAGTCTGCCTTGTTCTCAAATTCCTTGAGTTCAAAAGCATGGGACAAAACGCCGAGCTTATCTGCCCGTTCCAGCACATAGGCATCACGATGGTCTGAAAAGACAAACTCCACCGGAAATTCTTCGGCAATCACCTGAAAATTTGAGCCATTACCAGAGGCAAAAACCG
>NZ_CALIIB010000070.1 GCF_938020365.1 uncultured Streptococcus sp. | reverse complement strand
AAAGATCGCTTTGGTGTCATCGTGGCTTCTGGTATTGGGGGAATTAAAGAAATCGAAGATCAGGTTATCCGTCTTCATGAAAAAGGTCCAAAACGTGTGAAGCCAATGACTCTTCCAAAAGCTTTGCCAAATATGGCTTCAGGAAATGTTGCTATGCGCTTCGGAGCAAACGGGATTTGTAAATCAATCAATACAGCTTGTGCCTCATCAAATGATGCGATTGGAGATGCTTTCCGCTCTATCAAGTTTGGCTTCCAAGATGTCATGTTAGTTGGTGGATCAGAAGCTTCTATCACTCCATTTGCCATTGCTGGTTTCCAAGCTTTGACTGCCCTATCAACTACAGAAGATCCAACTCGTGCTTCTATTCCATTTGATAAAGACCGTAACGGCTTTGTCATGGGAGAAGGTTCTGGTATGTTGGTGCTTGAAAGTCTGGAACACGCTGAAAAACGTGGAGCGACTATCTTGGCTGAAGTAGTTGGCTACGGTAATACCTGTGATGCTTACCACATGACTTCTCCACATCCAGAAGGTCAAGGTGCCATCAAGGCAATTAAATTGGCTTTGGAAGAGGCAGAGATTTCCCCAGAGCAAGTAGCTTATGTCAATGCCCACGGTACTTCAACTCCTGCTAATGAAAAAGGAGAAAGTGGAGCTATCGTAGCTGTTCTTGGTAAAGAAGTACCTGTATCTTCAACCAAGTCATTCACAGGACACTTGCTTGGAGCTGCAGGAGCGGTAGAAGCAATCGCTACAATAGAGGCAATTCGCCATAACTTTGTACCAAAAACAGCTGGAACAAGTGAATTGTCAGACTATATTGAAGCGAACGTCGTTTATGGACAAGGCTTGGAGCAAGAAATTCCTTATGCGATTTCCAATACATTTGGTTTTGGCGGCCACAATGCTGTTCTGGCATTCAAGCGTTGGGAGGGCTAGATGAATATCAATGAAATTAAAGACTTGATGGCTCAGTTTGACCAATCAAGCCTGCGTGAATTTTCTTACAAAAATCAAAGTGATGAATTGACTTTCAGCAAGAATGAAAGTTCTGCCGCAGTCGCAACAACTCCAGCAGCCAGTGCAGCCCCTGTTGTAGCTCCAGTGCAGCCAGCAAGTGCACCTGTATCTGAGACAGTTTCCCAAGCAGCTCCAACTGCAGCACCTGAGGTGGCTCCAGAGGCCCCAGCACCAGCTGCTGAGGGTGATGTCGTGGAAAGTCCCTTGGTTGGCGTGGCTTACTTGGCCGCAGGTCCAGATAAACCAGCTTTTGTCAGTGTAGGAGACCAAGTTAAAAAAGGTCAAACCCTGATGATTATTGAAGCCATGAAGGTCATGAATGAAGTGCCAGCACCGAAAGATGGTCTGATTACAGAAATTCTGGTTCAGAATGAAGAAATGGTTGAGTTTGGGAAAGGGCTGGTACGCATCAAATGATTGATTTCAATGCAATAAAAGAGGCGCTTCCGCACCGCTATCCTATGTTGTTGGTGGACCGTGTATTGGAAGTCAGCGAAGATGAGATTGTCGCTTTGAAAAATGTGACAATCAACGAGCCATTCTTTAACGGACATTTCCCTCAGTATCCAGTTATGCCAGGTGTCTTAATCATGGAAGCACTGGCTCAAACGGCTGGTGTGCTGGAATTGTCTAAAGAAGAAAACAAGGGCAAGCTGGTCTTCTATGCTGGCATGGACAAGGTTAAGTTCAAGAAGCAAGTTGTACCAGGCGATCAGCTGATTATGACGGCCAAGTTTGTCAAGCGTCGCGGAACCATTGCAGTGGTAGAGGCCAAGGCCGAAGTTGACGGTAAACTTGCAGCCAGCGGAACCTTGACCTTTGCGATTGGTCAATAAGAAAGAGGAGATTTCACCATGTTTCGTAAAATTTTAATTGCTAACCGTGGGGAAATTGCGGTCAGAATTATTCGTGCAGCTCGCGAGCTAGGAATTGATACTGTCGCTGTTTATTCAACGGCTGACAAGGAAGCACTCCACACCCTACTGGCTGATGAGGCGGTTTGTATCGGACCAGCCAAGTCTACGGATTCTTATCTGAATATGAATGCTGTCCTATCTGCTGCTGTTCTGACAGGTGCAGAAGCCATTCACCCTGGTTTTGGTTTTTTGAGTGAAAACTCTAAATTTGCGACCATGTGCGAAGAAGTCGGCATTAAGTTTATTGGACCTTCAGGTGCTGTTATGGACTTGATGGGGGACAAGATTAATGCTCGGGCTCAGATGATTAAGGCCAAAGTACCAGTTATCCCAGGTTCTGATGGAGAAGTCCATACCTCTGAAGAAGCCTTGGAAGTAGCCGAAAAAATTGGCTATCCAGTCATGCTCAAAGCTTCTGCTGGTGGCGGCGGTAAGGGCATTCGTAAGGTTGAAAAGCCTGAGGATTTAGTAGCGGCCTTTGAGTCTGCTTCTAGTGAAGCCAAAGCGGCTTTTGGTAATGGTGCTATGTATATGGAGCGGGTTATCTATCCAGCGCGCCATATTGAAGTCCAGATTTTAGCAGATCAGCAGGGGCATGTCGTCCACTTGGGCGAGCGGGATTGCTCTTTGCAGCGGAATAATCAGAAGGTACTGGAAGAAAGTCCATCTGTGGCAATTGGGAAAACCCTACGCCAGCAGATTGGGGAAGCGGCTGTTCGAGCAGCTGAGTCTGTCGGCTATGAAAATGCTGGGACGATTGAGTTTCTGCTGGATGAAGCCAAGGGTGAATTCTACTTTATGGAGATGAATACTCGGGTGCAGGTTGAGCACCCAGTGACTGAGTTTGTTACCGGTGTGGATATTGTTAAAGAGCAGATTAAGATTGCGGATGGTCAAGAGCTGTCCTTTAGTCAAGAAGATGTTGAAATTCGCGGTCATGCGATTGAATGTCGGATCAATGCTGAAAATCCAGCCTTTAACTTTGCACCGAGCCCAGGCAAGATTTCCAATCTTTATCTGCCAAGTGGTGGAGTGGGATTGCGCGTGGATTCAGCAGTCTATCCTGGCTACACCATTCCTCCTTACTATGACAGTATGATTGCCAAAATCATCGTTCACGGGGAAAATCGCTTTGATGCCCTGATGAAGATGCAACGGGCCCTCTATGAGCTAGAAATCGACGGTGTTGTGACCAATAGCAGTTTCCAGCTGGATTTGATTTCAGATCCTAATGTGATTGCTGGTGATTATGATACAGCTTTTCTCATGGAGAAGTTCCTTCCGGCTTATCAAGAGAAAAAATAGATGACAAGGAGTGATTTTGTTTGAAAGAAGCAGAATCACTCTAAAATTTAATGAAGGAGTAAGCAATGCCTTTGTTTTCAAAAAAGGATAAATATATTCGAATCAATCCTAATCGTTCCTCTCGTGCCTTGCCTCAGCCAAAACCAGAAGTTCCAGATGAGCTTTTTTCCAAGTGTCCAGGTTGTAAGCATATCATTTATCAAAAGGATTTGGGGGCAGAGCGTGTCTGTCCAAGCTGTGGCTACACTTTTCGGATTTCAGCTTTTGAGCGCCTGAGTTTGACGGTGGATGAAGGAAGCTTTGAGGAATTGTTCACAGGTATTGAGACGACAGATCCCTTACATTTTCCAAATTATCAAGAAAAACTGGCAAAGATGCGGGAAAAGACTGGTCTAGATGAAGCCGTTTTGACAGGAACCGCTCTGATAAAAGGTCACAAATCTGCCCTTGGGATCATGGATTCTAACTTTATCATGGCTTCCATGGGAACGGTTGTTGGTGAGAAGATTACCCGCCTCTTTGAGTATGCGACAGAGCATCAGTTGCCAGTCGTCCTCTTTACAGCTTCTGGCGGTGCCCGCATGCAGGAAGGTATCATGAGCTTGATGCAAATGGCTAAAACTTCTGCTGCTGTGCAACGTCATTCAAAGGCTGGTCTTTTTTACCTGACCGTTTTGACAGATCCGACTACAGGCGGTGTAACAGCTTCCTTCGCTATGGAAGGGGATATTATCTTGGCAGAAGCGCAGGCTCTGATAGGCTTTGCTGGTCGCCGGGTTATTGAGTCGACTGTACGGGAAAAATTGCCAGATGATTTTCAAAAGGCAGAGTTTTTGCTGGAGCATGGCTTTGTTGATGCGATTGTCAAACGTGGTGAATTGCGGGATCGGATTGCTACTCTCTTGAGCTTTCATGGAGGTGACCAATGACAAAAATCAGTCAGATTATCAAAGCAGCGCGTGATCAGTCCCGTTTGACGGCTCTGGATTTTGCCCAAGGCATTTTTGATGATTTTGTGGAATTGCACGGAGATCGTGGTTTTCGTGATGATGGTGCTGTCATTGGCGGTATCGGAACATTAAATGGTCAGCCGATCACAGTGGTCGGTATTCAAAAAGGTCGCAATTTGCAAGACAATCTGCGACGAAACTTTGGACAACCTCATCCTGAAGGCTATCGTAAGGCCTTGCGTCTCATGAAACAGGCTGAGAAATTTGGCCGTCCAGTCGTGACCTTTATCAATACGGCTGGTGCCTATCCTGGCGTCGGTGCTGAAGAGCGCGGACAGGGTGAGGCAATTGCCTGTAATCTCATGGAAATGAGCGATCTGCAAGTGCCCATTATTGCCATTATCATCGGCGAGGGTGGCTCTGGTGGGGCGCTAGCCTTGGCAGTTGCTGACAAGGTCTGGATGCTGGAAAACTCTATGTATGCCATTCTCAGTCCTGAAGGCTTTGCTTCGATTTTATGGAAGGATGGCAGCCGAGCAATGGAGGCGGCTGAGATGATGAAAATCACCTCGCATGAGCTTTTGCAGATGGGTGTCGTTGAGAAGGTCATCCCCGAACGCGGCTTTAATAAAAATGAGCTCCTAGCTGCAGTCAAGCAAGAGATCAGTACTGAACTAGCGGAACTTTCTAAACTTTCCCTTGACCAACTCTTAGAAGAGCGTTATCAACGTTTTAGAAAATATTAGCCAGAAGCCTTAGGGCTTCTTTTTCATGCTTGAGAGAGGTATGGAGGCAGTTAAGGCAGGTAATATATTTAGGTTTGACATGTAGCAATATATTCTCTTTATAGAGGCCATATAAAATATATATTATACAAGCTGCCAGACCTATGTTAAGATAGTTGCTAATCAAAAGAAATGAGGTTTCATATGTCAAAATTTACTATCCATACGATTGAGTCTGCACCAGCTGAGGTGAAAGAGGTTTTAGAAACGGTTCAAAAAGATAACGGTGGCTACATTCCCAATCTTATCGGTCTTTTGGCCAATGCGCCAACGGCTTTGGAAACTTATCGGACGGTTGGAGCTATCAATCGCCGTAACAGTCTGACACCGACTGAGCGTGAAGTAGTGCAGATAACGGCCGCGGTCACTAATGGCTGTGCTTTCTGTGTAGCGGGTCATACAGCCTTTTCAATCAAGCAGATTCAAATGAATGATGATCTTTTGGAGGCTCTGCGCAATCGTACTCCGATTGATACAGATCCGAAGCTAGATACGCTTGCTAAATTTACCATTGCCGTCATTAATACCAAGGGACGAGTCGGAGACGAGGCTTTGGCAGACTTCCTAGAAGCGGGCTATACGCATGAGAATGCTCTGGATGTGGTTCTGGGTGTCAGCCTTGCGACCCTCTGCAATTATGCCAATAATATGGCCAACACACCAATTAATCCGGAATTGCAGCCTTATGCTTAGCCTTTGAGGAGATGAGAGTGGGACAGAAATCGGTAATTCGTTAGAATTCGATTTCGTCGTCCCACCTCCGCACAGTTGAGTAGGGCTGTAAAAGCTGATGAAATCAGCGTAATAGAGCCCACTCAACCACTGCGTCTTGCTCGACAATCCAAAGACAATTGAGAGGCTAGGACTTTTGTCCCAGACTCTTATCATTAGCTATAGCCAAGTAAAAACTAGTCCCGAGCTGGGGAGACTTTCCCTGGCTCAACTTCTGAAAGAGCTTTACTAATACTTTAGAAAATATAAAAAATTGAAGCCGAAAGGCTTCTTTTTATACTTGTTTTTTAATGTTTTGTGTGATATTATATTTTAAGAAACAAATGTTGCGCAACAATTGTATCTAAAAGGAGTTCTGATGCCACCTAAAAATAAATTTACTCGTGATGAAATTATCCAAGCAGCTCTAGGGATTGTCAGAGAAGACGGTTTGGCTGGTTTGACGGCTCGTTCTCTGGCGGAACGATTACATTCTAGCCCCAAGGTCATTTTCGGTCAGTTTGAAAATATGGAGGATCTAAGTCATTCGGTTGTTCGGGCGGCTGAATTCGTTCTGGTCCAATATATCCGTTCGGCTTTGGAGCGAGCCAAGCCTTTCAGAGCAGTTGGTATGGCCTATATTCTTTTTGCCAGTCAGGAACCTCAGCTTTTTAAAATTCTCTATCTAAATCCTCACAAGCACCCCATTGAGTCTTTCAAGGACTTTTTACCTCAGAAAGACCATAGTTATCAGCAGATATTAGAGTCGATTGTGGAGGATTATCCCATGTCCATAGAGAGTGCAGAGTTTGTTTATCAGCATTTATTTATCTATTCTCATGGTTTGGCTAGCATGATAGCAGCGGGTATTTATTCTTTTAGTCAGGAGGAAGTGACAGAACGCTTAACGCAAGTATTTACTGCCCTCCTAAAGGAAATGAAAGGAAAGCAAGAATGATTAGATTAAAGGAAATTCGCAAGTCCCACAATGGAAGAGAAGTTTTAAAAGGGATCGACTTAGAGATTGTTGACCAAGATTACTTGGTCATTTTGGGAGCTTCTGGATCTGGAAAGTCAACCTTGCTCAACGTTTTATCAGGCCTAGAAAAACCAGACAGTGGTCATGTATACTACGGTGAGGAAGATCTATCCCAGCTGACAGAAGCTCAATTGACGGCTTTTCGTCGAGCGAAGATTGCCTTTATTTTTCAGCAGTATTTCTTACTTCCAAATCTCACAGTGGAGCAAAATGTCAAAATGGGCGCCAACCTAGCAGGCAATCAAGATTATGTCCGTATTTTGGAGGCTTTAGGTTTAGGTGATCAACTTCAGCATTATCCAAGTCAGCTGTCAGGTGGTGAGCAGCAGCGGGTGGCTATTGCACGAGCCCTAGCTAAAAGACCGCGTGTCCTCTTTTTGGACGAGCCGACTGGAGCCTTGGACGAAGCAACAGGTCGTCAGATTCTAGCCTATATTTCAAGTCTTCAAGAGGAGCTAGGTTTTACGCTGGTCATGGTGACCCACAATGCAAATATTGCTCAGATGGCTAAGACTGTGGTTCATATCAATAGCGGTCAGATTCAAAGCTTAGAGACAAATAGCCAGCCTAAGACGGCCTATGAGATTGGATGGTAAGCTATGTTTTCAATAAAAGATTTGTATAGATTAGTCGTTGTATCAATTATTAGCTTTTGTGCGGTCTTTGTGACCAATCTCTTCTTAAATTTTTATCTGGATATCCGTTTATTAGATCAAACAAATTGGTTGCCTGAGATTCGAGCTGCTTACGATGCTCAAGTTGCGATTTCTTGGTTGATTGCATCCATTAGCGGAGCTGTTTTATCCCTAACATCGATACTCCTCCTCTTCTTTTACATTCGGCAATTTATTGACCAGCATAAGCCAGAATTAGGAATTCTGAAGGCTCTGGGCTATAAAAACTGGGAAGTTGCTCGAAAGTTTTGGCTTTTTAGTCTTCCAATTGGTTTGGGAACAGGCACTGGCTACTTCTCTTCGTTTGTCATGATGCCACATTTTTATCAGTTGCGTAATCAAAGCGGAGTTTTGCCTGAAATTACCATCCGGCAACATTGGCCCCTCTTCTTGTTTCTCGTTGTCTTGCCGACTCTTGCCTTTGCTGCTTTAGCTGTTCTCTACGCTAGTTATTGTCTACGTTTGCCTGCTCTAGACTTGCTCAAGCGGGTCAGCCCTAGTCGAAGGTCACCAAAAAGAAAAACAGTAAAGCAAATAAGGAAAGACCGCCCCTTTTTAACAGACCTTTCTGCCAGTCTGCTCTGGTCTAGAAAGTTATTAATTTTCTTTGTCATTTTCGGTTCGATGTGCTTTTCAGCTATGATTCAACTATCATTTGGTATGAAAGAATTGACAGATGAGACCATTCAGATCATGATGATGTCAATCGGTACTGTCCTGTCAGTGGCAATCCTCTATCTGTCGCTGGGAGTACTCCTGCAGGAAAATCAAGAAACCCTAGCTATTATGAAGGTTTTTGGTTATAGTAGAAATGAGTGCCATAAGAGTTTGTTTGCTCCCTACCGCTTTCTTGCTTTTTTGGGCTTCGTTTTAGGAACAGGCTATCAATACGGGATTATGCAGCTTTTACTCAGATTGATGGAAAAATCCATAGCTCAGAAAGTTGACTATGATTTTGATTTTGGAGTCTGCCTGATGACTTTGCTAGTCTTTGTCTTAGTCTATGAAAGTTTAATCTATTTATCCAACAGGAGGCTAGATCAACTGACTATTAAGCAGGTCATGTTGGGAGAATAAAAGAGGCTGGGACAAAAGTCCTAGCCTCTCAATTGTCTTTGGAATGTCGAGCAAGACGCAGTGGTTGAGTGGGCTCTACTACGCTGATTTCATCAGCTTTTACAGCCCTACTCAACTGTGCGGAGGTGGGACGACGAAATCGAATTCTAACGAATGACCGATTTCTGTCCCACTCTCTTTTTACTGATGATATGCTGGATGCCTGTTTGGAGGTGCTTGAGGATGTGTGTGATTTCTTTTGGAAAAACTTTGTAGTTTTCCAAGTCTGTCAGGGGAATCCAATAGACTTGTTCTTGCTTATCTTGGTAATCAAATTGCTTGCCGCGTGGTTTCATTAGGTAATAGAAGCAAATCTCATGACAGTCTAGTCCTTTGAGGACACCGGTTGAGTTTGAAAATAAATTTTCATGAACAAAAGCTAGCTTTTCAATCTCATACCTTTGTCCAGTTTCTTCGAAAACTTCTCGCTGGACAGCTTCTTCGGAGGTCTCTCCAAATCTGACCGCCCCTCCCACTGAATAGAAATAGTCCTCGCTAGGAGAAGATATGACACAGAGGGCTTCCTCCTCAATGATGAGTGCAGCAGCCCGATAGCGAAAGCGCTCCTGTCCTTGCCTATAAGAAATATCCTTTGCCATAGTATCCTCCTTGCGTTTTTTAGTTTACTTGATTTAGAACTTCCTGTCAATACTTTCTGTACCCAGACAGTCCTGTTCTTTCTCTCTTGCGACAGGCTTTTTTTCCTGTTAAAATAAGGACATGACTCGTTATAAAGCCCTTATTTCCTACGACGGACATGACTTTGCTGGCTTTCAGCGCCAGCCTCATGCTCGGAGCGTTCAGGAAGAAATTGAAAAAACCTTAACTCGTATTAACAAAGGCCAGCCCATTGTCATCCACGGAGCTGGTCGGACCGACAGCGGCGTTCATGCGCTTGGGCAGGTCATTCACTTTGACCTCCCTTCCGCTAGGGATGAAGAAAAGCTGCGGTTTGCCTTGGATACCCAGACGCCAGAAGATATAGATGTCATTTCTGTGGAGGAAGTGACGGAGGATTTTCATGCCCGTTACAAGCCGCACAGCAAGACCTATGAGTTTCTGGTGGATATTGGTCGGCCAAAAAATCCAATGATGCGCCACTATGCGACCCACTATCCCTATCCTTTGGAGATTCCTCTGATGGAGCAGGCCATTAAAGCTTTGGAGGGAACGCATGATTTTACGGGCTTTACAGCCTCGGGTACCAGTGTGGAAAATAAGGTTCGTACGATTACAACGGCCAGTCTGACTTTTGATGCGCAACGCAATTTTCTAGTCTTTACTTTTTCGGGCAATGGCTTTCTCTATAAGCAAATCCGCAACATGGTGGGAACCTTGCTTAAGATTGGAAATAAGCGGATGCCAGTCAACCAAATCGAACGGATTTTAGAAGAAAAAGATCGGCAACTAGCTGGGCCAACCGCAGCACCCAACGGTCTTTATCTAAAGGAGATTATTTATGAAGAATAAGCTGATTTTAGCCCTTTCTGGCAATGATATTTTTAGTGGTGGTGGTCTTCATGCGGATCTGGCTACTTATACGGTCTATGGCCTGCATGGTTTTGTAGCGGTGACTTGCTTGACCGCTATGACGGACAAGGGCTTTGAAGTTCTTCCGACCGACGAGCAGGTCTTTGCGCAGCAACTCTCCTCGCTCAAAGATGTGCCGTTTTCGGCCATCAAGTTGGGCTTGTTACCGACGGTTGCCATTGCAGATCAGGCCCTGGCCTTCATCAAAAAGCAAGCGGGCATACCAGTCGTGCTAGACCCTGTCCTAGTCTGCAAGGAAACCCATGATGTGGAAGTTTCGGCTCTCCGAGATGAATTGATCAAATTTTTCCCTTATACGACCATTATCACGCCCAATCTACCAGAAGCAGAGATCCTGACCCAGTCGGAGATCAAGAGTCTGGATGACCTCAAGGCTGCGGCTGTGACCCTCCATGAACTAGGAGCTCAAAATGTCGTAATCAAGGGAGGAAATCGTTTCAGTCAAGATCGGGCCCTTGATTTATTTTACGATGGCAAAGACTTTGAGTTGTTAGAAAGCCCTGTTTTAGCAAATAATAATACAGGAGCCGGCTGTACCTTTGCTTCTAGCATAGCTAGTCAGCTTTTAGCAGGCCAATCACCTCTTGAAGCCGTCAACTATTCAAAAGATTTTGTTTACCGCGCTATCCAGCGCTCAGATCAGTATGGAGTTATTCAATATGAAAAATAATCAGACAAGAAAAATCGCTTTGCTGGCTGTCATTACAGCCCTATCTATTGTTTTGGGGAATTTTTTCAAAATCCCGACGCCAACTGGCTTTCTGACCTTGCTAGATGCAGGGATTTACTTTACCGCATTTTATTTTGGTCGTAAGGAAGGAGCCTTGGTTGGGGGCTTGTCCGGTCTCTTGATTGACTTGGTGGCCGGCTATCCTCAGTGGATGGTCTTCAGTCTCATCTGCCATGGCCTTCAAGGCTACTTTGCCGGCTTCACTGGCAAGCAGCGTTATATCGGTCTACTCTTGGCTGGACTTGCCATGGTCGGCGGTTATGCTCTCTTTGGTAGCATTTTGAGTGGACCTGGTGCAGCTATCGCAGCGATTTGGGGCAATGTCATGCAAAATATTTTTGGCTTGGTGGTCGGCTATGCCCTTTATAGAGCCTTTCCCCTTGTCTTGAAAAGAGCCCTTCAGCCAGAGTAAGTGAGGTAAGAGATGGATTTAGAGAAGCTTGAAAAGGAGACCAGCCAGATCGCTACAGATGTCTTGGACAAGGCGGGTTTGGTTAAGGGAAATATTTTTGTCCTAGGTCTATCTTCTAGTGAAGTCATGGGGGGACACATTGGCCAGCATTCCAGCAGGGAAGTCGGTCAGGTCATTGTCAAGACCTTGTTAGATATTCTGCAAGTTCGGGGGATTTACTTGGCCGTTCAAGGCTGTGAACACCTCAATCGCGCCTTGGTCGTGGAGCGAGAATTGGCAGAAAAGAAAGACCTAGAGATTGTCAATGTCCTGCCCAGTCTACATGCAGGCGGGAGTGGCCAGCTAGCGGCTTTTGACTATATGAAAGATCCTGTGGAGGTTGAGTTTATCACAGCCCATGCTGGCTTGGATGTGGGAGATACGTCAATCGGAATGCATGTCAAGCATGTTCAGGTTCCGATTCGCCCTCAGCTACGCAGTTTGGGTCAGGCTCACGTTACCGCCCTTGCCAGTCGTCCCAAGTTAATTGGCGGAGCTAGAGCGTCTTATATCGAAGATAGGATTCGAAAATCTTAGTAGGATAGTAGAAAGAGGCTGGGACAAAAGTCCTAGCCTCTCAATTGTCTTTGGATTGTCGAGCAAGACGCAGTGGTTGAGTGGGCTCTACTACGCTGATTTCATCAGCTTTTACAGCCCTACTCAACTGTGCGGAGGTGGGACGACGAAATCGAATTCTAACGAATGACCGATTTCTGTCCCACTCTCTTTTCCCAAATGGTAGACTTTGCTAGTCGATTCTCGTGCTGGTGAGGGAAATAAACCCACAGTGATAGGAGAATATTGTCTGCTAAGAGCTGGGCAAATGGTCAAAAAAGAGCAAAAAGTGGCTTGGATTTTGGCTTGTGAACGGGGAAAAAGGCGAAAAATAAAAGGTGTCGCTTGAAAAAACTGCTACTTATGTTATAATGGATTGTATGTAAAAAATTTGAAGGAGAACTGACAGAATGTCTGTATCATTTGAAAACAAAGAAACAAATCGTGGAGTGTTGACTTTTACTATCGGTCAAGACCAAATCAAACCTGCTTTGGATCGTGCTTTTAATGCAGTTAAGAAAAATATTGCTGTACCAGGTTTCCGTAAAGGTCATATTCCTCGTCCAGTCTTCAACCAACGTTTTGGTGAAGAATCACTTTATCAAGATGTCTTGAATGCATTGCTTCCAGCAGCTTATGAAGCAGCTGTAAAAGAAGCTGGTCTTGAAGTGGTTGCACAACCAAAAATTGATGTAACTTCAATGGAAAAAGGCCAAGACTGGGTGATCACTGCTGAAGTTGTGACAAAACCTGAAGTGAAATTGGGTGCTTACAAAGACCTTGAAGTATCTGTAGAAGTTTCTAAGGAAGTTACTGACGCTGAAGTTGATGAGCGCATTGAGCGTGAACGCAACAACTTGGCTGAATTGGTTCTGAAAGATGGAGCAGCAGCTGAAGGTGATACAGTTGTCATCGACTTTGTTGGTTCTGTTGACGGTGTTGAATTTGACGGCGGAAAAGGTGATAACTTCTCGCTTGGACTTGGTTCAGGTCAATTCATCCCAGGTTTCGAAGACCAATTGGTTGGTCACTCAGCTGGTGAAACAGTAGACGTTGTTGTAACCTTCCCAGAAGACTACCAAGCAGCTGACCTTGCTGGTAAAGAAGCAAAATTCGTTACAACAATCCATGAAGTAAAAGAAAAAGAAGTTCCAGCTCTTGATGATGAACTTGCAAAAGACATCGACGAAGAAGTTGAAACTCTTGCTGAATTGAAAGAAAAATACCGTAAAGAATTAGCAGAAGCGAAAGAAGCAGCTTACAACGATGCAGTTGAAGCAGCAGCGATTGACCTTGCAGTAGAAAATGCAGAAATCGTTGACCTTCCAGAAGAAATGATTCACGAAGAAGTTCATCGCGCTGTGAATGAATTCCTCGGCAACATGCAACGTCAAGGTATCTCTCCTGATATGTACTTCCAAATCACTGGTACAACTCAAGAAGACCTTCACAAACAATATGAAGC
>NZ_CALIIB010000069.1 GCF_938020365.1 uncultured Streptococcus sp. | reverse complement strand
GAATGGTCAAATCACCACCTAAGATTTCGACCAGCTGCTGGGTGATATAAAGGCCTAGTCCAGACGATTCCTCACTACTGGAGAGATTTTCAGAATAAAAACGATTGGTTAGCTTATCCAGATGCAAAATGGGCTTCTGAACCTTATTTTTGACTTGAAAAATAACCTTTTGCCCTTCATTTTTCAGACTGATGCTGGCTGCTTCTCGGCCATGTTTGAGGACATTGCTGAGCATGTTCTGGACGATTCGATCAAAGATATCACTGTCCGTTTCCAGAAACAGATTTTCAGACAAATCCACATCTAAATCAATCCCTGCTCGCTGAAAGGCATCATAGTAAGCAAAGAGTTGCTGGGTGACCAGCTGGGATAGATCTACTCGCTGCAACTTCGGTCGAATGGCTCCTTCCATCAACCGACGGTATTCCATCAGAGCCTCCAAGCGTCTGGATACCATACTTAGATTATCTGCAATCTTTTGCAGTTGCTGATCCATCTGGTCCTTATCAGCGTCTTTGAGTAGCTGTTGCGTATAGCCACTAGCAATGGTCAGCGGTGTTCGGATATCGTGGGCAATATTGCTGATGGCCATGTCCAAGGTTTTCTTTTCCTGCTGGGTCACAAAGGACATCTTATCAATTTCCTGAAAAAGCTGCTCCACCTCGTCAGTCAGAGCCACCAGACTCGGAGATTGATCTCTCAAGGTCAAGCGAACCTGACTTCCTGTACGACGTTTGTCACGGATCTGGCTGGTCAGACTACGAATCGTCAGATGATAGCGAACCAGCAAGATTGACAAGAAGAGTATGAGCACGAAGGCTAAAATCAACCACATAGCTAATCCTCCTTGAGCCGCACACCCAGACCCCAAATGGTCTCGATATAGTCTGTCGAACGATCCAGCTGGGCTAATTTCTTACGAAGATTGCTGAGATGGGCATTGAGCGTATTATCGCCTGGCAGATAGGCCTCCTCCCAGACCGACTCATACAGCTCCTCCTTGGTAAAAATCTTTTTAGGATGAGCCAGCAAGGTCTGGAAGATCTGAAACTCCTTTTTCCCTAGCCGCATGGACTGGTCACCAGAAGCAATTTCAAAAGTATCTGGCAGAAGGCGAATGTTTTTGATCAAGGTCTCCCCAGTAGGCTTAGGCTGAGACTGCTGACTACCTCGCAGTTGGACTGTGACACGCGCCGCCACTTCGTCTAGATTAAAAGGCTTGACAATGTAATCATTGGCCCCGTCCAGCAGATACTGGCTCACGAGACTCTTTTCGCCCAGAGCGGTCAGCATGACTACCGGCACCTGACTGGTCTTGCGAATTTCCCTCAGCACCTCATCGCCATTTTTTCCCGGCAGCATAATATCTAGCAGGACTAGATGAATCTCTTCTTCCGCAAAAATCCGCAATCCCTCAGTCCCAGAATAAGCTGAAAACACGACATGCTCCTGCGTAAAGAGATTTTTCAAAATCTCATGAATATCATTGTTGTCTTCAATTAGTAAAAGATTGGCCATCATCATTCTCCAATAGCTTGATAAAACTAGTGTAGCAAGGATGAGCCAGCAAGTCAATCAAATATAAACGATCCAAAAGAAAGAGAGTGGGACAGAAATCGGTAATTCGTTAGAATTCGATTTCGTCGTCCCACCTCCGCACAGTTGAGTAGGGCTGTAAAAGCTGATGAAATCAGCGTAGTAGAGCCCACTCAACCACTGCGTCTTGCTCGACAATCTAAAGACAATTGAGAGGCTAGAACTTTTGTCCCAGCCTCCTTTATGTTATTTCACAGATGCTCCGTTAGTCGCGATGACTTCCTTGTACCAGTCAAAGGATTTTTTCTTAGAACGTTTGAGTGTTCCTCTTCCTTCATTGTCCCGGTCCACATAGATAAAGCCGTAGCGCTTCTTCATCTCACCAGTACCGGCTGATACCAGGTCGATACAGCCCCAGGTCGTGTAGCCCCACAGCACCACACCGTCCTCATTGATGGCTTCCCGCATAGCCTTGACATGGGCCGCCAGATAGTCAATCCGGTAATCATCAGCCACATAGCCATTTTCATCAGGAGTATCCACTGCACCCAGACCATTTTCCACGATAAACATGGGCTTTTGATAACGATCCCAGATGGTATTTAGCGTAATGCGCAAGCCCAGAGGATCAATCTGCCAGCCCCACTCAGAAGCTTCCAAATAAGGGTTCTTGAGAGAAGCAAAGATATTGCCCTCCGTCAGTTCATTGACCTTAGGATCGCCCGAAGCTACCCGGCTAGAGTAGTATGAGAAGGAAATGAAGTCCACCGTATGCTCCTTGAGCAGCTGCAGGTCTTCTTCTG
>NZ_CALIIB010000068.1 GCF_938020365.1 uncultured Streptococcus sp. | reverse complement strand
GAGGTTACTTCATCTGGATCGAGCTGGCCGTTGCCGTTCTTATCAAGACCAACTTTAACAGTGTGTGTGCCGTTATTATTATCCACGACTTGGGCTAATGATGGCTTACCATCTTCTCCTTTTGCTCCAGTCGCTCCTGTAGCACCAGTGGCACCTGTTGCTCCGGTTTCACCTTTATCACCCTTAGCTCCAGTTGCGCCTTTGTCACCTTTCGGTCCTGCTGCGCCGGTCGCTCCGGTAGCGCCAGTTGCGCCTTTATCACCTTTTGGTCCTGCTGCACCGGTGGCTCCGGTTGCGCCAGTTGCGCCAGTTGCGCCCTTATCACCTTTTGGTCCTGCAGCGCCGGTCGCTCCTGTAGCTCCAGTTGCGCCTTTATCACCTTTCGGGCCTGCTGCGCCTGTGGCTCCTGTAGCTCCTGTAGCTCCAGTTGCGCCTGTAGCTCCCTTATCACCTTTTGGTCCTGCTGCACCGGTGGCTCCTGTAGCTCCAGTTGTGCCCTTATCGCCTTTTGGTCCTGCTGCGCCTGTGGCTCCAGTTGCGCCTGTAGCACCCTTATCACCTTTTGGTCCTGCTGCACCGGTGGCTCCAGTTGCGCCAGTTGCGCCTTTATCGCCTTTTGGTCCTGCTGCACCGGTTGCACCTGTGGCTCCAGTTGCGCCTTTATCACCCTTAGGCCCAGTTGGTCCCGCATTACGTTTGACAACCATGATGGTATCTACAGGATCAACGTAATTGTGCCCCTTAAATCCTCTTACAGTTCCACCATTTTTAAGTGTCTCAAGTTCTTGAGCTGTAAACTTAGGATTTGGTACGTCATTTAGGTTTTCTGGTTTTGGTCCTACAACAATAACTTGTCCGTCTTTACCTTGTTGGTAAACAATCTGAGAACCAGTTTGATTGTCAAAGGCGCGTTTTTGATCTGGAGTGGCATTCTCATAATCTACGACTCTGACATTATGTGGAATATCCATGACAAATCTGTCATAAGACTTTTCTGGTTCTGGTGCTGGAACTTCATTGACATATGCTGCAGGAGTATAAGTCAAATTAGGGTTAGTTACGACGTTATTCGCTTTTACGTTGGTATTAAATGAGAACCATTGGCGAATTGGACGTGGCCAGTGCTGACCAGGATTAGTAGTAGCAATATCAAAGCTCAATGATGTACCACTTGTAACTTTTGCAGCACCCGCTCCCCAGAATTCATTTGGATTCCCTTGTTGGTCCCATTGATATTCAGTTTGGCCTTTATAAGAGTTATTCTTACCATTTGCATAGTACCAACCATTTGCCTGTGGAACGATAGAAGAACCTACAATTTGTACATTCTGCATATTTGAGCTCAAATTACCATAAATCTCAGCGTAAATATCATTCCCGTGGTGGTTACGTGAAGCGAAAGAAACAACACCTGGTGTTTTACCGAAGTCCACCTTAGTACCATCTGCATAATAGAATTCCCATTCCATATGCAATTGGTTACCAGTTCCTTTACGATCATAGCTAGAGCCATTCCAAACTGTCATAGTTGGGTCTTTATGGATAGCCATGACCATACTATCATCATAAGCAGAACTCTTCTTAGGCGTATATCGAGCAATAGCTTTCGTAATAGGTCGACCACCGGCAAATGAGTTGTGCAAGGTGTACTCTACTGTTGTAGTTCTACCAACTTGCGTATGAACCATGTAGTAAGCATCTGTTTGATCCTTGATGATTCGCTCTGCTGCCGGTTGGCTTGTATCGGCTCTAGTGATAACTGCATTCGGTTGAGTAGTTGTCCCGTCTCGCCACTCACTGTAGCTTCGACTATCCAAAGCTTCACGAACATATTGATTTCGAGATGTGAGCGTACTGTCTTTGACAAACCAGTCTCCTTGTGCCAGCCTAATCTTAGCTGTTGCGTTTGGCTCATCAGAGAAAACGAGGTTTTGAGGAGCAATTTGTTGCAAGCTTCCTTCTCTACCTGTTAATTGTTGAGCTCTTTGTTTAGCCGTCAAGTAATCAGAGATTTTTTTATTCATTGCCTGAGCTTCAGCATTTTGAAGATCAGCTGCTTGACGTTCTAATCTGCGTCTCTCTTCGTCAGTTGTTGCGGTTCCAAAATTTCTAAGCTGGTTCGGTGTAACTGGCAAGTTCTCTGACGCTGCTCTATCCAGCTGAGTTTTCAAGGCATTAGCTTGAACTGTAGCTAGATTACCATCTTGAGTAACAGTATAGTCAGATCCTTGGCGAGCAGCACCAGTATTTCGGAATCCTGATGTACCACTAACACTTCTGAATCCTGATGTGCCTGAACGCTTAGGTTGTGAGGCTGCATTAGCTTCAGAACTTGGTGTTTTTGGTTCTGTTTTTTCTTCTTTTAGCTCAGCCTTTTCTTCTGCTTTAGCTTCTTTCGGAGCGCTTGTTTCTTCTGACTTCTCGTCTTTTGAAACAACTGCTTCTTCCGTTTTAGCTACTTCTTCAGTGCTCGGTGCAGCTTGATCTTTGGATTCAGTTGCTTGATCATTTGCACTTGCTGACACAGCATTCTTTTCAGGCTCGGCTTGCGCTTCAGTTGCCGGTTTCTCAGACTCTTTTTCATCTGAAACTCTAGCAGCTTCTGCTACTTGAGATGCTTGGTCTTGTGCAGAAGGACTAACTTCTTGCGCACTTGCAACTCCCCCTCCTAGAAAGAAAATACTTGATCCTAGAAAAACAGAACATGCTCCCCATGCTCTCGTCTTACGAATCGTAAAACGTTGCCTTTCTATCTTCTTCCAGTCTTGTCCCATGTATTGGAACCCTCCTTATTATTCTAAAATTGTCACTCTCCCAAGTGTACCATATAAGTAGGATTTAAGCAATGATAATCCCCTGTTTTTTCTCTATCATTTTTTACCAAAATGCCTAAATTTGGAGTATTCTTATTTCAAAACATGTACTAAGATATACAAGCGTCTTCTATGCCTTTTAAGACAAAATTTCTGACCATTTTTAACTTCAATATTTATTTGATTATTCAAGTTATATAAAAAATCCTGAAAATAAATTTCAGGACTCTGATATTTTCATATGATCAAAGAAAAACTTTTTTAGGTTTATAAGCTTCTTCCCTTTTTTCTAAGATGGCGATAAGCTTACCTTTATGAAAAGCTGCTAAGATAATCTCGGCATTTTCAATGGGAATAAAACGCCCGTGGCGCACTTCTTCGAGCTGTTCTTCCGTTAGTTCAATCTTTGGTAGATCACCTGTCCCCAACTCCAGAGGCTGTAGAAATGTAAAATCCTCCACTGCTACTCGCTCCGCTATTTCATCCAAGGTCAAAGCATCATCTAAGCTCATACCTGCTGAAGAAGTCCGTGTCAACTGAGACATGTGACTGGCTAAGCCAAGCTTTGCTCCCAAATCAACAGATAGAGTTCGGACATAGGTCCCCTTGCTACACTTGACTCGAAAGCGGAAGCGGGCTTGTTCATCTTCATAGAAAATCGGACTGATGCGCTCGAAACTATAGATGGTCACCTGCCGCTCTGGCCGCTCCACTTCTTGACCCTCTCTTGCATACTCATAAAGCTTGCGGCCATTGACCTTGACTGCTGAGTACATGGGCGGAATCTGACGAATCTCACCAGTCATGGACTCCATCGCTTCATCGATGAGGGCTTCTTCTAAAAGCTCCGTCACTGGCGTTTGCTCTAGGATATCCCCGCTGGCATCCTCTGTCGTTGTTGAGCAGCCCAGCGTGATTTCTCCCTCATAGACCTTGCCTTCCTCCTGCATGAACTCAACCAAGCGCGTCGCCTTGCCTACAGCAATCGGAAGCACTCCAACCACATCTGGATCCAAGGTGCCCCCGTGACCAATTTTCTTGGTTTTTAAAATCTTGCGCAGCTTAAAGACCGCATCATGTGAAGTCATTCCCGCTTCTTTTCTTAAGTTGATAATTCCGTTCATGTCTTACTTTCTTACTTCTCCTTCAGAGCTTCAAACTTAGCTTTCATGGTAGGATTTTTGCGTGTCAATTTTTTGACAGAGACGTCGTCCAGTTTGTTGTTTGCTAAGCGCAGCTGGTTTTCAGAGGTTGTCAAGAATTTCTTGATTTCTTCCATCCGACGGATAGCCTTGTCAATCTCATCGATGGCCTTGCCAAAGTTGGTCGAAGCAGACTGATAGTTCTTGGCGAAAGCTACTTTAAAGGCATCTAAATCTTCCTCAAAATGCGTAATATCAATATTCTGCTCCCGCACCAAGGCCAGTTCCTGCTTGTACTTGAGCGAGTTAAGCGCAGCATTACGCAAGAGGGTAATCATAGGCAGAAAGAACTGAGGCCGGATGACATACATCTTCTCATAGGCATAAGATACATCGACAATACCCGAATTGTAGAGCTCGCTGTCAGCCTCAAGAAGTGTCACCAGAATAGCATACTCACAGCCTTTCTCCCGCCGGTCCTTATCCAGCTCTTTGAAAAAATGCTCATTTTTCTTCTTGGTCGCTGTCTCATCGCCTTCATTTTTCATCTCAAACATGATAGAGAGGATTTCTACACCATTTTCATCCACCTCACGGTAAATGTAGTCACCCTTGCTGCCTGTTCTGGCATCATTGTCCTTGCCAAACTCCGCTCGCGGAAACATGGCCATACGGTTCTTGTTAAACTCGTACTCACAGTGCTGTTCCAAACTCTCGCCAATCATTTTAGTAGACTGCTTGGCTTTGAAATCCTTATAGAACTCTATGGTCTCATCTTTCTGCCGCAGCTCTACCTCATAGCGCTCTTTAAGCGAGGTCTGAGCCAGCGCTGCTTCCTTTTCTTGCAAAACTAGCTGATTCTTAACCTCGTCGCGCTCTTTTTCCAGCGCAGACAAGGTCTTTTGCAGTTGATTTTCATGCTCCAAGCGCAGAGTTGTCAGCTGATTTTTTAGTTGCTGAACTTCCTTATCTTTCTCCTGCAATTGAAGACTTGCTGCCTGCTCCGCCTCTTTCTTTGCCAATTCCTGCTGGGTTTCAAACTGAGCAATTTGACTTTGAAGTTTGCTGATTTCCTGCTCTTTCTGAGATAGTAGAGCTTGTTGAGCATTCTGGGATTTTTGCTCTGCTAAAGCCAGCTCCTGCTCAATCCGAGCATGGATCTCCTTGTCAAACTCCGCTGTCCGCACCTGCGACAAAAGCTCACTGTACTGGCTTTCATTGACTGTAAAAACCTCCCCGCAGTTAGGGCATTTGATTTCGTTCATGGGGTACCTCATTCAAGATTTTTCTCTACTTCATTATACCATTCTTCCCTTTAAATGAAAAACGAGGCTGGGACAAAAGTTCTAGCCTCTCAATTGTCTTTGGATTGTCGAGCAAGACGCAGTGGTTGAGTGGGCT
>NZ_CALIIB010000067.1 GCF_938020365.1 uncultured Streptococcus sp. | reverse complement strand
CCCTTAACCGTGGTGAGAAGCTAGGTATTCTCAAGGTTGGTTTTGAGCACAATCTTGAGAAAGTCCTACGCTTCTTTGAAGTACGTTTCAAGGTGAAAAATGCCTATATTATCGAAGCAGTTCAGCAAGCAGTCAAAAAGAAAATCATTCCAGCTATGGAGCGTCGTATTCGGACCGAGCTGACTGAGGCGGCTGAAGATGGTGCGATTCAGCTCTTCTCAGAAAATCTCCGCAATCTCCTCTTAATCGCTCCTCTCAAAGGTCGCGTAGTACTGGGCTTTGACCCAGCTTTCCGGACAGGGGCTAAGCTGGCTGTTGTTGATGCGACAGGAAAAATGCTGACAACTCATGTCATCTATCCAGTAGCGCCAGCAAAGCCAGCTCAGATTGAAGCTTCCAAGAAGGAACTGTCAGAGCTGATTGAGCGGTTCGGTGTGGAAATCATTGCCATCGGAAACGGAACGGCCAGCCGAGAAAGCGAAGCCTTTGTAGCAGAAGTTTTGAAATCTCATCCAAATGTCAGCTATGTTATCGTCAATGAGAGCGGAGCGTCTGTCTACTCTGCTAGTGAACTGGCTCGTCATGAGTTTCCAGATTTGACCGTTGAAAAGCGTTCAGCTATTTCCATTGCCCGCCGTCTGCAGGATCCTTTGGCAGAGTTGGTCAAGATTGATCCTAAGTCCATCGGGGTTGGCCAGTACCAGCATGATGTCAGCCAGAAAAAACTGTCGGAAAGTCTGGACTTTGTTGTGGATACTGTGGTCAACCAAGTCGGGGTCAATATCAACACCGCCAGTCCTGCCCTGCTGGCCCATGTAGCTGGTCTTAATAAAACGATTTCGGAAAATATTGTCAAGTATCGGGAAACGGAAGGCTTGATTCGGTCTCGCGAGGCCATCAAGAAAGTGCCGCGTCTAGGCGCAAAGGCTTTTGAACAGGCAGCCGGCTTCCTGCGTATTCCTGAGAGTGATAATCTGCTAGACAATACAGGTGTTCACCCAGAGTCTTATCAGGCTGTAGAAGAACTCTTTAAGCGTCTGGAAATTAGCAGTTTGGATGAAGCAGCCCAAGTTAAATTAAAGGCTGTTCAGATTGCTAATTTGGCTGCAGAGCTGGGCTTGGGAGAAGAAACCCTCAAAGATATTATTGCGGATCTGCTCAAGCCTGGCAGAGATTTGCGAGATTCCTTTGACGCGCCAGTTCTGCGGCAGGATGTCTTAGATATCAAGGACCTACGCATCGGTCAAAAACTGGAAGGTGTCGTCCGCAATGTCGTCGATTTCGGAGCTTTTGTGGATATCGGTATCCATGAAGACGGACTTATCCATATTTCTAAGATCAGTAAAAACTTTGTTAAGCATCCAAGTCAAGTCCTGTCTGTTGGCGATTTGGTTACTGTCTGGGTGGATAAGCTAGATGTGGAGCGGGAGAAGGTCAATCTCTCTCTGATAGCGCCAAATGAATCTAACTAACTACGTTAAGCAGGTTTCGCTGGAAGATTTTGGCTGGGAATTCCGCCACCAAGCTTATTGGAACAAGCGTCTCCGTACGACTGGAGGACGCTTCTTTCCAAAAGACGGTCATCTGGATTTCAATCCGAAAATCTATGAAACTTTTGGGCTGGAGATTTTCCGAAAAATTGTTCGTCATGAGTTGGTTCACTATCACCTCTATTATCAGGGCAAGGGCTACCGCCATGGAGATAGAGATTTTAAAGACCTCCTTAAGCAAGTTGACGGTCTGCGCTACGCTCCATCCTTGTCAAACTCGCAATCCTTTCTCATTTATGAATGCCTAAGCTGCGGAGCACATATCCGTCGTAGACGAAGGGTAGACATAAAAAAATATCGTTGCGGTCGTTGTAGAGGAAAATTAGCATTCCTAAAAGAGGAGATAAACGGAAGCTAAGCGAACAAAAAAACGAATAGATGCAGAATCAGCCTTGGGGCTGATTTTTTTGTTCGACCACTATGATAAAATAAAGGAAAGAATGAGAGTTGAGGTCATCATTATGAAAACTAAGTTTTATAAATTAAGAAGAAACCGAGTGATTTCAGGAGTTTTGTCGGGATTGGCTGATAAATTTAACTTTGATCTTGGCTTGTTACGCTTTTTATTCATCATCTTTACAGTTTCCAATTTTGGCTTAGGCATTTTGATTTATATTTTGCTGGCTGTCGTGATGCCTTATAAGGAAGACGTGGAAGCGGAAATGTATGGAACCGGCCCTCGTAAAATGAAAGATGCCGAGCCAATCAATGACAATGACGGTTGGTTTTGGTAAAATAACAAATATAAAATTCGGGAGTATTCCCGAATTTTTGCTGGATGTAGAAGAAACGAAAAGAGAGAATCTAGGGAAACGCAGCTGACGGAGTCTGGAAACTGCTACCGAAAGATGAATGACTTATCCAAGGAGGAAATATGACAGAAGTTTGGAATGCTTATGACTTGAATCGAAATCAGCTCCCGCATCTCCTAGTTCGAGGAGAAAAAATTCCTGAAGGGCAGTTTCATCTTTGTGTCAATGTCTTGGTTTGCCATCAGGATGGCGATATTCTCTTTATGCGGCGGTCAGCAAATAAAAGTCTCTATCCTGGCTACTATGAGTTTGGAGCGGGAGGCAGTGTATTGGCAGGAGAGGATAGTCAGACAGCCGCCCTACGGGAATTGGAAGAAGAAACAGGCCTGATTCCCGACAGTATAAGACTGTTGGAGCAGGTGTGCTCTGTCGAAGACCAGTGCCACTTTGATTTCTATGAAGCGGTGGTGTCTAGTGACAAGAATCAAGTTCGCTATCAGGTAGGCGAAACCGATGCTCATCTCTGGCTACCTCTAAGTGAAATACCAGCCTTTATCGAGAGCCATCCTTGCTTTCAAAATCAGAAAAGAATTCTCCAAAGATGGATAGGCTAGTTGTTTTGACTGGCCTTTTTGCTGGCTGAGATATGTTTTTATAAGCATCTAGGGAAAAATCCTGCTTAATTTCCAATCTTAAAAACTCTTTTAGGGTAAAAATTTGCTATAATAGAGAAAGATAAATTTGAAGGGAGCAGGGAATGTCTGTAAAGGTCAAAGATTTGATTGAAAAAGTCCGTTTACGCATCGTTTACGGCAGTGATGACCTCTTAGAAAAGGAGATTTCGACATCGGATATTTCGCGGCCGGGCCTTGAAATGACCGGCTATTTTGACTACTACACGCCAGAACGGATTCAGCTGATTGGGATGAAGGAGTGGTCTTATCTGATGAAGATGACGTCCCACAACCGTCATCAAGTCCTTCTGAAAATGTTTCAGCCAGAAACGCCAGTTGTCATTGTGGCGCGCAATTTGGAGATTCCTGAAGAAATGCGGCGAGCAGCCGAAGAAAAGCAAATCGCGATTCTTACCAGTCGCACATCAACCAGCCGTCTATCAGGGGAAATTTCTAGTTTCCTTGACTCGCGTTTGGCGGTCAGAACCAGTGTCCATGGCGTATTGATGGACATCTACGGGATGGGCGTGCTGATTCAAGGGGACAGTGGTATCGGTAAAAGTGAAACTGGTCTTGAGTTAGTCAAGCGGGGCCATCGTTTAGTGGCGGATGACCGGGTCGATATCTTTGCCAAGGATGAAATGACTCTCTGGGGAGAGCCTGCTGAGATTCTTCGCCATCTCTTAGAAATTCGCGGTGTCGGCATTATTGATGTGATGAGCCTTTACGGAGCCAGTGCGGTCAAGGATTCTTCACAGGTACAGATTGCCGTCTATTTGGAAAATTATGATACCAATAAGACCTTTGACCGTCTGGGCAATAATGCAGAAGAACTGGAAGTTTCTGGTGTCAGAATTCCTCGGATTCGCATCCCAGTTAAGACAGGACGCAATATCTCTGTAGTGATTGAAGCCGCAGCCATGAACTATCGGGCTAAGGAAATGGGATTTGATGCCACCAAGATTTTTGAAGAACGACTGACTAATCTGATTAGTCAGAATGAGGTGAAAGATGCTTGATCCAGTAGCTTTTTCAGTCGGTCCCTTTAGTATTCGTTGGTATGCGATCTGCATTGTCACCGGCTTGATTTTAGCCGTCTATTTAGCCATGAAGGAAGCACCACGCAAAAGAATGATTCCAGATGATATTCTTGATTTCATTCTGATTGCCTTTCCCTTGGCCATCCTTGGAGCGCGGCTTTACTATGTAATTTTTGAATGGTCTTATTATGGCAAGCACTCTCTGATTGAGATTTTTCAGATTTGGAATGGTGGTTTAGCCATTTACGGCGGTTTGATCACTGGTGCCCTTGTCCTCTATTTCTTTTCACAAAGAAGGCTGATCAATCCTGTTGATTTCTTGGATATTGCAGCACCTAGCGTCTTGATCGCTCAGAGTATCGGCCGTTGGGGCAATTTCTTTAACCAAGAAGCCTATGGAGCGGTGGTCAAAAATCTTAATTATCTACCGTCCTTCATCCGCAACAATATGTACATAGATGGTGCTTATCGCCAGCCAACTTTCTTATACGAATCCCTTTGGAATTTACTTGGCTTTGCCCTACTGCTGATTTTACGACGCCGCCCTAAATTCTTCCGTCAGGGAGAATTGGCAGCCTTTTACCTGATTTGGTACGGCTTTGGCCGGATGATTATCGAGGGTATGCGGACCGATAGTCTCATGTTCTTGGGTGTTCGTGTATCCCAGTGGCTGTCTGCAGCCTTGATTTTACTAGGCATCGGCATTATGATTTACCAAAGAAAAAAACAAGCCCCCTATTATCAAGAATGAGAGGAGAATATTATGCTTGAAATTGCTTATACTTTAGTTGCTGTCGCTTTGATTGTCTTTCTAATCTACATGACCATCACCGTCAAAACTCTCGGTGATAAGGCTGCAAAAATGCTGGATGAGACCGAAAATACGATCAAAGTGTTGACTTCTGATGTCAATGTCACCCTGCATCAAACCAATGATTTGATTGCCAAAGTCAATGTGTTGACAGATGATATCAACCACAAAGTAGCAACGATTGATCCGCTTTTCAATGCGGTGGCAGACCTATCCGAATCAGTCTCTGATTTAAACGATCAGGCGCGTGTTTTAGGAAAAAAAGCAGTCGCAGCAGGAAGCACGACAGCCAAAACAACAGCAGGTCTAACGGCCCTTCGTTTGTTTACAAAATTATTCAAAAAATAAGAAAGTAGGTTTACTATGGGAAAAATTTCATCACTTGTATTAGGTGCTGTGTCTGGTGCAGCTGCAGCGTACTTTCTAACCAGCAAAAAAGGTAAAGAAATCACTGAAAAAGTTCAGGACTTTGTCGTCGACTATCGTGAAGATCCAGACAAGACTCACGAAGCCGTTGTTCAATCAGTAAAGGACTTTTCAGATCAGGCTGTCAAGGCCATCAACCAAACCAAGGAAAAGGTTGAAAATGGCGAAATCACAGCAGAAACAGTATTGGAGTCTGTCAAGGATACGACCAAGTCAGTAGTAGACTATTCACAGGACAAATTCCAAGAAATCAAAGAAAAGTTTGAAAAAGAAGAGGAAATTCTTGAAGAAGAAATTTCTGATATCGTGGTGGAAGAAGGAGAAAAAGCCCCTTCAGAAGAAATCATCATTGATTTAGAAGATAAGTAAATTCAAACTAGATATACAAGATGAGGCTGGGACAAAAGAGTCCAAGCCTCATTTTTTGTTCGAATTGGAGCTTTGCTGCAGTGGTATAGGAAGCAAAAATTACTACTATTTAGTTTCTCCTCGGCTAACTTGATTTTTGGCAAAGAAAGCGTTATCATATAAATAAAAGGGGGGGTTGGTATGAAAAATCTAAAAGTACTTGCCTTGCTTGGTTTATGCTGCTGCTTACTAGCCTGTTCTCGGCAGAAAGCTTCAGAGTCCCCTCAGTCTGGAAGCACTGACTCTTCTAAAGCTTCGAGCACGAGTCAAGCCCGCTCGAAAACAGCTAGCAGTAGTCAAGCTAGTGCTAATCAATCTAGCCCTAGCCAGAGTTCTGCTTCTGCGGAGTCGGAAAGTTCCAGTCAGACCAGTGAAAAGGTCAGAGAGGAGGAGACGCAGCCTTCTAGTAAAGAAACGTCTTCTCCAATCAGAAAGCGCCTGGAAGTTCCTATGCAGATCCAGCGAGCTTGGAATACTTGCGCACCGACCTCTGTCAGTATGATTTTAGCTTACAGGGGCGTTCAGGCTAGTCAGGAAGAATTGGCACGAGCGATGGGGACCGATGAGACTTTCGGCACCCATAATGTCAATGCAATCCGTGTCTTAAATCAATATTTATTTGGTTATGCGGAAGTGCCAGCAGGCCAAGCAGGCTATCATCTTGCTACAGTGACTAGTAGCGCCCCGAATTCTGAGGATATGCGACTCTTTAAGGAGCGCCTGCGCAAGAATATTGATGATGGCTATCCGCTCTACTATACGATTGATAATGCCTCCATCTACCCAGGCCACAAGGGTGAACACAATGTTGTGGGGACGGGCTATGAATTATCAGCAGACGGCAGTGATGTCCTTGCAGTTTATTACATTGATCCGTCTTACACCGTTCAGGATCCAGTCTATAGAGGGCTGAAAAAGGTAACTCCAGAAGAATTATTGGCAGCTATGTGTGCTTGTCAGGAACCAAATTACGCTTGGTAAAGAAAAGAAAAACGAGATCTTTCGATCTCGTTTGATTTAATTCGTAGATAATTAATGTCTCTTTCTTCGAACAGTGCGATATCCTTGAATGATCATAAGACTTAGGATAATAGCAAGTGAGAAAGATAGAAAGGTGCTCATCTTTGCAGACAAAAAAATAAAGCTAAAAAAGACTGTCAAAATACAGAATAAAGCGATATTTATAAAGAAAAATAGCTCACGTAATTGTGATACTGATTCTGCTTGGGGCAGGTATTCTTGATAGGATATTTCCTTAGTTTGTTCTGTCGAATCATGCAGGGGCGCTGATTCAAACTGTTTAAAATCTCTTACAGCCATTGTCTCTCTCCTAGTAGTACCTTATCATTCTATCATGTTTCTATGATTAGATATATTACAAGATAGTTACAAAACGAATAAAATCGAATTAAGAAATCATAAATCCTATTTTTTTGGTATAATAATGATATGAAAAATATAATCATAACAGCAACAGCTGAAAGTATAGAACAAGTTCAAGCCTTATTGGAAGCAGGAGTAGATCGTATTTATGTCGGTGAGGAAAAATACGGTCTTCGTTTACCGCATAACTTCACTTATGACGAATTAAATCGTATCTCACAAATGGTTCATCAGGCAGGAAAAGAAATGACAGTTGCCGTCAATGCTTTGATGCATCAGGACATGATGGACCAGATCAAGCCTTATTTGGATTTTCTTCAGGAGATTGAGGTAGACTATATCACCGTTGGGGATGCAGGTGTATTCTACGTCTTGCAGCGGGATGGTTATAAGTTGAAAACGATTTATGATGCTTCGACCATGGTTACCAGCAGCCGCCAGATTAATTTTTGGGGCAAGAATGCTGGGGTATCAGAAGCTGTTTTGGCGCGGGAAATTCCATCGGCAGAACTCTTTAAAATGCCAGAAATTCTTGAGATTCCAGCAGAAGTCCTAGTTTATGGCGCAAGCGTTATCCACCACTCTAAACGTCCGCTTTTGCAAAATTATTATAACTTTACACACATCGATGATGCGAAATCAAGAGAGAGGGATCTCTTTCTTGCGGAACCGAGCGATCCTCAGAGCCATTATTCGATCTTTGAGGACAAGCATGGGACTCACATTTTCGCCAATAATGACTTGGATTTGATGACCAAGTTGACAGAATTGGTTGACCATGGATTTACTCATTGGAAATTGGAAGGTCTCTATACTCCTGGTCAGAATTTTGTTGAGATTGCTAAGCTCTTTGTTCAGGCAAGAGATCTGATTGAAAAAGGTGAATTTAGCCATGACCAAGCTTTCTTGCTAGATGAGCTACTTCACAAATTACATCCGAAGAATCGTTTCCTCGATACAGGATTTTATGATTACGATCCAGACATGGTGAAATAGGACAGGATTTTGTTGCCTTTATCTAAGTGGGCATCACCAAAAAACTATTTGCTCACCAGAAATGTTTTAAGAAAAGGCACAGATTACTCTGTGCCTTTTTGAGTTCTCATCTATAAAAGTGGAGTGCTGGTTATGATTTCCAATAATCATAATTGTAGGTGGCTAGGATCATTTGAGTAATTTCTTCAGGCTCTTCCTGAGCTCCGCCGGCTATCCAAAGAGAAATAATCCCCTCAACACTGGATAGGAAGATTTCCAAGGCGTATTTCTGAGGGATGTGAAAGCTCTCCTCTAAAAAACGCTGGGTAGCAGCTTTTTGCTTGTCGCTCAGAATGATACTGGTTATGAATTCCCGAATAGCTCCGCGAAAGTCAATATAATGGCTTCTAGTCAGGGCATTGATCAGACGTTCATTAGCACGCAGTATATGAAATTTGGCTATCATGAACTGTTTGGAATATTCGCCTTCTTCTTCAAAAAGACTATAACTATAAAGTTGAGAAATGATGTCGCTTTTGAGGCTATCAATCATCTGATACTTATCTTGGTAGTGGAGGTAGAAGGTGCCGCGGTTAATCCCAGCCCGCTTGCAGAGTTTGCTGATGGAGATATTATCAAACCTTTCCTCAGATAGTAGCTGAATCAAGGCTTCTTTGATGTCTTCCTTGGTGCTAGTTTTTCGTTTCTGGACCATTTTTCTTCCTTTTTACTTAAATCAACACTTTGTTGATTTTTGATTATTGCTTTTTGTCTAAGCTCATTATATAATATCTGTGATTTAGAATCAACACCTTGTCTATTTAAGAAGATGGGGTTTGAAAAGGAGAGAAAATGACATGGCTTATATTGAAATGAAACATAGCTTTAAACGTTATCAGGTAGGTGACACGGAAATTGTCGCCAATCATGATATTTCTTTTGAGATTGAAAAGGGGGAACTGGTCATTATCCTGGGTGCTTCTGGTGCCGGTAAGTCAACAGTGCTCAATATTCTCGGCGGTATGGATACCAATGATGAGGGAGACATTCTGATAGACGGTCAGAATATTGCTGACTACAATTCCCACCAGCTGACGGACTATCGTCGCAATGATGTGGGCTTCGTCTTTCAGTTTTACAATTTGGTGCCTAATCTGACGGCCAAGGAAAATGTCGAATTGGCTTCGGAGATTGTCAAGGATGCTCAAGATCCAGTGGCCGTTCTAACCGCAGTTGGTATGGAAAATCGCCTCAATAATTTTCCAGCGCAGTTGTCAGGTGGGGAGCAGCAGCGGGTCTCTATTGCTCGGGCTGTGGCAAAAAATCCTAAGATTTTGCTCTGCGATGAGCCGACAGGGGCTTTGGACTACAATACCGGCAAGCAAGTGCTGCAAATTTTACAGGATATGTCCCGCAATCAAGGGGCGACGGTGATTATCGTGACCCACAATGCTGCCTTGGCTCCCATTGCTGACCGGGTTATTCGCATGCATGACGCGAGAGTCAAAAGTGTTACAGTCAATGAAGAGCCTCAGGATATAAGTACATTGGAGTATTGATATGAATAGAAAGATTTATTGGAAAGATATTCTGCGCTCCTTCACTAGCTCTAAAGGACGTTTCCTATCTATTTTAATCCTCATGATGCTGGGCTCTTTAGCTCTTGTGGGGATCAAGGTCGCTCCACCCAATATGCGCAGAACAGCAACAGATTACTTGAAAGAGCAGCGAACCATGGACTTGGCCGTTATGGCGGACTATGGTTTGGATAAGGCGGATCAGAAAGAGCTGGAAGCTATCAAGGGAGCTGATGTCGAGTTTGGCTATCTGACAGATGTCACCGTAGATGAGGAGGCTCTCCGAATATTCTCAGATACCAAGGATATTTCAAACTTTCAAGTGGTCTCAGGCCGTCTTCCCAAGACTGATCAAGAAATTGCTCTGGCTAGCTTTTGGTCAAAAAAATATAAGCTTGGTCAGGAGATTCATCTGACCGAAAAAGCAGGCAGTCGGTCAGTTCTAAAAAACAAGACCTATAAGGTCGCAGGATTTGTCAACTCGGCAGAGATCTGGTCTGATAGAAATCTAGGCAATGCGACTAGTGGTAGTGGGGCTTTATCAGCCTATGCTGTAGTTAGCCCCAAGGCCTTTGATACAGATGTTTACAGTATTGCTCGCCTGCGCTATCATGATTTAGAAAAGCTGGCTCCCTTCTCTGAAAGCTATCAGGAGCGTTTGGAGCAGCACCAGACTGCTTTGGACAAGAGCCTGGAAGATAACGGAGCGGCTCGCTTTAAGCGATTAGAGGCAGATGCCAAAAGCACCATTCAGAAGGGCCAAGATAAGATTGCTCAGGCTGAGAGCGAACTGACCCAAGGTAAAAAACAATTAGAGCAAGCTCAGAGTCAGCTAGACCAGCAAAAAACCCAGCTAGATGCAGCCCAAGCTGTTTCTATCCTAGCTCCTGCTCAGCTCAGCCAGAGCCAGCAGCAGATTCAGGAAGCTGAATCCCAGCTCAATCAGAAAAAAGCAGAGCTAGCTCAGGCGGAAAAAGACTTATCAGCTAGCAAGGACAAGCTAGCTGACGCTAAGGCAAACCTTAGTCGTTTGAAAGAGCCGGCCTATCATAGCTATGACCGCAAGTCTCTGCCAGGTGGGAATGGCTATCATATGTATAAAAACTCCATGAATAGTATTGCGTTGATTGGTAATATTTTCCCAGTGGTGCTCTATTTGGTGGCAGCTATAGTGACCTTTACCACCATGACTCGCTTTGTCGATGAGGAGCGAACAAATGCAGGCGTCTTCAAGGCTCTAGGCTATCATAGCCGAGATATCATTCGCAAGTTTGCCCTTTACGGTTTGGTGGCGGGGAGTCTAGGTACCCTCATAGGGATTCTGCTGGGGCATTATTTCTTGTCTGGAGTGATTTCTTCTATTATTACCAGAGGGATGGTGCTTTCTGCCCCTCATGCATATTTTTATATTTCCTATAGTTTACTGGCCCTTGGGCTTTCCCTTCTTTCCAGCGTTCTCCCTGCCTATTTGGTGGCGAGACGGGAGCTAACAGAAGAAGCAGCTCACTTGCTTTTGCCCAAGCCACCGGTCAAGGGCTCCAAGATTTTCTTGGAAAGACTGCCCTTTATCTGGCGACGTCTTAGCTTTACTCAGAAGGTCACAGCTCGCAATATCTTTCGCTATAAGCAGCGGATGTTTATGACTATCTTTGGTGTGGCGGGTTCGGTTGCCCTGCTCTTTGCCGGCCTAGGACTTCAGTCTTCTATTGGTGGTATTCCCAAACGTCAGTTTGAAGAGATTCTGCGATACGACTTGATTGTCGCTGCCAATCCTGGGGAGAATCAAGCTGAGCAAGACAAGCTGAAAAAGATGTTGGCAGATGACTCGATTGCAGCCTATCAGGAAATCCATAGTGAAACCTTGACGGAGAAATACAAAGGAAAAAAAGAAACAGAGTCAGTCACTTTAATGGTTACGGACAAGGAAAATTTTGAACCTTTCATCTCGTTAGAAAGTCCTGACAACCAGCAAAAGTTGACTCTCAAGGACGGTATAGTTGTTTCGGATAAATTGGCCCGCATAGCTAGAGTTAGCCCTGGTGGCAGTATAGAGCTGGGTGGCAAGCCTGTCAAGCTCGCATCAGTCAATGAGAATCATTTTGGCCATTTTGCCTTTATGAAGGCAACTGACTACCA
>NZ_CALIIB010000066.1 GCF_938020365.1 uncultured Streptococcus sp. | reverse complement strand
CAGTCGTGTCTTTAAAAGATTTTGGATAAATTTGGTAGACAACCTTTGTTTTATCAAGTGTCATATTTTCTCCTTTTTTGATAAAAGGGAGAGGCTCAGAGCCGCCATCCCATGAGTTAGTATTTTTAGATCCGTTTTGCTGTCATCAATTGATCTCCGCGTTTGATATGACTAGGATATTCTCCACTCATATCTGCTACGAAAGCATCCTGATTAGTGATAATGACAGGTGTTTCTGTCACGAGCCCTGCAGCCTTGATGACATCCATATCGAAGCTAATCAGTTTTTGTCCAATCGCCACATGATCGCCTTGCGCAATATGAGCTTCAAAGCCCTTGCCATCTAGACCGACTGTATCCATCCCGATATGCATAAGCATTTCCACACCCTCGTCCGATACGATACCGATGGCATGTTTGGTTGGGAAGAGAACAGTCACCGTACCGTTCACAGGTGACACCAACTCACCTTCACTTGGCTCAATCACTAAGCCTTGACCCATCACACCTGATGAAAATACTGGATCCGTTGCCTGACTGAGTTCTTTTACTTGACCCGCAAGAGGACTAACGATTTCTACTGGTGCGACAATCTTTGTTTCTTGATGGGCAAATTTCGCTTCTTCTTGAGCTGCAAATTCTGCTTGTAGTTCTGTATCGTCTTCCGTTTTTGTGAAGAATCCTGCTTTGCGGAAGAAGAAGGTCAAAGCCATTGGTACAACGATTGCGACAAGCATCACTCCTGCAAATGGAAGCATATATTTTGCTTGGATAGAAAGAATACCCGGTAAGCCACCAATCCCGATAGCATTGGCTGTGATATTAAAGGTTACAGAGAGCAGACCAGCAATAGATGAACCAATCATCCCTGCAACGAATGGATAGATGTACTTGACATTGACCCCGAAAAGGGCTGGTTCCGTAACACCAAGGTAAGCCGAAATAGTAGCCGGCAAGGAAATTTGTGCTTCCCGTTCATCATGACGATTCATAAGGTAATAAGCAAAAACAGCTGAGCCTTGAGCAATATTTGACAGAGCAATCATTGGCCAAAGACCAGTACCACCAGCATCCGCTACCAATTGAGTATCAATGGCATTGGTCATATGGTGAAGACCTGTGATAACAAACGGAGCATAAAGGGCACCAAAGACAGCACCAAAGAGCCATTTAACAGGACCAGTCAAACCTGCAAGTACGACTGTTGAAAGCCCCTGACCAATTGCCCAACCGATAGGACCTAAGACTGTATGAGCCAAGATCAAGGCTGGAATCAATGATAAGAAAGGCACAAAAATCATAGAAACCACTTCTGGAATATGTTTCCGCCAGAAGATTTCTAGATAAGACAAGGAAAGTCCTGCTAACAAAGCTGGAATGACCTGCGCTTGGTAACCGATACGATTAACAGTGAAGAAACCGAAATCCCAAACCCAATTCTTAGTAATTTCAGCTGCTGGTGTCGATGCCACGGCGTAAGCATTGAGCAACTGCGGTGACACCAAGCAGATCCCTAAGACAATACCCAGAATCTGGCTAGTCCCCATCTTACGAGAAACAGACCAAGTGATTCCTACTGGTAAGAATTGGAAAATCGCTTCACCTGGAAGCCACAAGAAATGGTTGATCCCCGCCCAAAATTGAGACACTTCTGTGATGGTTTTCCCATCCAACATAGACCAATGAACGCCTTCAAGAACATTCCGAAATCCGAGGATCAATCCACCGACAATCAAGGCCGGAATGATTGGAGTGAAGATTTCAGCTAGAGTCGTCATGACCCGCTGAATTGGATTTTGATTGCTCTTAGCTGCTGATTTAGCTGCTTCTTTGGAAACACCCTCAATACCTGATACAGCTGTGAAATCATTATAAAAAATCGGTACGTCATTTCCAATGATGACTTGGAACTGCCCAGCATTGGTAAAAGTTCCTTTTACGACCGGAATAGCTTCAATGGCCTTAACATTAGCTTTCTTTTCGTCACCAAGAACGAAACGCATCCGAGTCGCACAGTGAGTGACCGCTGTGACATTCTCTTTGCCGCCAATCGCCTTCAGCAAATCTTTAGCTTCCTTTTCAAATTTTCCCATTTGACTTGTGGCTGGAAATCATCCAGCACTCTCCTTATATTTTAATGTCGCTAGTTTCTTAACTAGCTTACAAACTCAATTGTAATCGATAACAATCTTGTACGCAACTTGTTTGTTGTTAAAATGAAAGATTTCTGCTAAAATTTTGATAGTTGTATGGTAAAGATAATACAAGTGAGGAACTTATGAAGAAATACAAACAATTATTCAAACAACTTGAAAGAGATATTCTAGGCGAAAAATACCAGCTCGGTGACTTTCTTCCTAGTGAACATCAGCTAATGGAAATCTACCAAGTCAGTCGGGATACGGTTCGCAAGGCTTTAGCGATCTTGCAAGAAGAGGGACTGATTGAGAAAGTGCGGGGGCAGGGCTCCAAAGTCGTCAAACAAGAACAACTAGACTTCCCTGTCTCCAACTTAACCAGTTATCAAGAATTAGTGGCACAGCACCAGCTTCAGTCCAAGACCAATGTCATCAGCCTTGATCAAATCACTGTAGATAAAAAGCTCTCAAAAACAACCGGCTTTCCAGAGTACCGCTTGGTTTGGCGCATTGTCCGGCAGCGAGTGGTCGACAACATTGCTTCTGTCTTGGATGTTGACTATCTAGATAAAAGCTTGGTGCCAGATCTGACCAGAGAAATCGGAGAGCATTCTATCTATGCCTACTTAGAAGAAACCTTAAAGCTTAACATTGCCTATGCCAGAAAAGAAATTACCATCGATCATGTTAGTGACCAAGACCAGATCCTTCTGGACATCGGCCGAGACCAGCATGTCGTTTCTATCAAATCGCAAGTCTATCTAGCTGATGGCCGCCAGTTTCAATATACAGAGAGCCGGCACAAACTAGATAAATTTCGCTTTGTGGACTTTGCTACTCGACAGAAAGAATGAAGGCTTGATTCAGCAAACATAAAAAATCTCCTCTGTCAGCTAAAATCTAGCGAGCAGAGGAGTTTTCCTGTTCTTTGGTTTGTTTTTAGTTTTATACGTTGTTTATATTTAGGAGATGATATGAAAAATTTATGAAATGTTGATACGAGAATCTATTTCTTGCTTCTATTGCTAGTACTGGTTAGGCTACTTCGTTTAGCTTGGAGCGAATGAATGATTTCTGATAGGTTACTTTTACTTTATATGTCATTGGACTGCCCTCATTTCTTATTTGTTGAGACTAGTATAAGACTTTCAGCTTAAGCATTCCTTATAAAAATCTTGCGGAAAACTTAAAACAAAAGAAGCTGAATTATTTTTCAGCTTCTTCATCTTCTTCAATCATTTCAGATATTTCCACTTTTACCTTAGTGACACGGCCATTTTTGACCTTGTCATTGGTCAAAATCAGTTTTTTATTCTGGCTTTCCACTTCATAGCTGAGCCGCTCTGTTGGATTTGGAATGGTGCCAACACCAGTCAGATAATAACCAGCAATGGTGTCCACATCATCACTATCAATTTCAACTTCAAAATATTCATTAAAGTCATTGAGGGTCATGGTTCCTAAGACAATGTAGGTATTCTCACCGATTTCATGGACCTCGATTTCAGCCTTGTCTGTCTCATCGTCAATCTCACCGACAATCTCCTCCAAGAGGTCTTCCAGCGTAACCAGACCAGCCATACCGCCATACTCATCCAAGAGAATCGCCATTTGGTTTTGCGTATTACGTAATTCCTTGAGCAAATCATCGACAAACATGGTTTCCGGTACAAAGAGTGGCTCCTGCAGAATCTTACGCAGAACAATATTGTCAAAACCATTTACAAAGCCTTCATTCAATAGACGTTTTGTGTGAATGAGACCAATGACATTGTCCTTGTCGCCATCATAGACAGGAATCCGCGAAAAACTCTGCTTGAGAATGCTTTTGATGATTTCTTGAGTATCATCCTGAATATCAACCATAAAGGCATCTGTCCGCGGCACCATGAGTTCACGCGCCATCAGCTCATCCAGCGAGAAAATACCCTGCAACATTTCGATTTCGTCTGCATCCAGCGTCTCCTCGCTCTTAGTCAACATGTACTCAATCTCATCCCGCGTCATCTTCTCATCTGCATCGTCGAACTGCATTGGTGTAATCCGACTAAGGAGATTAGTCGAAGCTGAAAGCAACCAAACGAAAGGACTGACGATTTTGCCTAGGAAGATAATCACTGGCGCAGTGCGAATCGCCAAACTATCCTTGAGATTCATAGCAATTCTCTTAGGATAAAGCTCCCCCAAAACAATGGAAATATAGGTCAAAAGAGCAAGTGCCAAGAAACTAGCAACTGCATGTGCCGTTTTGGAATCACCCATCCAAGAAGCAAAGATTTTCCCTAGATTGTCCGCAAAGCTTGCCCCCGACAGGATATTGATGACGGTGATACCGACCTGAATCGTTGACAGAAAGTTATTGGGACTTTCAAGAACTTTTAATAAACGAACGTATTTGACATCGCCTTCTTCGGCTTTCTGCTCGACGCGAGCTCGATTGAGCGACACCATCGCCATCTCAGAAGCTGAGAAAAAGGCATTTAGTAAGGTTAAAACGAATAGCAGTATTGCTTGCAATAAAATACTCTGACTGCCAGGGTCTTCCATGGATTCTTCTCCTAAAAATTATGATCAACCTTGATTATAACATATTTTTAGGATTCGTGCACAAGGATTTATTGGAAAGCGTTTTGCATCTTAATTCTCCAAATCCTGCAAGACTTTTTCTAGCCGAGAAATAGCTCCGACAGGCAGGGCTGTCTTAGGATATTTCTGATTGAAGGCCAGCAGGAAGTTTAAGCGAACCTGCATTCTTTCACGAATGAGCTGTCTGTACTTGTCGTCAAAGTTTGGAACAGCATAACCCTTATAATCTATGTACTCAAAACCTTCCAAAGGACCAAAAGGCTTAAATTGAGCCTTGCCTTCTACAATCTGCTCGATAATATCTAAAGATACTTCCTTTGAGATGCCCTTGCCCATGTAAAAACCAGTATTGATAATGTAGCAAGCAACGCCTGACTCAAATAAACGACGGAATTTCCGATAATCTTCTACCAGTGGATAAACGCGGAAAGGATTGGCATAGGGCTCAATAACCAAATCATCATGCAAGCCAGTGACATTCTCGGCATTGGAGCGCTTAGTCATCAGGGTGCAGCCCATTGTGGAAGCCATCAGCGGATCATTGATCTTGACCAGAGGTGGGAGAGAGTCATCCTTCATGATCCAGAGGATGGCGTTGATGGGCTCATCAATCCGGTCCACTCGATTCGGAGTCGCAAAGCGCGATTTGACAGTCCGACCATTTCCATTGCGGATGTCCTCGGTTACCAGCTTTTTGCGTCCATTTTCATCCAGCGTCACTCCGCAGTTCTGCACAGTGACAAAGAAATCCTGCTCACTATGACCTGTAGGGTAGTCATTTGTCTTGTCAAAATAAGACGGCTCGAGGGCGATAGAGGAGCCATCCTTAATCGAGATAATGAAGGCATCGTCATGGAGAACCTTGATATCATATTTATGGTCATGCTTGGCATGCGTCAATGTGGATTTTCCTGAACCGGATAGACCAAAGAAAGATGCAACATAGTCTTCTTTTTCCGTCTTCTGCTTGAAGATTTTCAGACCTCCGTGGCAGGCAACATAGCCATTTCTAGCAGCCGTTCCCCAAGCTAAAGTCAAGGTTGCCTTTTTCAGCTCCCCGAAATAGTTTAAGCCCAGAATAACGGCGCAATTATGATTGGTATCAAAATAAACCAAACCTTCTGGATAGTCTGGATGCTTCCACTTGGGATCAAAAAAGACAAAGATATCATTCTCTTCGTACTTTTTAGAAGCTCGTAGGCGGTTCTTAAATTCCTCATCCAAAATCTGGAAATTCAAGAGCCAAGAATAAAGATTATTGATTTCTTCCTGAGGCACCATCAGGTGGGCGCAAACCATGAAGTCCTCATCCAGCCCTACAACTGCATCTGCCTTATAAAAGGTCCTCTGATGTGCTTGGTAAACAGCACTACGAACCAGAAATAGCAAATGCTCGTCTTCCTGACAGTCTCTGCCATAAATCCGTCTAGCCTTAGCAGTTCGGCCGACAACCGCCCCCGAATTAGTCAATAAAACGCGGGCATAGGAAGGAAGCCCCAGCTCCTTAGTATGAATCACCGGCATGTCCAGCACAACCGTTCCAGCAGCTACCGAAGCCAGTTGATAGGCTTCTTCTACTGTCTTGATTGCCTGCACCTGATTCTCATAAAAGGCTGTCTCTACAATGGTCTTCAAGGGCGAAAAATAAGAAGAATCTTTTCTTATTTCTTGCGGAGAAAATTTACGACGTGTTACCATAACGATACCTCCTTTATGCTATTACTATTATTTTAGCATAAATATCCAATGATGAACCATAAAAAATGCAGTGAAAAAGAGAAAGACGAGCTTTCTCCTATTTTTTTATAATACCAAATTCTTCATTCTTCTTTTGCTGCTGAGCTTCTTTGTGATTATCATAAAGATTGGCGAGGAATTTCACGATTTCCTTGAGGATGGAGTAGGTCGGAATCGCTACAATCATGCCCATAATACCATAAATATTACTAGACAGAAGCAAGAGAACCATAATCGTAATGGGATGCACTTTCATAACGCTCCCAACAATACGAGGATAGAGGATATTCCCATCAATTTGCTGGATAATCAACATATAGATTAAGGCTGCCAGCATTTTATGCGGGTCAGTAAAAAAGTAGGTAATCAACATAGGAATCAAGCCGATACTAGGGCCCACATAAGGGATCAAGTTGGCCAAAGCCGAGAAAATGGCAAAGACTAAGGCATACTTGAGTCCAATAACACTGTAACCAATATAAGCCAAGGTCCCAATCAGCAAGGCATCAATCGAAATACCACTGATATAACGGGCAACCGTCGCATTGAGATTGGTCAAGAGACCGGATATATTGAGCTTATCGCGCTTGAGAACGGTCCGCTCCAACATAGGCAAAAGCTTATGTCCATCCATCAGGAAGTAGACCAAAAAAATCGGGGTCATGATGAGAATCATGAGGGTATTGATGACAGCAGACACTACGCTACCCAGACTATTGGTAACACTATTTAGAATATTTTGCAGAATATCTACATAGGACAGATTGAGTTGCTGAATAGTAGACTGAATATTTAAACTCTTAAATAAAGGATTTTTGGATAATTGATTAACAAAACTCTGTATTTCCCAATAAAGATTTTGCGTCGAATTAATCAAGCTGGACAGCTGGTTAATCAAAATTGGCAAGAGGTAGATTACTCCGACTGTCACTAGGCCAAAGAGTAGGAAAAGCGTGATTAAAATCCCAAAGATACGATTAATCTTCAACTTTTTTTCGAGCAGTGTCACCAGAGGATTTGTAATATAGTAGAGAAATCCTCCCATAACAAAAGGAATTAAAATCGTATTGATAACGCTCACCACTGGCGTAATCATATCTCCCATCTGGCGCCAGATAAAAAAGATAATCGTCAGCAGCAAGACTTCACTGGTCCAAAACATTAACTTACTTTTATGAAACATCTTTACTCTCCTCCAAGTTATTTTACCATAATTTATCATAAAATAAAGGTGATTTCATAAAAGAAAGAATAAAAATGGAAACATTATTAAGTTCGAAGAATTTGGCTAGTCAGAAAATATCACACAATTCAAAATCTACATCAGACAAATAAAAAAACACCTGAAAGCAAGAGCTGAAAAGCACGGTCTTTCAAGTGATCTTTGATATCACTTCCATCAGGAAGCAGATGATCAATTGATAATGCTATAAAAGTTTAAAATCTTAAGCAGATGATTAGCCCTTAATCGGGATTGAAATCTCAATCAGACTATTAGCATAGATCGTCCGAATAGCAGAGACGTCAATATTCTTTTGGTCAATTTTTCGTTTCAAAAAGAATTCTCTAATCTTTTCAATTTCTTGCTCTCGTATCGCACGATGCTTATTTGAAATGAGAATTTCGTAATGGCTAGGGGCCTCTGTGAAAATAACATCACTATTTCCTGCAGAATAAACTTCTACAAGCGTTGCGTCTGTGCTTTCCAATTGATTTTTTACTAATTCTGCATGGGTATTCGTCGTATTTATAAGCTTCATTCATTTGCCTCCTACCTTAAATCGTCGCTATTATTATAACATGTTTTTCAGGAATTGTGAACGATTACCTGTAATTTATATTATTTTACATATAGCAGGTTAGTTATTCTGATATTTGCGCTTCCACTGCTCAATTCCCCATTTATGGCTGCCACGTTTCAATTTTTCTATTGCAAGTTCGACAGGAAACCATGCTAGATTATTAAAGTCTTCCAGTGGCTTTTCTACTTCTTGATAAGAAAGGGCTTCGTAAATATAGGCGGGGTTATAAAAATGCGTGTCCCGATGGCGTGAATAAAAATATTCGTCCGCTTGACCAAAGTAATCTCCTACTTGAATGCTAAAACCCAGCTCTTCCAGCAATTCCCGCTCAAGAGTAGCCAGCTGGTCCTCTCCTTCTTCCATTTGGCCTCCAGGAAGAAACCAAGCGCCATTAGGTGCCTGTACCAAAATAATATTTTCTTTCTTTTCATCCGGAATCACTGCGTAAACTCCATAGCGCGTCACATACTCAACATTTTCCTCATGAACTCCAAAAACTGGATGGGTCATTATCTTTCCTCATTCCTTCTAATCTTTACTACTATCATAAATAACTTATACTAGCCTGTCAAGAGTTTGAACTTATTTTTTCAGCTTTCACAAGGAAGCTGAAGTCCTTTGTTCTCAAGTAAAAAAGCCCGCCTCAGTTGAGACGGGACTTCTTCTACTAGCCATCAGTCAAACCTATTCATGTTAGACTGGATTATTTTTCTTCAAATCCTTCTGCAACTGCATCCGCAAAGTTTTCTTCTACAATGCTTGCACAGTGGTCACAAATAACTGCATGATAGCTACGGTCTGCAGTAGTTGGATCGATACGACGGCAACGGTCACAAACTTCACCTGCAGCGCGTTCAACTGTAAAGGCTACATCTTCAAAGCTAACGGCAGCTTCTGGAGCTGGTCCATCTGCAATAGTCAAGTCTGACACGATCAAAAGTTGAGCTACATTGCTATCCACTGCTCCAAGGAGAGTTTTCACTACTTCATTTGGATAAACTGTCAAGTGTGCTTCAAGTGATTTACCGATCACTTTGGCATTACGGGCTTCTTCCAAGGCTTTTTGAGCTTGTCCACGGAAATCCATGAAGGCTGCCCAGGTATCCAAGATTTCTTCTTGGTTAGCAAAGATTTCCGCTTCTGGTAGTTCTGACAATTGAACGAATTCTTCTGCTTCATGCTCTAGGTAAGACCAGATTTCCTCTGCTGTGTGTGGCAGGATTGGTGTTAAGAGTTTCGTGATTTTGACAAGAATGTCATAGAAGACAGTCTGCATTTGACGGCGCTCAAGTGATTTGGCACCTTCGATGTAGACAACGTCTTTAGCGAAGTCAAGGTAGAAGGCTGACAAGTCAACGTTGATAAAGTTCACCAAGGCCTTGTAGATTGTCAAAAATTCAAAATCAGCATAAGCATCACGAATCGTCTTGACAAGCTGGTTAAAGCGGATAGTCATGTACTTATCAACAGAACGAAGCTCATCGTAAGCGACTGCGTCCTGCGCTGGGTTAAAGTCAGATGTATTGGCAATCAAGAAACGAAGGGTGTTGCGAATCTTACGGTAAGTTTCAGAGACTTGGCTCAAGATATCCATAGAGATACGCACGTCGTTGCTTGAGTCAACACTTGTTACCCAGAGACGCAAGATTTCCGCACCAAATTGTTTCTCAACATCGCTTGGAGCAATGGTATTTCCAAGAGATTTAGACATCTTCTCACCTTTACCGTCAAGGGCAAATCCTTGCGATAAGATTTGTTTGTAAGGAGCCACGCCATGGTTGGCAACAGATGTGATAAGAGATGAGTTGAACCAACCACGGTATTGGTCAGAACCTTCTAGGTAAAGGTCTGCTGGGTATTTGAGTTCTGGACGGTTTACCACAACTCCATTCCATGAAGAACCTGAGTCGAACCAAACGTCCATGATGTCTGTTTCTTTCTTGAACTCGCCATTTGGTGAACCTGGATGCGTAAATCCTTCTGGCAAGAGGTCTTTGGCATCACGTTCCCACCAGACAATAGAGCCGTGCTCTTCAAAGAGTTGAGCCACGTGTTCGATGGTTTCAGCTGTCATGATTGGTGTTCCGTCTTCTGCGTAGAAGATAGGAAGGGGAACTCCCCAGGCACGTTGACGAGAGATAACCCAGTCGCCACGGTCACGGATCATGTTGTAAAGACGCACTTTACCCCATTCTGAATGGAACTTCACTTTTTCAATTTCATCCAAGATTTCTTGGCGGAATTTTGATACAGAAGCAAACCATTGTGGCACTGCACGCCAGATGATTGGTTTCTTGGTACGCCAGTCAAATGGATATGAGTGAGAGATTTCTTCTTGCGCAAGGAGTAGATTGCCAAGTTTTTCGATAACAGTTGGTACCACCTTGTCGTAGAACTGACCTGCAAAGTCAGGACCAGCATTTTCCATCATGATCCCGCGTTCGTTTACAGTTACAGCAACTTCTAGTCCATTAGCAACACCGACATTGTAGTCATCCTCACCAAAACCAGGGGCTGTATGGACAATACCTGTACCAGAGTCAGTCGTAACGTGGTCACCAAGGATCACCAACTCATCTACAGCCGTATCCCATGGGTGGACTGTCACAATGTGGTTCAATTCTTGACCACGGTAGGTCGCCAAGACTTGCACATCAGCCCAACCAAATTTCTCAGACAAACTATTCAACAATTCTGCAGCAACCACAAACTTACGAGCTTCACCAGCAGGTTGGACCAAAACGTAATCAATATCTGCTCCAACTGTCAACCCACGAGATGCTGTAATGGTAAATGGAGTAGTTGTCCAAACAACGATGTAAGTATCAGTATCTAGGACACCTTTTCCGTCTTTGACACGGTTAGCATAGTAAAGGGAAGTTGAAAGCAAGTCATGATATTCAATTTCCGCTTCAGCAAGGGCTGACTCAGAAGACCATGACCAGTAAACTGGCTTGGCACCACGATAGATATAGCCTTTCTTAGCCATTTCACCGAAGACACGGATTTGAGCTGCTTCATAGTCTGGAGTCAAGGTCACATAAGGGTTTTCCCAGTCACCAGAAACACCCAAACGTTTAAAGTCTTCTCGCTGTTTGTCAACTTGAGAGAGAGCATACTCACGGCAAAGTTTCAAGTACTCAACCAAGTCCATTTCTTTGCGTTTGACACCTTGTTTTGCCAAAACTTGCTCGATTGGGAGACCATGAGTATCCCAACCTGGAATATAAGGCGCATAAAATCCTGACATCGATTTCGAACGAACAATAATATCTTTAGAAATCTTGTTCATAGCGTGTCCAACGTGGATATTTCCGTTTGCATATGGAGGTCCATCATGCAAGGTGAAATGCGGTTTTCCTTGGTTCAATTCTTGACGACGTTGGTAAAGTTTTGCTTCTTCCCATTCTTTTTGCCAAACTGGTTCTTTGGTTGGAAGGCCAGCACGCATTGGAAATGCAGTTTTCCCAAGATTCAGGGTTTCTTTGAGTTTCATTTAGTCTCCTTATTCCATCATAATTTTCAAAATAAAAAACCACAAACTTCTCCGAAAGGACGAAAATTCGTGGTACCACCTTTGTTTAGACAGGAAAAAACCTGTCCCTCTTAGCCCGTAACGTAGGCGGACGTCGTTTCTTACTCGATTCAGAAACGATGAAGCAGAATGATAAGTCAAACAAAAGGGATTACAGGTCTTTCACCACCACCTGCTCGCTGAAAATATTTTATTTGCCTTGTGTTTCTGCACTTATAAAAGATCCACTTGAACTTTAGAATCTTCATCCAAATCTGAAAGTTCTCCAGATTCTAAAATTTCTTTCTGTTGTGCTTGGATCAGCTCTTCATCTATAGTCTGAAGAGTCTGTGTTTCTGCCAAATCTCGATTTGCTTGCTCAATTCGTTCTTGCAATTCAGCTAATTCTTCAGGTGAGAATTGGCGCGTAACATCCACTTCTTCCTCTAGCTCGACTTTTTCTCCAAGCGCTTCTTCAACTACCATTTTAAAAGCTTCGTCACTGGTTTGAAGATAGGTAGCAGTCGGGCGAAGGATATCTTCCCAATCTGGAGAGTCAACAATACTTAGTTGACTTTCAATTGTCGATTTGAGGCGCTGATGGAAGACACGCGTTTTATTTTTTAATTCTTCTGTCTCAACAGCTACTCTTTTAGCATTATCTGTAGCCTGACGAAGAATATCATTTGCCTTATACTTGGCTCTATCTAATAAACGTTGCGCATCTTGCTCTGCTTGCTGCACAATATTTCCTGAACGTTCTTGTGCTGCCTGTTTGACCCGCTCTGCTGTATCTTGTGCAATCAAAACAGATTGGCTGAGCGAGTCTTTCATTTCATCAAAATAAATTAGGCGCTCTTCAAGATTGCGGATTTTTGCTTCTTTCTCATGATTCTCGCGGATTAGTTCCTCATAATCATTGACAATGATATCAAGAAATTCTTCAACTTCATCAATATCATACCCTCTAAATTTGGTCGAAAAAGCTTTATCTCTAATATCTAATGATGTTAGTGCCATATTTCCTCCTTATTTGCTAGGTAATAATTCAACTGTTAGTTTATGCTTCCCATTTTTGGAAAAACCATTTTCTGTTAAAATCTTAAATCTTCCATATTTCCTAACGCTAATCAAATCGCCCAAAGAGAGCTGTTGACTAGGATTATCAATGGTTCTGTAGTTTTGCTTTACCTGTTTCCCCATGATTAGTTCTACAGCTTGACTACGTGATAACTTAAACACTGTCGCTACCAGCTTATCCAATCTGAGACTAGAGACCAAAACATCTGTTGTTTTAGTCGCCGGTGACTCTTGTAGCTGCTCTCTGAAATCAACTCTTCTTAGCCGAACTGGAACTTTAGCTATTTTAGAAACATTCGTAATGAAATATTCTTCTAATCTTCTATCCACAAATACTTGTGCACGGTCATCCACAACGATAATATCGCCAAACGTCCGCCTCTCAATCCCTAGCTGATGCAAAAGAGTTCCCATAATTTGTGAATGAGTTACCTTGTAGAACTTACTTGCATAGGTAATCTCTAGCAAGACCACATCGAAATCTTCGAGTTCTAATTGATAATAGCTAGGTGCAATCAACACTTTAGCAAACTCACTTGGAAAATAATCTGAACTAGCAAATACTTGCACATCATATTGCTTACTCAAATTTTTGAGAATATTGACCTGATGAGGATTCAAAAAAGCAGTCGTCTCATAGCTATATTGATTTTCTACTCTTTGAAGCAATCCCATGCTTTTATCCAGAAAATCTTGATCATCCTGAGAAAAATGCTGATAGATCTTGTTTACCATAGCAATAACAAGGAAGCGAGGAAGTGTAGAAATAAGGTATCAAGCACTCTCAAGGCAAAAAGTGCCGCCAGAACAGTAAAGTCTAATCTACCAAACTGCAAAGGCAACCTGCGGAACAAACGCAAAAATGGTTCAACCAGAGAACCAACAAGCCTTCCTAGGGCTGTTTGGTAAGCTCCAGGGAACCAAGACAAGAGTGCATAGATGAAGACGAGAAGGGAGTAAAGATCAATTAGATTAGAAACTAATTTTAAAATAAAGTAAATCATTAATTATCTGCTGCGTTTCATATCAAAATCGTATTCACTCAGATCCACATCGTTTGGAAGGCGAATATCTTCTACATTGACGACAACATTGATTGGAGTGAGCAAGTACATGGTACTAGCAACTTTTCTCAAGTTCCCAGCCAAAACATAGCGTGCTCCATCAAGATAATCCAAGCAACGTCTTGCTTGTACCTCCGTCATATATTGAAAATCAATTAAGATACTCTCATTCGCCACTAGTAAATCAACAACCTCTGTTGCTTCCTCATATTTTTTCGGATAGCGAACATCAATCGTAACCTTCTCACTAGATTTCACTCGATGCTGAGCCAGTTCTTGTTGGCGAGCATGCAATCTAGTAATATTTTCCGTTGCAGGCTTTTGTTGGACTTGTGAAGAAGCTGAACGAGTACGTGCGTTTTCCTTTGCTGATGCAGCCGGAACTGGCTCGATCTCTGCCTGCTTCGAAACAGAATCAGATTCATCTAAAGGCTGTACTGGTAAGTCAGACTTTTCTCCATCTTCTGTAAAGTATTCTATAAATTTATCAAATTTATCTTTAAATGACATTGTTCTTTCCTATTTAAAAAATGCTGTTCCGATTCTGACATAGGTTGAGCCGTTGGCAATCGCTTCTGGATAATCACGGCTCATTCCCATACTCAAATCAGAAAAGGGCATGTTTTTTAACTGTTTGCTTTGTAAGTTTAATTGAAGCTGATGTGCCTCTGAAAAAATCTGATTCAGCTCTTGATGATCAGCTTCGAGTGGAGCCATGGTCATCAGGCCAACAATGCAAATATTTTCTAAGACTGCAAGCTCTGGTAAAACACTATCTAGTTCTTCAACTAAAAAACCGTGCTTGCTTTCTTCTTTTGAAATATTGACTTGCAAGAAACAATTAATCACATGATCTGCTCGCTTGTTGATTTCTTGAGCCAATTTGACAGAGTCTAAAGCATGGAAATAATCAACATAGTTGATCACATCTTTCACTTTTCTTCTCTGCAAACTACCAATTAAATGCCAGGTAAGGTTTTCTTCCTTTAAAGCATGATATTTTTCAAGAAACTTATCTACTCGATTTTCTCCAATATGTTTGATTCCTGTATCCACGAGTTTTTTCGCTGTTTCACAGTCAACATATTTGGTAACCGCAATAATGTTTACGGAGTCCTTCAATCGATTTTCTTTTTCAACTATTTGAGCAACATTTTGAAAAATTAAATCTTTATTTGCTTGAAAATCCATTTAATTAGCGATTTCTAAAGAATGGCGGTGTTTCAAGTTCGTCATCTTCTTCCTTAATATCTGTAAAGCGCTCTACACGGCTAGAAGGCACAGGTTCTGCTTGACGAACGATTGATTCACGACGTAAATCCCAGTCTCCAAAGGCTGAAGCTCTAGAAGTTTCTACAGTTGAGCGATGGGAAGGAGCTGGCATTTCTCTTGTTTCTGCCATATCGAAGTTTCGATCATAATGAGCAGATGATTGTGCTGAGCGTACTTGCTCAGCTCGGCTCGCAGGCTTAACGCCTTGCAATCCACTTACCTTATCAACCTTATCCTCTTTAACACCTGTTGCAACAACAGTCACACGGATTTCATCCTTCATAGACTCATCAATAGAAGTACCAAGCCAGATGTTGACACCATGACCAGCTGCCTGATTAACGATTTCAGAAGCTTCTTCCGCTTCAATCAAAGTCATATCTAGGCCACCAGTAACGTTGACGATCACGTCTTCTGCACCGTCAATAGTTGTCTCAAGAAGTGGAGAGTAGATAGCTTTGCGAGCTGCTTCGATAACACGTTCTTCACCGCTTCCGATACCGATACCCATCAAAGCATTACCTTTGTTTTCCATAACAGTCTTCACGTCTGCAAAGTCAAGGTTGATCAAGCCAGGGCTGGTAATCAAGTCAGTAATACCCTGAACCCCTTGACGCAATACGTTATCAGCTTCACTCAAGGCTTCCAGAAGCGGAGTTTTCTTGTCAACAATTTCCAAAAGGTTGTTGTTTGAAATGATCAAAAGAGTATCTACATGTTCACGCAGCTCATTGATTCCTTCAACAGCAAAATTACCACGCTTGCTTCCTTCAAAGCCAAATGGACGAGTTACAACTGCTACAGTTAGGGCGCCTACTGATTTAGCGATGCGGGCAATAACTGGTGCAGCACCTGTACCAGAGCCACCACCCATACCAGCAGTGATAAAGACCATGTCTGCTCCTTGAAGGGCTTCTGTCAAAACTTCTTCGCTTTCTTCAGCTGCTTTACGACCAACCTCAGGTTGACCTCCAGCACCCAGACCACGAGTCAACTTAGGACCAAGCTGGATAACTGTTTCTGCTTTTGCACTGCTAAGTGCTTGCACATCTGTATTTGCTGCGATAAATTCTACGCCAGCAAGACCTTCATCGATCATTCGGTTAATAGCGTTTCCGCCGCCACCGCCGACACCAATTACTTTAATGACTGCGCCTTGTGCTGCAGCCGCATCAAATGAAAATGTCATAATCTATTTATTCTCCTTACTCAAACATATTACCAATTAAATTGCGCATCTTATCTGTAAGACTAGCTTTTGGTTCCTCTTGTGGTTCTTCATTTCTAAGCGGTGCAATTTCTGGTTCCACCTCTTGAACTGGTTGAACTGGTTCAACCGGCTGATGATCAAAACGAGGTACTCTATGACTTGGACGTTCAAAGCTAGTTGCTTGATGACGCAACTGCTCGTCTCCACGAACGGCAGCTTGTGCAATTCGATCGACTTCTGTCAGATTGCCAGCATACTCTGAGAGACTAATCACGTGGGCAAAAGCTGGATTACGGATACCGATTTGATTTGGTACATATAATTTAGCATGAACGCCAAATACTTCCTGAGCCAATTCTACAACGCCAGGCAAGATCGCTCCACCACCAACGATGACGATACCACCAGGAAGATCTAACACGTGTCTTCTATCTAAATCTTGCTTGATTTGTTCAAAAACATGTTTGATACGAGCAGAGATGATTTCAGCTAGATAGGTTTCTGTTATTTCAACTGGATTAACTTCCCCGATAACTTCAACTGGGAAAGATTCTGTGCCTGCAAATGGTACATAAGCAACACCATAGTTAAATTTCAAGCTTTCTGCCAATTTCTGAGAAGTTTTCAAGACTTTTGAAATGTCTTTCGTGACATAGTCGCCGCCTTCTTGATAGATATTGGTAAATTGTAATTCTTGATTTTTTACAGAAGCAACTGTAGTTTGTCCGCCACCCATATCAATGACTGTCGCACCAAACTCCCGTTCTCCTTCATTCAGGATAGATTTTGTCATCGCTAAAGGAGAAATGATAATATTTTCCAATTTCACTCCTGCACGCTCTACTGTTTTACGGAGGTTATGCAGGATTGTACGAGGACCAGTGTAGAGTAGACCCCGCATTTCTAAGCGAATCCCCATCATACCACGAGGATCACGGATCCCTTGGAAGCCATCAACAACAAACTCTTCTGGGATGAAGGTAATCACTTCACGGTCAGGAGTCATGCTCTTGGTCAAGGCAGATCTTACAACGCTCTCGACATCTTCATCGGTAATTTCTTTGGAGTCACTAGTCACAGGAATCATTCCTTGAGTTGGCTCAATTTGCAGTAGATTTGCAGGCAAGCCAACATTCACTAGTCCAATTGAAATCCCCGCTTTTTCTTCTGCTTGAGAAATTGCTGACTTAATAGCCGCTGCTGCTGCTTCAATATCGACAATAATCCCATCTTTAACGCCAGCACTCTTTGCATTGCTGACTCCAATAACATTCATTTCACCGTTGATGTGCTCTGCCACCAACACTTTAATTGTGCTACTTCCTATATCTAATCCAGTAAAAAAGCCATCTCTAGCCATTACATCAGTCCTCTCTGTCTTCCACGTTTCCATTCTAATACAAATAACTCTAGAAAATAGGGTTATCCAAACTTTATTATATCATAAAAATACGAAATTGGCGCAGTTTTTTATCTATAATAATTAGTTATTTTCAGAAATCTCTGGCTTTTCTGCCTGAGATTGAGCAGAATGCTCGGTAGATTGCTCTGCATGTTGAGTTGAAGATTCTGTATCTTGCGCATCGTTGCTAGCTTCATGGATAGCTTCATTTTCTGTGCCTTGCGCGTAGCTAAAAATACCAGCCTCCATATCAACCACACTTGGCACTTCCAACTGAGGATGAATTCCTTCATAGTAAGGAAGTTTCTTAGCAATATGAGAAATTGGAACTAAAATTTGGTGTTCATCAGACATGGTAATAGTCACTAAATCCTCTGTCACCTTGCTAGGAGTTAAATCAACTTTTCTTATGCTCTTTTTGACTGAATCGGGAACATTCTTCAGTTGTTGAACAAACTCCTTGATCAAACCTGCATCCGAGAAGGTCACATCCATCCGTTCTTCCGGCAAGGCATCAGCCGCAACCTCATTTTTTACGTATTCTCCACTGGTTAAAATAGGATAATACTTAGAATCTTTCTGCAAATAACCTAAAATGCCATATTCCTGAACATCGATTTTGAAAGTCAGCGGAAATTGATAGGTCATCTCTACATTTTCAATCCATGGGCTAGAAGCTTTCAGATTTTGCTCGTAATGATGGCGATTTTTGTAAACAGTAACAGTATAATCGCGCTGATCGATTTTGCTACTGCTTCTTAGCTCCTCCTGACTCACTACCTTGTTTCCTGTAAATTCAATGGTCTTCATAGTTGCAAGCGGTGTGAGGAAATAAAGGGAAACTAAGAAGATTAGAGAACTTGTCACTAAAACTGGCAAAGCTCGATACCAATGAATTTTCTCAATTGGAACTTTCGGAGGCTCAAGCTGCTCTACTTCTTCCTCCTCTTGCTCTTCTTCTTGTTCTTGAACTTCCTCTTGCTCCTCAACTTCAGACTCACTTTCAGAATCTTGAACTTCATCTTCTTCACTTGTAGGAGAATCTGTGTCAATTTCTTCGGAGACAGTATCTTCTTCGTTAGAAGGCTCCTGATTTTCCAGTTCCGCCTTCATTTCTTCTTTTTTCTGCTCTAGTTCAGCTCTCTTTTTCTCTAACTCAGCTTGCTTTTTTGCCTTTTCTTGAGCTTTTTTCTCAAGATACTCTTTGTTTCTGACTTGCCATTCAGAAAGAGAAAGTTGAGCAGTTTCTTGCTTATCTTCCTTGCTTTTTTTCATTTTTTCCCTTTGTTAATATCTTGCTTCAAAATTTCATAAAAATCATCTACAGATTTTAATTCAGGTGCTTTTTCCATTCGTTGATAATAAGCATCCTTTTCTCTTAGTAAATCATCCACTGCTACTTGGAGATTGACCCGATTCAAGTTTTCTTCATTGATTTTAAGCGCATAGCCTTTTTCCAAGAAGTAATTGGCATTTTCAATCTGATCTCCTCGACTTGCTCCAAGCCCCAAAGGTACAATCACTTGCAACTTCTTCATCGCCAGTAATTCAAAAATAGTATTGGAACCACCTCGTGTCACGACGACATCTGCCATAGCCATCAGTGGCTGATACAGATCTGTTACATAGGACACCCGGTAGATACGATGGGAAAGCTCATCCAAGCTGGCATCGCCTGTCAGATTGATAATATTATATTTTTCAATCAAGCGATCCTTGTTTTTTGTAATAAAATCATTGAAAACTTTCGCTCCTCCTGAGCCACCAACAAAGAGCAAGGTAGGTTTTCCTTCTGTGAAATGGGCCTTAATTTTCTCAATCTCAGCTGGTTCTGTTTGAGGGAGGGCCGCAATCTTGGTCACCGCTCCAACATGTTCAGCCTTGCTCAGTCCTTCAGCTTGCTCAAAAGTCGTGAACATCTTTGTCGCGCATTTATAACCAATTTTATTAGCCAAACCAAGCGACAAATCAGACTCATGGATAAAGACTGGAACGCCCGTCACCTTCGCAGCAATCACTGGTGGAACAGATACAAAGCCTCCTTTTGAAAATAGGGCTTTGGGACGGACTTTTAGCATGATGCCCAACGACTGGAGAATGCCACCTGCCACTTTAAAAACATCCCAGAGATTCTGCCAAGAAAAATAGCGACGGAGCTTGCCAGTTGCAATCGAATGGAAAACAACAGGTAGACCTGATTTCTGAATTTCCTTGTACTCAATCCCATGACGGTCACCGATATAATGGACTTCCCAGCCCTCTTCGATAAATTTAGGCATCAGCAAAAGATTGAGGGTCACATGGCCAACTGTCCCTCCGCCTGTAAATACTATTTTTTTCATTTTATCCCTTTAATTCTTTAAACACGGCAAGGAATTCATCGCCCCGCACTTCAAAATTCTTATACATATCCCAGCTGGCATTGGCTGGACTGAGAAGGACAATATCCCCAGGCTCCGCCACAGAAAAGGCTTTACGAGTAGCATCTCTGACATCTGAAGCGTCCAGATAGCTTACTTTTGCCTGATCCGCAGCCCGCTTAACACGCGCAGCCGATTCTCCCAAAATCACCATCTTTTTCAGGCCCTTGATATCTGGCACCAATTCATCAAATTCATTACCACGATCCAGACCACCAGCAATCAGAATGACCTTGCTATTGTCAAAGCCTGACAAAGCTTTTTGTGTCGCTAAAATATTAGTTGATTTACTGTCATTGTAAAATTTGACTTGATTGATTTCGCCCACATACTGGAGGCGATGCTTGACACCACCAAAATGAGTCAGAGTTTCTTTAATAACTTGATTGTCAATCCCGCGCAGTTTGGCTACCGCAATGGTTGCTAGAGCATTTTCTACATTGTGGCTACCAGGCACGCCTAGTTCAGAAGCTTTCATAATGGCTTCCCCACGGAAAGTCAGCACATCGCCGTCCAAGTAAGCTCCATCGACCTGTTCTTGGCTTGAAAAAGGAATCACCTGGGCTGCCGTTTTCTTAGCTAATTCTTTCGCCAAGTCTTGATTAAAATTCAACACGATGTAGTCAGAAGCCGTCATATTTTTTTGGATATTCCACTTGGCTGCCACATATTCCTCAAAAGAGCCGTGATAGTCCAGATGCGTCGGCATCAGATTTGTAATCACCGCTATTTCTGGATGAAAGGCTTCGATTCCCATTAGTTGGAAAGAAGAAAGTTCCATGACCAATGTGTCTGTTTCACCCGCATCTTGGGCAACTTGACTAGCTGGAAATCCGATATTCCCTGACAAGAGACCATTTTGTCCGCCTGCTGTTAGCACTTCCGCAATCATGGTTGTCGTAGTCGTTTTTCCATTGGAACCAGTAATCCCAATAATCGGTGCATCCGAAATCAGATAAGCCAGCTCCACTTCAGTAATAACAGGAATCTTCTTTTCCAAAGCCCTCATGACCATAGGATTATTGTAAGGAATGCCCGGATTTTTCACCATCCATTCAAAATCTTCATCCAACAATTCTAATGGATGACCACCAGTTATGACCTTAATTCCTTCTTCCAGCAAAGATTGGGCAGCTGGATTTTCCTCGAAAGGTTTCCCATCATTGACCGTCACAATCGCTCCCAGCTTATCCAAAAGGCGGGCAGCTGACTCCCCTGATTTTGCTAAGCCCAACACCAAGACTTTCTTATTGGCAAATTTTGAAATAGTCTTCATCATGTACCTCTTCATTCATACTACCTTCTATTTTACCTTTTTTTGCGAAAATAAAAAAGTCATATCAGGCTTTTATTTTAACTGTTATCAGCTTTTAATAAATAAGAAGAAATGTTATTCTATTTGAAATCCTTGCAAAACCTATTTATATAGGCAACAACTATCCAAAACATTTAATTACCAGTGTCTTATCAAACCTAACCTACTCACTGATGGTCAACAGTATTCAAAAGAATTAGGCTCTCGCTAAATGAAAAACATCGGTAACTGTATTATATTTCTACTCAGCCAAAACCACCATCGAAGAATCTTTCTTTAGATAAACAAAAGGAATTAGGCTACCGAAAGTCTACACGACCTTTGGAATCCTAATTCCTTCCTTATAGTTTATGAGTTTAAAGTTCTTTTGATTTCTGAGATGGTACTAGACGCTCAATGTCCATCAAGGCCCACACTGTAATAATAATCAAAAAGATACTCACAAATAATTCTCCAGGCAATTTAAAAATTTGAAAAATTGCCAAAGCAAGCAAAATGATCAAGGCAACCAGCAAAAGTACAAATGTCAAGACATTCAGCGTTCCCTTAATACTAGTTGGAATGGCAAATACATAGAAAAGCAGGATTAATATTCCAATAATCAGGTAAATCATGCTACTCCTTTCTACAACCAGTCAACTCAATGATTTATTCTGCTGCTTGTTTTTTCTTATTTTTATTAGCTTTTTCGCGTTCTTGCTTGTTCAAGATTTGTTTACGCAAACGGATAGACTCTGGCGTTACTTCCATGTACTCATCGTCATTTAAGAACTCAAGAGACTCTTCAAGTGTCAAGATACGAGGTGTCTTGATAACAGCTGTTTGGTCCTTGGTAGCTGAACGAACGTTGGTCATTTGTTTGGCCTTAGTGATGTTAACTGTCAAGTCGTTTTCACGAGAGTTTTCACCGATGATCA
>NZ_CALIIB010000065.1 GCF_938020365.1 uncultured Streptococcus sp. | reverse complement strand
TGATAAAAACCTTGGAAAAATCGCAGTAATAACAAATCTGAGTACAAAAAGGAATATGCACATAGGCAGAAGTTGGTTTAGTTTGCATAGTATTTATTATAGCATAAAATTAGCGACAAAGCCCCTTTGGAAAATAGAATAAAAAACCCAAGAAAGTCACTAAGGCTTTCTCGAGATAAAAGTTTAAATGGATTTCGTAGAATGAACTCAAACTAGAGCGCTTGATTAGACTAGCATCGTCGTAAGGGATTTAGAATTTCCTTTAAGATTCGCAAAACACCCTGACATCAGTCCTTGCCAAATTTTCTAGCTTCTCTTTTACACCAATCAAGCCAATTAAGCTGATAGGCTTCCTTGGACAAGATGCGGTTCTGCAAATCAGCTATCGAAAAAATACCTCTTCCCTCACATGCCTGCACGCAGTAGCCATAAAAATCCCAGTCAAGCTCGTCCCTATCATAATAGATAGGGATATGAGAGAGGCCAACCTGATAAGCCTTAAAGGCTCTGCTATGTCCATCCGTAAAGAAAACTTTTCCATCCATGCGCTTGACAGGTAAGGGGTCAAGATCTTGTTTGGAAAAATCAATGCTAATTTTGTCCAGCTTTTCCTGTGAAAGATAGAACTGGCTGGGCTGAATCTGCGCCAAGGTCAAAGTCAAATCAAGTACATAAGACCTGCCTTTCTCCCTAGCAAGAGTTGGGTAAAAGCCAACCGACTCAAATAGACTGCGAGAGGGCTGATTAAAATCATAAATTTCTTGAACTGCTAGTTTCTGATAGCCTAGATTGCGTGCGCGCTGTATCAAAGCAGAAAGGACTCTTTTACCAATGCCTTTCCGTCGATAGGCCGCATTTCCAATGACAAGCGGCAAATCATCTTGCCAAAAGGTCACATCCCCAATGGCCAGCCAATGATTCCGCTCCCATACCTCAATAAAATACACTTCACCTTGCCTAGCAAGATACTCATACATCCTCTGTACTTTCTCTGGCGGATAGGACTCTCTACTGCCGTCAATCATATAAATCATATCTGGATCTTGGTACCAGTCCAAGGCCAGCTCAAACTGACCATCATAGGCCCGCAAACGCAGATTGTCATCAATTGCTATCAGCTCCTCTTGCTGGATATTAGGAATCGGCATCTTTTCTCCCTCTCAATGACATTTCTCAAATAATAGTATAAAAACTCCATTTGATTCGGAAGACAGGTTGTCCCTCAAATGAAGTTTTCTTTTTTAGAAGCTATAACCCATGCTGATCTGGATTTTAGCAACTCCATTCTGCAGGCTGATTTTGTCAATGCTGAATGGACTCTGCGGCAGAGGTAGAAGGAAGCTATCTCCCTCCGTCGTGATAGTCGAATTAGAGGTCTGCACTTGCTGCTTCAGCATGCCAGTCACCCAAGATTTAGGGATAGGAAGGATGCCTAGCTTGGCGCTATCAATTGTGATGTACAAGGCACTCCCCTTCACCGTCACATCCACTTCTAGATCCAGCTTACTATCAATAAAAAATAGCTTAACCGGATACTGGATGCGCAGCTTATTGCCTTCAATACTGTAAGCTCCATTTAGCAGTTCCTGATTATCACTATCAGTCAGCGAAGACTTGAGAAGCTGATTAAGCTGGACACTGTTTAGAGAGACTTCTGTGCTGACTCCCTGAGCTGTTGCATTAGCATTGTTCAAAGTCGGCTCAATCATACTTTCCCACGAAGTATTAGCTTGAACATTTTTTAGTTGTTCATTCGGATTGATAGAAGAAGGAACCAGAAATAGCACTGCTGCAAGCAACAGCACCAAAACAATTCCCACCAATCTTTTGATCAATTTCATTTTTGTCTTCCTTTACTTTGAGAAATATCCTTAGCTGAAAACACAGAAAGGATTTATCTCATTTTACACTATTTTTACATCATTTTCTGTAACAAAGAGATTAAAAGGCTAACAATCCTATGAAAAAGGCTGGGACAAATAATCCCAGCCTCTTATTCGTACATTGCCTGTATGACAAGACTTATTTAATCACTTGTTGCGTCTTAGCATAGTTAGCTTCGACTGCTTCTTTCTCAGATTTCCACCAGTCTTGATTGTCTGTGTACCACTTGATGGTCTCTTTGAGACCCGCTTCAAAGTTGGTAAACTCTGGCTTCCAACCTAGCTCATCACGGAGCTTGCTAGCATCAATAGCATAGCGAAGGTCATGACCCGCACGATCTGTCACATGATCATAAGCATCAGCAGGCTGTCCCATTTCCTTGAGAATCAGCTCCAGAACTTCCTTATTATTCTTCTCACCATCAGCACCAATCAAGTAAGTTTCACCGATTTGACCCTTGGTCAGAATCGTCCAAACACCTGATGAATGGTCATTGGTATGAATCCAGTCACGGACGTTTTTACCTTCACCATAGAGTTTTGGCTTGATACCACTCAAGATATTGGTGATTTGGCGCGGAATGAACTTCTCGATGTGCTGGTAAGGACCATAGTTGTTTGAACAGTTAGAAATTGTCGCTTTCACGCCAAATGAGCGCACCCAAGCTTTGACAATCAAGTCTGAAGCTGCCTTGGTTGATGAGTAAGGCGAGCTTGGATTGTACTTGGTTTCAGCCGTAAATTTCTCACCTGGACCTTCTCCATGACCTGGCAAATCTTCACGCAGAGGCAGGTCACCATAGACTTCGTCAGTCGATACATGGTGGAAACGAATGTCGTACTTACGAGCTGCTTCCAAAAGTGTGTAAGTTCCGATGAAATTGGTGTGGATAAATGGACTCGGATCATTGAGCGAGTTATCATTGTGGCTTTCTGCCGCATAGTGAACGATAGCATCCGCTTCGGAAGCCAGCTTATCTACCAAGGCTGCATCAGCAATATCTCCAACAACCAACTCAACGCGATCGCCTAAAATTTCTTCAATATTGGCGCGATTACCCGCGTAAGTCAGCTTGTCCAGCACTGTCACACGGACATCTGGAAAGTTATTGTAAACATAGTGGACAAAGTTGGAACCGATAAATCCGGCTCCACCTGTCACGATAATTTTTTTGTATTCAGTCATTGATTTTCTTGTCTCCAAAATGAAATTAGAATCAGGATAAATTTTTGCAACATTAAAAGAGCAACAGCAATTAAAAAAGCAGAAAATAGAGCTCCCAAAAAGTTAAAGAGGGAAATGATAAAAATAGACATTCACTCTTCTTATAAATCTTCTTTTCTTAAAGGTTTGACATCCTTAAGTAGTGGATGGTTCTTGTCTGCTTCTGAGACTTCTGCTGCTTCTAGATTTTCCCACTGGATTCCCAGAGCTGGGTCTGCATAGTTGACAAAGGCATACTTCGGTTTGAGTTCCAAAGCCCAATAGTCATTCACTAAGTAACTATAAGAAACGGTGTCAGAAAGGACTTGGAATCCGTTAGCTACGCCGCGTGGCACAAAAATACCCTTGCTGGCATCGATTACTGTCTGGTAGGTATTGCCAAAGGTCTCACCTTCACGCAGGTCTACCCAAGATCCCAGCACCTTGCCGTCATCTGCAACAGAGATGTACTTGTCCCAAGGCTCAGCGTGAAGACCACGCAGGACATTTTTACGAGAAAAGCTGACATTATTTTGCAGTTTTCCTTCTGCAAAGAAGCTTTCAGGGAAGCCTAGCGGCAGCATTTTTTCCTTTTGGAAATTTTCCTTAAACCAACCCCGGTTGTCCCCACGCACGGGAATATCAAATTCTAACATTCCAGGAATTCCAGGAACCTCACGCGCTGCTAATTCCTTATCAAAAAATTGTTCCGTCATCTTCTTATTCTTCTCCAATCAAGCGCAAGAGATAGTGGCCATATTCATTCTTTTTCAACGGCTGCGCCAATTCGTGCACTTGCTCTTTAGTGATATAGCCCATACGATAGGCAATTTCTTCCAGATTTGCCACCTGAACATTCTGCATCCGCTGGACTGTTTCGATATATTGAGCTGCCTCTAAGAGACTTTCGTGAGTTCCTGTATCCAACCAAGCAAAACCACGTCCCATAAGCTCTACAGACAAATCGCCACGATCCAAGTAAGCCTTGTTGACGTCAGTGATTTCCAGTTCTCCGCGAGGACTTGGCTTAATATTCTTGGCAATCTCTACAACATCGTTATCGTAGAAATAGAGTCCTGTCACTGCATAGTTAGAACGTGGCTGTTCTGGTTTTTCTTCGATGGAGATAGCATTCATATCTTCATCAAATTCTACGACACCAAAGCGTTCTGGATCCTTGACATGGTAGCCAAAAACAGTTGCTCCTTTTTCCTTAGCAGCAGCATTTTGGAGCATTTTACTCAGACCTGGTCCATGGTAAATATTATCCCCAAGAATCAGCGCCACGCGGTCATCTCCAATAAAATCAGCCCCAATGATAAAGGCTTGTGCCAGTCCATCTGGACTTGGCTGCTCAGCATAAGAGAGCTTGATACCAAACTCTGAGCCATCACCCAACAGATCCTCAAAACGAGGCAAATCCGTCGGAGTGGAGATAATCAAGATGTCCTTGATACCAGCCAGCATAAGAGTTGACAGTGGATAATAAATCATGGGTTTGTCATAAACCGGCATGAGCTGTTTTGACGCAGCGCGGGTCAATGGATACAAACGTGTACCAGAACCACCTGCAAGAATAATACCTTTCATATGAGTTTCCTCTCTTAATGTATTCTCCTTATTCTACCATTTTTGAAAGCGGATGTCATCCTTTTCACTTTCTTTAAATAATAGTATATCCCCATGTACATCCCCATGTAAAAAGCCCAGCCAAGAACGCCTGCATAACCACAGGCTGCGATCGTAACCAGTCCATAACTTCTCCCTATCCTCTAAAATCAATCATACAAAATCGTCTTGGTTTCTCCGATACAGTGTTTTTCCTCATTCCAGTAATGAATCCGCTCGAAAGAGCCTTTCCTCCAGTAGAGAGGCAAACGATCACGTATGTCGTCCTGCATATCTATTTGGTCAAGTTCCGAAATCTTCCACCATTTGGGCTCCCCTTCATGATCGTTTCCCCTAACTTGCCCCTCAAAGGCAGTACAAAGAAAATCGTAATACACATACCGTTCTTTTTTACTCGGATTAGTGAAACCTGAAATTCCCTTCAATTCCAAGTTTAGAGCAGTCAGCCCCGTTTCTTCTTTTAATTCGCGCCTTGCAGCCTCAAAAAAAGATTCTGGAAACTCCACCTTCCCGCCAGGTTGTATCCACCCTTTAAAGTTATCATGCTGGCGATTGAGCAGTAGGATTTCATCATCTTTTTTTACACAAACATTGACCCAATTCAAAATAGTTTCTGTCATATCAAACCTTCCTCACATGGAACTAGTAACTTTAAATCATACAATTGCACAAGTACAAGCCGTAATGAAAACAAGCTCCAAAAAAACTTATTCCAACTCAGTATTGTTTATTTTGGATAGAAAATCGAATAATCTGATGATTTTGAACAATGACTTCATATTTACCAAATCCAGAATATTTGCTATGTTTCCCGACACTAATGGTCATAAGATAGCGTGCATTCGGTAGCTTCGTGAAATCTAGCTGCTCTTGTAAAATCTGCTTGATTTTATCATCATTCTTCTGGTCTTGGCCAATACTAATGATAGATCCATCATCTTGCTCCACGTTCAAAATTACCTTCATTTCAATGGCAAGAGCCTCTTTTTCCAACATGTCAGAAATAGGAATTGGATATAAGCCCTGCAAAGGCTGGCCTTCTGCCCGATTCTTTTTTATAAGAGCCTCGTATACATCAATATGTGGCGCATCCTTATCTATCATAAAATCAAGGGATTCTAGATATAGTTTCTTCTTATCCGCCCTTGTAAAACTATCTTTTACAGTTTCTAAAGTTTCGCTATACCCCGGACTCAGCTCTAGTCCTCTATAAGCGATACTAGGGAAAGCTTGATAAATCGCGTCTCCCTTTTCAAGCTGTAGGTCAATATCCGTTTTTCCATATTTCTCATCCTGAGAGGTATAATACTCAATTCGGTCACCAATCTTAACCGTTTTCCCCTCAATTTCCTCAGAATACTCTGCACTGATTAAATATCCAGCAAAAGAGGTATAGTTTTTATTAGCATCTAAAACTCTGACCGTTCCTTCAAACCCACTCTGCTTATATGAGCGCTGAACAGCCTGTACCATTTCATATTTCGGTACTCGTACAAAAATCCCCCATATATCTATGAAATTCAGGAACATAGAGACAAGAGCCATGAAAAAAACGATCACCACACTAGATAGGAAACAGCCCAAAACACCAAAACCTATTTTATGTTTGTTATCCTTTGCTAGTTCCTGATTTCTTTCATTATTTTGAGCATCAAGAGAATATTGAGAACGATTTTTGTGTCTAGTAAATAGAATAAGTGAGATTGATATTAAGATTGATATTACTAGTAAAAGTAAAACGAGGAATATTATAATCATTTGTTTTCCTTAAGTATCTTCTTCTCCATGTACCGTTCAATAGGATAGTCTGCTGAATCTAATAGCCCCGCTTCTCCCAAAGCCATCTGGGCCAATTGGCGTCCGATGAGTGGACCAGTTGTCAGACCAGAAGAACCTAATCCGCTGGCAGCGTATACATTCGACAAGTTTGGAACAGCTCCAAAAAAAGGAGCAAAATCGCTGGTATAAGCCCGTGTTCCCACGCGCTCGCCTAAAATCTCTGCAGTAGCCAACCTCGGCAAATAAGTTTCCGCTTCTTGCTGCAACTGATCCAGCACTTTCTTATCTACTGTCAAATCAAAGCCCAGATCATTTTCATGGCTGGCACCGACGCTGATCTTGCCTGCTAGAAAAGGAATGATATCCAGCTCGCCCTCAGGCATAACAACTGGATAGTCATCCGTCTTTTCAACCAACTTGAAATCACGTAGCTGTCCCTTTTGCGGCCGAACATCTGTCTTATAGCCCAGTGGCTGCAAGATTTCTCCTAGCCAAGCTCCCACAGCCAAGACAACACAATCAAAGTTACAACCATCCACCAGAAGTTGCTCTCCTTCTACTGTCAAGCTTACCTTTTTCTCAATCAACTCTGCCTTACTGGCTTTCAGAAGCGTCTCCGCCAAGAGTGCTCCCTCCACCCGGGCACCACCGGAAGCATAGAGAAGCCGCTCAAATCCTTGCAAGTCTGGAAATTTCTCCCAGGCTTCCTGACGGCTGAGAAGACTCAACTCCCCAATTAGAGGCGACTCTTCACGACGATTAGCAGCCAAATCATAAAGCTCCTGCAGCTTGCTCTCGTCCTTTTTCAGCAGATACACACCTGTCTGTTGGTAAAAGTCTGTCTGGATTCCAGCCTCTTTCAGTTCCGTAATCAATTCCTGATAAAAATCAGCGCCCAGACGCGCCATCCTGTACCAAGCCTTGTTGCGACGTTTGGAAAACCATGGACTGATAATGCCAGCGGCTGCCTTGGTTGCCTGCCCCTTGCCGTCATCAAAGACAGTCACTTCCACATTTGGGGATTTGGACAGATAGTAAGCTGCTGTTGAGCCGACAATTCCAGCACCAATCACTGCTACTTTTTTCATGTCGCTCCCTCTTAAATATGTCGGAAAGGATTGGTCGAAGCCTGACTAGCCAGAATTTCAATCTCCCAGCCCTCTTCTGCCTTCCAAGTATCAAGCTTTTCTTTTAATTTTTCCGTAAATAGAACCTCGATATGATGTCCAGGATCTAGAGCCAAAAGTCCTTCTGTCAGCATCTCCTGAGCTGTATGATAGTAAATATCACCTGTTATGTAGACTTGCGCTCCCTTAGCAATGGCCTCCGGATAAAAGGACTGACCGCTGCCGCCACAGATAGCTACACGCTCAATCACACGTTCGAGATCTGTTTCTTCATAGGTGACCAGACGCAAACAATCTAGTCCAAAAGTTGCCTTGACCTTAGCCGCAAAGTCCCCAAAGGTCTGAGGAGCAATCTTCCCCACGCGACCAATACCGTGTTCTGGGCTTGTCTGACTGAGAAAACTTGTCTCCTCAATTTCCAGAAGCTGGCAGAACCAGTCATTGAGCCCGTCCTCCACGACATCAATATTGGTATGGCTAACATAGACAGCAATATCATGCTTGATGAGGTCTAAAATCATCCGATTTTGTGCTTTATCCGCCACTAGATCCTTGAGCGGTCGAAAAATAGGCGCATGCTTAACAATAACCAGTCCAGCGCCTGCCTCAATGGCCTCTTCCACCGTTTGCTCACGAATATCCAATGCCACTAGAACCTTGTCAACTTCTTTATCCAAAGTTCCGATTTGCAGGCCTGAAATGTCGCCCTCCATGGACAATTCTTGCGGGCAATAGGCTTCATAACGGGCGATGATCTCACTTGCTAACATGGAGTACCTCCTTGATACTGTCGATTTTTTGGGACATAGCAGAGCGTTCTAGCTCATTTTTTTCTGGGATATGGGCTAAAGCTCCTTCGAATTTCTTCAGTTCTTTCTGCCATTTTTTCCGAAAAACTGGAGATTGCTGTTCTAACAGGAAAGGACCAAAGCGTTTTTCTTGCTCCGTCAAAGTTTGCTGGCCTGCCTCAGCCACTAGGATTTCGTAAAACTTACCAGCCTCTTCTAAGATATCCTCAGCCAGCAAATGAAAGCCGTTGGATACCAGCCAGCTGCGGAGCTCATCCTCTCGGTTATTGGGCTGCAAAATCAAGCGGGAAATAGCCTCAAGCTTAGCTCTGCCATTTTCCAAAATTTCTGAAATCAATCGACCACCCATGCCAGCGATGACGATGGTGTCAATCTGATCTTCCGCTTCAAAAGCCGCCAGACCATTGGCCAAGCGAACCTCAATCTGGTCCGTCAGCCCATGCTCTGCCACATTTTTCTGAGCAGACTGAAAAGGCCCCTCTACCACTTCACCGGCCAGAGCCTTCTCAATCCGTCCCTGCTGAATCAGGTAAATAAGCAGATAGGCATGATCGCTCCCGACATCCAGCAGCTTTGCCCCATTTGGCACAAAAGCTGCCACTCGCTCCAAGCGTTGGGAAATAGTCTTTTTTTGCATTGCTTACTCTTTTCTAAACATTCTTCTATTCAGTATATCATTTTTAAGGGTATAAAAAAAGCAGCGGAACAAAAATCAGCCTGTCAATAAACTGATTCTGTTTCGCCACTTGTCACTTTTTATTTGATTTCTTGATACTCGGCAGCTAAACCACGCTGGACTGCCGGACGGGCCGCAATCTTCTCAGCCCAGGCAACTAGATGTTTGTAAGATGCAACATCCAAGAACTCCGCTGCGCCTGTATAAATCTTGTCCTGTACCAACTGCCCATACCAAGACCAGATAGCAATATCTGCTATGCTATAGTCATCTCCAGCGATATAAGCTTTCTTGGCCAATTCTTTGTCTAACAAATCCAGCTGCCGCTTGGCTTCCATCGTGAAGCGATTGATAGGGTATTCCAGCTTTTCTGGAGCATAGTTAAAGAAATGACCGAATCCGCCTCCCAAGAAGGGCGCCGCTCCTGTCTGCCAGAAGAGCCAGTTGAGCACCTCAGTTCTACCAGCTAGATCTGACGGAATCAGCTTTCCAAACTTCTCTGCCAGATAGAGCAGGATATTCGCCGACTCAAAGACTCGAATCGGCTTATCAGCCGACTGGTCCAACAAGGCTGGAATTTTGGAGTTGGGATTGATTTTCACAAAATCTGAGCCAAATTGGTCGCCGTCCATGATGCTAATCTTATAAAGATCATAGGCCGCCTCAGTGATACCCTCTGCCAGTAGTTCCTCCAGCATAATCGTCACCTTGACCCCATTTGGAGTCCCAAGTGAATAAAGCTGAAAGGGCCCTGTACCGACAGGAAGCTTTTGTTCAAAACGCGCGCCCGCAGTAGGCTGATTGATACCTGAAAATTTTCCTTGGTCGCTGTCCGCAGCGGACCAAACTTTTGGCAATTGATAGGTCATACTTTTCTCCTTTTTTTATAAAACCAAGGGCCTGTCGCATCTAACAGGCCACTGTTAATCTAGCAAATTCAGTCCTTCCACAAATTCATGGCATTAAGGAAATCATCCGAAACCGTTACATTCTGTGGATTACTTGCTTCACGCTCCGCCCGTTTGGCTTCTACTTGAGCTTGGGTTGTAATGCCTTCCCGCCGCCAATTACGCAAGATTGCCTGGATATATTTCCAATTAGGCTTGCCATTGAAAACCGCTTCGCGTAAGGCAGCCTTGACCAAATCTGGATTGGTTTGATCGTCCTTAATGGTCTTGGTCAAATCCTCAATTTCAAAGGGAGTCAAAAGACGGCCCAATTCTTGCTGGAAGGTTTCAACCAGTTCCTTAAGAAGGTTACCATCCGACACTGGCCTTGACCCAGTAGGATCAGAAGTCTCCAAAAGCTCATCTAGCTTTTCTAAGGCTGGTGAAGCATCAAAAATCGCTTCAATTTCCCCATTCAGTTCAATGGTTCTGTACTGGAGCAAGCCTTTTTCTGTCAGATGGGACATGGAACGATTGACCTCGGACAAGGTCTTGCCAATATGCTCCGCAATCTGACTGGGCGCAAATTCCTCCAATGAGGTGGTATTTTGCAAATAGAAAAACTGCCAGACCAAAAAATCATCACTGGAATCAAAAATGTCTTTAAAATGCAAAAAGAGGGCACTTGGAAGAACCAAGTTGCCATTTTTGTAAGCTGCTAAATAAGTCATAGTACCTCTTTATAAATAAGCAAAGAAGGATGCATCATTCTCTGGACTTTGCCAATCAAACGGTGTTTCTTGATAGACTGCATAATTGACCCAATTACTGAAAAAGAGAGCTGCCGCCAAACTCCAGCGCAGACAAGGTGTCGCATTCACATCATCATTCTTGAAGTAATTCTCAGGAATATGAGGATCCTTGCCCGCTTCCAAGTCACGGAAATACTCCTTGGCAAGGGTATCACGGTCGTATTCCATGTGACCAAAGCTATACACCTCTCGCAAGTCTCGGCTCGCCAAAACAGACAAGCCAGTCTTTTCTCCCTCAGAGAGAATTTCTAGATTGGTCAGATTCAGAATGTCATCTTTCAGTACTTCTGTATGCCTTGAATGAGGTGTGATAAATTCATCATCAAAACCTCTGAAAAGTAGATTATTGCTTGGAGCCGACTGCTCGTAAACACCCGAAAGTTTCTCTTCCATCTGGTGCTTATCCACGCCATAGCGGGCATAAAGGCCGGCCTGTGCTCCCCAACAGATATGTAAAGTCGAAAAGACATGAGTCTTGGACCATTCAATCACCTGCTGGAATTCCTCCCAATAGTCCACCGCCTCAAAAGGCAGATGTTCTACTGGCGCTCCTGTGATAATCAAGCCATCAAAGAAACGATGCTTGACCTCATCAAAAGTCTTGTAAAAGGTCTGCATGTGTTCCACTTGGGTAGTCTTTGACGTATGAGAAGTCATATAAAGAAACTCAATAGTCAGCTGCAAGGGCGTATTGGCCAAATGACGCAAAATCTGAGTTTCCGTCACCATTTTCTGGGGCATAAGATTGAGTATCAAGATATTCAAGGGACGAATATCCTGATGATCTGCCCGATCATCATCCATGACAAAAATATTCTCAGAGCTTAAAATTTCAACTGCGGGAAGCTTCTTATCAATCTTGATAGGCATGAAAATATCTCCTTTTGTTTAATATACCTATTATACTCAAAGGAGATATAGTTTTCAATTATACTTTTTCTCTAACTAGATATAGTAATAAGCTATATCTTTAGTAGTGCATCAATACTTTGTAGTCATAATCGCCGATTGCTTCGCGACCCTTGAGCTCATCCAACTCGATGAGGAAGGCACAACCAGCAACAACTCCGCCAAGGCGCTCAATCATTTCAATGGTCGCCTTAACTGTCCCACCAGTCGCAAGAAGGTCATCGACAATCAGAACGCGTTGACCAGGTTTGATTGCATCCGCATGCATAGTCAGTGTATCTACACCGTACTCTTTTTCATAGTCTGCTGAGATAACTTCACGTGGAAGTTTGCCTGGCTTACGGACAGGAGCAAAACCAACTCCTAATTCAAAGGCAACTGGACATCCTACGATAAAGCCACGCGCTTCTGGACCGACGATCATGTCGATTTCCTTGTCAGTCGCATATTGAACAATTTCACGTACAGCGTAGCTATAGGCATTCCCATCAGCCATCAAAGGGCTAATATCACGGAAGAGAATCCCTTCCGTTGGGTAGTTTTCAATGGTTGCAATGTAATCTTTTAAATTCATAATGTTCTTTCTTTCAAAAAATTTTTTACTCTCTATTATACCATGTTTTATTCAAAAAGGCTCTAGCAGACTTTCAAATATTTTTAGATATGAAAGATTTGTAAAACAAGAAGGCCTTTTCCCTAGCAATCCATGAGATAGTCATAAATCTCCTGCACGGTGCCCAGTGCCATGAGTTCTTGTTCTTTGACTAGACGCTTGAGGTCTTGATAAATGTGACTGCTGTCAATTTCTTTCTTTTCAGCTTCCTTATTGACCTTCATGACGCCTTCAGTGATGCTGACAAAGCCCAGCTCTTCAAAAATCTGAATCATTTTGACCAAGAGAATCGGGTCGATTTTCAGATAAGCCGCCAACTCTTTGAGTTTATAGCGGACGTCAAACTCGGGGAACTGATAGATTGTCTTGTAGAGTTTGGCAAATTGCTCACGAGTACCATAACCGGTCAGATAGTAAGGCTTGGTAATCTCATTCTTAAAGTAAATAGCATCGAAATCCTGAGACTGAAGAATCTTCTTCAAGACCTGCAAGTCATCGGGCAGGTCATAAACCACAACTGCTCTGCTATTTGTCAAATCTGGCAACTCCTCTGTGAAACGCAAGACTGGAACCTTGTCAGGCAGCGTCGCATTTTTTCCTCGGATATTGAAAAGCTGAACGCCATCCACACGGGCATCTACCAGCATGAGCTGGAGACTGGTCTGTCCATTCCATTTATTGACAGAGAGGCTGACAGCTAGCTCCAGATTCTTGGTCTGGGCAAACTCTGTCGCCAGATTTCCTTGTCCAAAAGCTACTACTTCAAAAGATGCGTCTTCCTGAGAAATTTTCAGCTTGAGATGGCTATTGCCAGCCCCCATAGTCCGAGCATTGTCCACTTTAAAGTCCTTGAGGTAAAAAAGCGGCTTCTTATTGTCCATACCAAAAGGAGCCAGTTTTTCGAAACTTTTGAGTGTATCCAGGGTCAGTTCTGGCAGGTGCAACTCCTCGTCTAAATAGAGAGTTGTTTTTCCAGTCAAATCCAAATCATTGTCTAAGATGTAAGCTGTCAAGATGTCAGCAATCTCCGCCAGCTTGTCTGCTTCGAGAGTCATTCCAGCTGCTCCAGCATGGCCACCAAAGGCTACAAAGAGGTCACGATGACTGTCCAAGGCCTCAAAAATATTGACCGCTTCAATACTGCGGGCGCTGCCCTTAGCGATGCCATCCTCGATATTAAGCACTATGACTGGCTGGTGCAGCTCTTCCAGCAAGCGCCCAGCGACAATTCCTAGCACACCAGGGTTCCAACCTTCCTTGGCTAGCACCTGCACTGGTCTCCCAGTGTCCAGCATGGTTTGCGCCTCTTCATAAATCTGCTGGACAATTTCCTTACGCTCGTCATTTTTCTGGTTGATCATGAGCGCAATATCACGAGCTTCTTCATCGTCAAATCCTGTTAAAAGCTCAACCGCTGGATTGGGATCATCCAGCCTTCCCAAGGCATTAAGTCGGGGAGCAAGCTGGAAACCAACCGTTTCTTCGTCTAGCTCATCTGGCTGAATGCCTGCAATTTTGAAGAGTTCCTGAAGTCCTACTCTCTGAGTATTTTTGAGAACAGAAAGGCCATATTTGACCAAGATCCGATTTTCCCCTGTCAGACTGACCATATCGGCAATGGTACCAATGGCCACTAAGTCCAAAAGTTCGACTTGGACTTCTTCCAACAAGGCAGTTGCTAGCTTAAAAGCCACCCCACAACCAGCCAAATGCTTGAAAGGATAATCTGCTCCGCTATGTTCCGGATGGACAATCGCATAGGCGTTTGGCAGCTCCTCAGGCATGGAGTGGTGATCCGTCACGATGACATCCACGCCCAGAGACTGGGC
>NZ_CALIIB010000064.1 GCF_938020365.1 uncultured Streptococcus sp. | reverse complement strand
GTCATGCGGGTAGAAAAAGGCAACTTTGTCAGCACCGCATCCATCTCAATCAAATAACCGTCGACAATCCAGATATTCTCGGCAATAGGCTTCAAGGTATAAAGCGGTTCATAGATAGGAACAGGTCTTGTCATTTCAAAGAGTCCTTCTTTCTAGTCCAAAAATAATATTTTCCTAGAGCCTGTGGATATTGGGTCAATCCCACAGCTGACAGAATCAAAATCTGTGGCAAAAACTGAATCAGATAACGGGTCTTTCCTCCTTCGAAAATCTGCAGAAAGAGCAGGCCACCGAAAACTGCCAAGATCAAGAAATTCAAGGAATCGTTTGGTCGGTATTTCCAAAGGGCAAAGACCAGCCCCAAAGCCATAGCAATCCAAACTACCTGCTTGATCAGCGAATAGAATCGAAAACTATCCTTATCAGAATTGAGGAAAAAATCACGGATAAACTGGGCAAATGCATTGTCTTTTGTGAACTCATAAAGCGGTGAAATATAAGGTGTCTTTTCATTTTCAACACTGCGATAGAGCCAACCCAAGTTTCCTTCAGCAACCGTCAAAGAGTGTTTATAATATAAGTGCTGTAGAAAGGTCAGCGGAGTGTATTCTTTCAGACGGCGCTTGATTTCTTTGATGACATTTTCCTTGGCAAACATGCCATTATTGTAGTCAGCCCGCTTATCAGGTTCCACGTATTGCAAGAGCCCTTCCTTCATGTCTTCCTGATCGTGACCGATATTGGTTAGGCCCAGATTGATGAAAAGCAGTGGCCCTTTGGCCAGCCCTTGGCCTTGGATGATCGGCACTTCTGTCTGGTGAGCCAGACTATAATGAAGTGGAAGGTAGCCTGCTGAAAAGCTTAGAGCAAAGACCGCCGCAGTCAAGAAAAACTTGTTCCAGTTTTGTCTCAGAAACAAAACTCCAAAAACAGCAATCAACAGAATCATCACTGTCGGACGAATCAAAAAGGCAAGACTGGTCAGAATCCCTAATAAAAGGCTTCTAGAAATGATTTGGCGACTATTCCCCTTATTTTCCAACAGACTCAGAGCCAGAAAAATCTGTAGACTAATCAAAGGCAAGGGAGGGATGTCCGTGTACATAGACATATAGTAAGGCGAAAATCCGACCAAGGCCACATAAAGGCTAAAAACCGCATCTGCCGTAGCCTGCGAAAAGTATCGCTGACAGCCTTTGTAGAGGATCCAAGACGCAATATTGACGTAAAAAAGATTGAGTCCCTGCATAATCCAGAGAGCTGCTTCGCCAAAGAGATTAAAGAAGAAACGCTCATAGAGAAAGAGGGGCAGATTATTAGGATTGCGCGTCAGGTAGCTGGAAATAGAGGACTCCTTCAGGTATTTAAAAGCCCCTGTGAAAACCACCGCTGCATCCCGTCGAATCAAAAGCTCAGCCGATAGGAGCATGATGAGCTGAAAAAGGAGAGCTGCTAAAGCAATGGCAAGCTTGTGCCTCATTAGAAAATGATAAGACTTTTTAAGCTGAAACCGATAGCGATTCGCTAGGATTGCCAAGACTCCAAACAAAATCAGAGCCAAACTGCTCAACTGCGACACATGAAAAATAGCTGTAAACAGCCAATGAAGACTCAATACCAGCATGATTTTTTGTAGAATCAAAAAAGTGATATGATAAATCTTAGACATGGCTTTATTATAACAAAATCAGGCACTTTTTGCTATTTTAAAAAGTGGGCAGAGGCCAAGTAAATCCTAAAAAAGAGACAGGAACATGCTAGTCCCGCCTCCTCGTACCTTCTTAATTTTGCCAGTTTTCTTGATCGTCTTTAAACTTCTTCAGCAAAGTCAATCCTTCTGCATTGATATAGCCTTCTTGCTCAGCCAAGTGGATAAGTTCTGTGTAGTTTGATAAAGTCACCAACTTCACGCCTGCATCCGCAAAGTTCTTATCCGCTTTTGGTAATTCGTAGGTGAAGATAGCTGCAGCACCGATTACATCTGCTCCTTCACGCTTGGCTGCCGCAATAGCATCCAAGACAGAGCCGCCAGTGGAAATCAAATCTTCAATCACAACCATCTTTTGACCAGGAGCCACTCGGCCTTCAATCTGATTGCCCGCCCCGTGATCTTTTGGTTTGCTGCGGATATAAGCAAAAGGTAGATTCATCTTGTCGGCAATGATAGCACCGTGAGGAATACCCGCCGTTGCCGTGCCCGCAATCACTTCCACATCTGGAAATTCCGCACGGATTTTTTCGACAAAGCCATTTTCGATCAAAGTCCGAGTCTCTGGGTAGGCCAAAGTCACTCGGTTATCTGTGTAAATCGGTGATTTAATCCCAGAAGCCCAAGTAAAAGGCTCCTCCGGTTTCAAGTAAACTGCTTTGATTTTCAACAAGTCACGTGCAATATCGTTGGCTAAAGTCATTTTTCACTCCTTATACATCTGTTATTCGTTTCATTTAAAATTCTTATTTAGCTATTCCACTGTTTCTTAATTTCGTGATAAGCATCCCAAGGATTCTCAGCCTGAATAATCGGGCGACCAACCACAATATAATTGCTGCCAATCTGATGGGCTTCCTGCGGCGTCATGACCCGCTTTTGGTCACCGATTTCAGCACCTGCCGGCCGGATACCCGGTGTCACGCAAAGAAAATCGTCTGCCGTAGCTGTCTTGATGAGTTCAACTTCCAAAGCTGAGCAAACAACCCCATCCAGCCCAGCTTCCTTAGCCTTGCGGGCATAATTAACAACCGACTCCTGCACGGTTGTTTGGATGTTTTGGCAGTCGCGCATGTCTTCTTCGCTGGTCGAAGTCAACTGGGTCACCGCTACTAGCTTTGCATTGTCACCGAGAACTTTCTTGGCCTCTCGCATCATCTCAACGCCGCCAGCTGCATGAACCGTCACCATATCAATGCCAAATGTTCCCAAAACAGACATAGCTGAACGCACGGTATTAGGGATGTCGTGCAATTTCAAATCAAGAAAAATACTATGTCCCAAGCCTTTCAGATAATGCACAATTTCTGGACCAATGGCATAAAAGAATTCCATGCCGATCTTGACGTACAGTTTTTCATCTTCTGGAAAATGCTCCAGAAAGTTTTTGACATCATCAAAAGATGGAAAGTCTAGGGCGATAATAGGACGTTCTTCACGCATGCAGTTCTTCTCCTTGCTTGTTACTTACTATAAAGATGATTACAATCATAGAAAAAACCTTGCCCGAGAGCAAGGTTACACGAAAATGCGGCAGGATCTGCCATTTTAAACGTATGCGCCTTAGAGCCTCTCTGGACTTCTTTAAAGGTTTTGTCTTAAACATTCTATAATTTACTGGGAAATTTGTCAAGAGAAAATCAAGCTTAAAGTAAATTTTCTCTGACTTCTTTTCTCAAGCTTTCTAAGCTTTCAATGCCGTATTTATCCATAACTTGTGGCAAGTTTTCTATAATCTTAGGACAGGTATACGGGTCGGTAAAATTCGCTGTTCCGACGCCGATAGCTGATGCACCAGCGATAAACATCTCTAGCGCTGCCTCTGCCGAGTCAACTCCGCCCATGCCAATGATTGGTAGTTTGGTGAACTGAGCGACCTGACGAATCAACTTGAGCGCCACAGGAAAGACAGCTGGACCAGACATACCACCCGTTCCATTGGCAATGATTGGCCACTTCGTTTTCAAGTCGAAACGCATTCCCACCAAGGTATTAATCATGGTCAGTCCGCTCGCGCCCGCATCTTCTGCCGCCTTGGCTACTTGGGTAATATCTGCTACGCTGGGGGTCAATTTGACATAGACTGGGACTTGGGAGGCAGCAACTGCTGCTTTTACCGCTTCATAGGCTAGCTCAGGGACTTGTCCGATTAAAAGCCCCGCATTGCCATGGTCCACATTGGGGCAGGAAATATTGAGCTCAATCGCCTTGACATTGGGAGCTTGAGAGATTTTTCCAGATACATGAGCATATTCTTCATTGGAAAAACCAGCAACATTAGCAATAATTGGCAAATCTGGATAGTGCTGAGCCAGCCAAGGAAGTTTTTCAGCCAAAACGGCATCGACACCTGGATTTTGGAGGCCGATAGCATTGAGCATGCCAGCTGGCGTCTCAGCCACACGGGGCGTTGGATTGCCAAAGCGGGGATGTTGCGTCGTCGCCTTGATCATGATAGAGCCCAGTAGATCCAAGTCATAGTATTTGGCATACTCTTGACCGAAGCCAAAACAGCCTGAAGCTGGAATGATTGGATTTTTCAGCTCTAAGCCTGGCAGAGAAATTTTCAAACGATTTTCAGTCATTTCCTTATCCTCCTAAAGCACGATAGTCCCAGTCTCAAAAACTGGACCGTCTTCGCAAACTCGCTTATTGACCGCCTCATCCTGACCTGCTACATGAACGACGCAGGCATAGCAGGCGCCCATGCCACAAGCCATCCGAGACTCCATTGATAGATAGGCATGGGGATGATCATGAAATGTCCGATCCACATACTGGAGCATACCGGGCGCTCCACAAGAATAGACCGCAGCAAAATCTTCTGTCAGCTCATCGACAATGGTTGATACATAGCCTTTTTGACCGTAAGTCCCATCATCTGTAGTGATAAACAACTGACTGCACTCACGAAACTCTTCTTCCAAAATGACCGCAGATTGATTGGCAAATCCTAATACTGCTGTAACCTGGGCACCCTTAGCATGCAGTTCTTTGGCCGTTTGTAAGAGAGGAGGCACACCGATACCACCACCAATGATCAAGACCTTGCCGCCCTTTTCTACCGGAGACAAATCAAAGCCATTTCCCTGAGGTCCCATGACATCAAGATAGCTACCGACAGGAAGCTGAGAGAAAATGGCCGTTCCGCCACCTTCGACCCGATAGATAATCCGGCAGATATTTTTCTCCCGATCAATCTCCGATATGGAAATCGGGCGTCGCAGAAGCTTGCTATCATCTGGCACTCGGATATGCAGGAATTGCCCAACCTGCATCTGGCTCACCATCTTTCCTCTCAGGCGCATCGAAAAAATCTGAGGCGCAATTTCTACCTGCTCCAAGAGCTCCATTTGCTCCAGCATAATCTTGCCAAATCTCTTTTTACAACTGTCACTAACCATGACAACCTCACTTTCTACAAGAAAAAACCTTGCCACAG
>NZ_CALIIB010000063.1 GCF_938020365.1 uncultured Streptococcus sp. | reverse complement strand
TTAAGAAAATTTTGAAAATCAACATCGACATATCCAAGGAAAATCACTCTTTCTAGCTCCTGTAACGGCCGTTAGCAAGAATATAATGCGGCTATAAATCGCTTCTTTTTTTACTCTAAGATATTCTTTGATAAGTAAGTCTTTTTCTTTCATGATAATCCTTTCGTTTACCGTGTAATTTTAAGCTGTATCTGGGAACATTGATATTGCAGATAGACTTGGTCAGCTGGTAGATTTTCTTCTCTCCTGTTTTCAAAAACAACTCCATCTCTTCACCATCTTAGAAATCAGTTCATCCTAATTTCAAGGATTGCTCAAATATGCAACAACTACAGAAAATCAACGTTCTAGCCATTCTAGCATTTGTCGACATTTTTCGTCAATCAATTCTCTATTAGCCAGCTGTTGAATCCATTTTTCTGGGATGCCTTCCAGTTGATAGTAGGCTCCAGCCAAGGTACCTGTAATGGCACCGATCGTATCGGTGTCCCCTCCAAGATTAACGGCTTTTAGAACAGCTTCTTCAAAACTATCTGTTGTACCCAAACACCAGAGACAAGCCTTCAAGGTATCAACAACATAGCCTGTAGAAGCAATATCTTCCCTAGCTTTTTGATAAAATTCTTTGTCAAATATTTCTCTAAAATGTTCTTGATATTCTTCCCAGTATTCTGGGCTTTTCTTGAAGTAATCTTCAAAATAAGGCTTTGATTGACAAAGTAATTTTTCTAAACGAATATTAAGAAGAAAACCGATTAAAAGCTGGACATAAAGAATAGATGCCACGATAGACCTTGGATGAGCATGGGTCAGCTTAGTATATTGCTCAATTATTTTTGATCTATAACTGAAATCAACATTTTCATATAAGATCAAAGCTAAGGGAGATATCCTCATCAAAGCTCCATTGCCATTGTCTCTCTCACTACTCCCTCCACATTTCTCTGGAGAAACTCCCGTCAAATACCGTTCAATCGCCTGATTAGTCGAAACACCAATATCAAAACAATATCCAAAAGGTGTGAGGTAGCCCTGACGATAAGCTACAAATTTATCCATCAACCCATTCAAATCAGAATCCTCATATAGGTGTTCAATAAGTGCTAAGGATAAAGAAGTATCATCTGACCAGGTACCAGCTGGTTGATTATAGGTTCCATAACCCACCATATCTGAAATATGATAGGTATCTCTATCTCTGAACTCTACAGGGACTCCCAGTGCATCACCTATTGCTAGACCAAAGATAACCGAATTTATCTTTTGTTTAAGATTATGCCTTCTATACTGATTTGAATCATCTTCCCATTTATCTCTTAATCTCATAGCCTTTTCCTATTCTATTAAATCCATTTTTATAATAATATTATTAGCAACCTCTTCCACACCCTTTATCAAGAATCTTGAATCCCTTGTCAGTCAACAGACTAAAAGAATTGACCCTGCCTGCTTCGGAAGCACTGATTTTCCAAGTTATAAATTCGTTAAAATATAGAAATCTAGCAATCAATCCTCTTCATCAAACATAAGGGTATCTAGCTCTTCTATATCAGCCGTAATTCCTTCATAACTAGAGATAATATTATGCAATACTCCCAAGGTGATGATGCCTGTTGAATCCTTTATCGTAACCTCAGTGCCTATGCCGCTTAACTCATAAATTAACTCTCTAACCCTTCGAAGCTCGTCCAGTTTTAAGTCATCTACTACCATCACTGGATCATGATTTTCTATTCTTAGCTTTAGTTGTGAAAAAGGTAAAGCAGAATATTTTCTTAATATCTTGTATGTCAAAGACTTATTGTCAATGGTCTCAATACGAATATCTAACACAAGCTCTACCCCTTTTTTTGATAATAACAGTCCAAGTGTTGTCCAATTCAATTATAACATACTGTAAGAGACTAAAAAGAGAGCGAAAATTCGCTCTCTTCATATCACTCCGGCAATTCGATCTTCAAACTCATATCTGTATTCTGCAATACCTTCTGAGCAGCGGCTAGGAAGGCTAGGCCATTGTCAGATGGAGAATACTGGAATGTGATATGGATGACTTTTTTGTCAAACTTATCACCGTATCGTGCTACATACTGCTTACTTTCGAGGAAGTGAATGTAATTATTAATTTTTTCTTGCAGAATTTCCAAATGGACTGCTTCTATCTCTTCCTCCCAGCCAACTGGATCCACCAGAAGAAGCTCTAAATGACTATCAACTATACCAATTGCGTCAAGTTCGCTAGGTTCCAGTTCTGAAACAATGGCTTTGGTGACGATTTGGGTAAATTCTTCAGGAGAAAATATTTTTTGGTTATAAGATAAATCATTGAAAATTAAGTCAGGGTTATTTTGTATAAAAATTTTATTCGACTCTTCTTGTGTATATTGTTTTTTAGATTTCCAAAAACCATATTGCGCATAAGTCATCAACTCTTTGCCAGTATGTTCTCCCGACATGTAACTATCTGCAGCTTCTTTGGGAATTTCTCTAATCACTTCTGGGCAGGTAATATTAAAAGTTGGATAACGCAAGAAATACTTATCACCATCTTGGCAGATTTCCAACATGTCTTTTTTGCTTAAATAAATTGTTTTCATTCATATCCTCCGTCAATTCAAGCTAGTTGAAAAATAAAAGTCTGAGACAAAAAGCCCCAGACCCGTTATCTATGTAAATGAGATCCTAAATCTTATTTCAAACTATTAGATCTTTGATTTATCGGAAGATGAAGAGGAGCTTGAGTCAGATTTAGAGCCAGAATCGGTTGATTTGTTTCCTTTACGGGTTTCTGCACCATTTGCTGAATACTCATTGACAAAAATTGATTTACGCAATTCAATAAAGTTTTCGTCATTGAGAATATAGCGACCCTCTTTTGTCTTCGTTAACTCCATTGTAAACTCACGTGGCGCAATGTAGCCAAAGTCTTCATTCATACGATCAAAAGCATAGTAGAAGAGGAAGTTATTTACCAAAGCCAAACGCTTCTCAAGATCTGGATCCGTTGAGTCTTCCAAGGCTTTTACATCTTCAATCCCATTTTCAAACAGACTAGCTTTGGTCATATTGATTAAATTGGCCAAATCACGTGTCGCAATCGCACGGCTCTTAAATGTTACCGTTGCTGTTTCTCCATCGTCTTCAACCTTAGTAATTTCAAAATCATCGCCAATCGTAGCCAAGACTTTAAAACGTGCTTGGTCAAATAACTCCAAGATTTTTGATGGAGGGAATTTTTCTGTCTTTAAGTCAAGCGTATAGTTTTCTTCTGGCGTATATTTAGACAGGTTTTCATCAACGTAAGACTGAGTAATACCTTTCTTCCATTTGTCAACAGAAGTTCCCATCAAGGTCGTGAAACCTGAAGAATGATCTGTAAAGACTGCACGCAAGATAATATCTGCATCTTTCTCAATCCGCTTTTCATTGGTTTCTTTTTCTGATGTAGAAGATGAAGACTGCTCTGTCTTCACGTTTTCAGCGTTTTTCTTCTGTGGTTTTGGCAGGGCCGAACATGCTCCCAACAAAAGAATACAAGCCGGCAATACGCCAAATTTCATCAATTTTTTCATTTTTTCTCCTTTATTTATGTAAGGGTATGACCATTATACCAAAATATTATCAGTTTGTTACAGCTTTTGCTCTCTGTGTAACAAAAATGTAACATTTCTAGATTCCTTAAAGAGCTCGACCTTTAAGAAAAAATAAGTTTTTCTCTAACAACCTAATTTTTCGAGAACAGCCTGATAGTTTTCTTGAACTTGATCCAGTCCAACCACCACTTCTTGACGAGTTTCATTATTCTTCACAGTGACTTGGTTGCTTTCGATCTCACTTTCACCTAAAGTAATGATGGTCTTGGCTCTGAAAGCATCTGCTGACTTGAATTGTGCCTTAAGCTTGCGGTCCAAATAGTCTCGCTCGGCCGCAAATCCTTGATTCCGAAGGGCTTGCACCAATTCCAAAGCGCTGCGATTGGCAGCCTCACCTAGAACGGCAATATAGGCATCCAAGCCTGTCTCAAATGGCAAAGCTGCTCCCTGTTTTTCCAGAACCAAGAGCAGACGCTCCATTCCCATACCAAAACCAAAGGCAGGCGTTTCTGGCCCACCGAAATAGTCAACCAAACCATCATAGCGACCACCCGCACAGATAGTCAGTTCGCTACCTGCCACATCAGTCGTAAACTCAAAAATCGTGTGATTGTAGTAGTCCAGTCCGCGTACCATATTGGTGTTAATGACATAAGGAACGTCCAAAGACTCTAGCATTGAGCGGACAGCCGCAAAATGCTCCTGGCTCTCCTCGTCCAGAAAGTCCAAAATCGAAGGAGCCTGCGCAACAGCTGCCTTATCTTCTTTTTCCTTCGAATCCAGCACCCGCAGCGGATTTTCCTCCAAACGACGCTGACTATCCTTAGAAAGACTGTCTTTCAGCGGAGTCAAATAATCAATCAAGGCCTGACGATAGGCAGCTCGACTCGCTGCATTGCCCAAACTATTCAGCTGCAGCGTCACCTGCCCAATTCCAATTTCCTTGAAGAACTGAGCCGCCATAGCAATTGTTTCTGCATCTGTCGCTGGATTTTCAGAGCCGAAGCACTCCACCCCGATTTGGTGAAATTCGCGCAAGCGACCAGCCTGAGGCCGCTCATAGCGGAACATAGAGCCCATATAATAAAGCTTGACTGGCTTTTGAACCTCTGGCGCAAAGAGCTTGTTTTCGACATAAGAACGAACGACCGGTGCAGTTCCTTCTGGCCGCAGCGTGATATGACGATCCCCCTTATCGTAGAAATCATACATTTCCTTGGTCACAATATCTGTCGTATCTCCAACAGAACGACTGATGACCTCATAGTGCTCAAAAATCGGTGTCCGAATTTCCGCATAGTTGTATTTTTTAAACGTCTTACGAGCAAACTCCTCCAGATACTGCCATTTAGCAGATTCCTGAGGGAGGATATCCTGAGTTCCTTTAGGTTTTTGTAATTTCATTTTCTAATCCTCTGCAACTATATAATATCTATTATTTTACCATAAATCAGATGTTTTGAGGAGTTAGAGCAGAAAAATTCCCTCCGAGAGACTAAATCCGTTTTCATTCGCCAGAATTTCTTGAAAAATTGTCAGAATTATGAGAAAATAAGACCACCATTCTATAGAGAAAGAAGGACTGAAGATGAGAGACGATATCAAAATCAATGACCGAGCCGCAGCTATCCAAGAAGAATTCATTAAGAAACTCGAAACGATTTACGATCCAGAGGTCGAGCTTGATGTCTACAATCTCGGGCTCATCTATGAAATCAATCTTGACGAAACTGGCCACTGCAAGATTGTCATGACCTTCACAGACACAGCCTGCGACTGTACCGAGACCGTTCCCATTGAAATCGTCGAGTCCCTGAAGCAAATCGAGGGCATCGAAACTGTCTCCGTTGAAGTCACTTGGTCGCCCGCGTGGAAAATCACGCGCATCAGCCGCTTTGGACGCATTGCGCTGGGGATTAGTCCTAGATAAGAAGATGAACACTCATCCAAATTAATAAACCCGCTAGAAAAACTAGCGGGTTCTTTTGTCATATATAGGCTATTTCTTCCCTGTTTCTTCTGGTTTCCAGAAGTCGGTAACAGCACCTTTAGCGGCAGAGGATACCATGTGAGCATATTTACCAAGTACACCGCGGCTATAAAGCGGTGGAATAGTTGTTTCTGCTTTTCGTTTTTCAAGTTCTTCTTCAGAAACTGCCATGGAAATTTCCTTGGTATCTTGGTCAACCGTGACCATATCGCCTGTGCGAAGGTAGGCAATCGGGCCACCATCCTGAGCTTCCGGAGCGATATGTCCGACAACGAGACCGTAGGTACCACCTGAGAAGCGACCGTCTGTCAAGAGGGCTACCTTATCTCCTTGGCCTTTCCCTACGATGATAGAAGAAAGTGACAGCATTTCTGGCATACCAGGGCCACCCTTTGGACCAACGTAGCGAACCACGACTACATCGCCATCAACTACTTCATCGGCCAAGACTGCATCAATAGCAGCTTCTTCTGAGTCAAAGACCTTAGCAGGCCCGATGTGACGGCGCACTTTAACACCAGAAACCTTGGCAACAGCGCCATCAGGAGCCAGATTACCATGCAAGATAATGAGCGGACCGTCCGCACGTTTTGGATTCTCAAGCGGCATAATGACCTTCTGACCTGGCGTCAAATCAGCAAAGTCAGCCAAGTTTTCCGCCACTGTCTTACCTGTACAAGTAATGCGGTCGCCATGCAGGAAGCCGTTCGCCAAAAGATATTTCATAACGGCAGGCACACCACCGACATTGTATAGGTCTTGGAAGACATACTGGCCAGATGGTTTCAAATCCGCCAAATGTGGCACGCGCTCTTGAATAACATTAAAGTCATCCAAGGTCAGCTCCACATTAGCCGCATGGGCAATGGCCAACAAGTGCAGAGTAGCATTGGTAGAGCCGCCCAAAGCCATGGTCACTGTGATGGCATCTTCAAAGGCTTCGCGAGTCAGAATGTCAGATGGCTTGAGCCCCATTTCCAGCATCCGGACAACAGCTCGGCCAGCTTCCACGATATCATCCTTCTTATCTTGAGATTCTGCTGGGTGAGAAGAAGAACCAGGCAAGCTCATCCCTAGGACTTCAATAGCTGTCGCCATAGTATTAGCCGTGTACATACCGCCACAGCCACCAGGGCCAGGGCAGGCATTACACTCGATGCGGCGCACTTCCTCAGCAGTCAAATCGCCATGGTTCCACTTCCCGATACCTTCAAAGACAGAAACCAAGTCAATATCCTTGCCATCCAGATTTCCCGGTGCAATGGTTCCACCGTAGGCGAAGATAGCTGGAATATCCATATTGGCAATGGCAATCATAGAGCCAGGCATATTCTTATCACAGCCCCCGATAGCGACGAAGGCATCCACATTATGTCCGCCCATGGCAGCTTCGATAGAGTCTGCAATGATGTCGCGTGAGGTCAGAGAGAAGCGCATGCCCGGTGTTCCCATGGCAATCCCGTCTGCTACGGTAATCGTACCGAACTGAACAGGCCAAGCACCTTGTTCTTTTACTCCTTCCTTGGCTAGTTTACCAAAATCATGCAGGTGAATATTACAAGGCGTATTTTCTGCCCAAGTCGAAATCACTCCGACAATTGGAGTTTCAAAGTCCTTGTCCGTCATCCCTGTCGCGCGAAGCATGGCACGGTTAGGAGATTTGACCATACTATCATAAATCTTACTTCTGTGGCGTGTATCTAATTTATCTGTCATGTCTTTCCCTTTCATTGTAGTCATCTTTGTGCTTTATTATACCACACTTATGCTCTGTTGGACAGAAGAAAATATTTAAATTTTCAGAATATTGGAATAATAATCCGAAAAATAGGTACAACTGCTAAAAAGCTTTGCTACTGTCAAAAAGAAAATCAAAAATTTCTGTCAAGTAACTTTACTTTACAAAAAAGTTTTGTTATACTGTTAAAGTTGATGAAAATCATGAGATTGCATCGAATTACATTCTAAAAGGAGAAACAAACAATGGCAGTACCTGCACGTCGCACTTCAAAAGCGAAGAAAAACAAACGTCGTACACACTACAAAGTAACAGCTCCATCTGTAAACTTTGACGAAACTACTGGAGATTACTCACGTTCTCACCGCGTATCACTTAAAGGATACTACAAAGGACGTAAAATCGCTAAAGCTGCTGCAGCTGAATAATAGAAGGGAGATACCATGCGCGTAAATATCACACTTGAACACAAAGAATCTGGTGAACGCTTGTACCTTACTTCTAAAAACAAACGTAACACTCCAGACCGTCTTCAATTGAAGAAATACTCACCAAAACTTCGCAAACACGTTGTGTTTACAGAGGTTAAGTAAGGGTTTCAGTACACGTCAATAGACGTCAAAATATTGATTTTAAGCGATTTTTGATTTTTTGAAACTCATTATATCGCACTACAAATCAATAAAAACTCTACCTTTTACTCTACCTTTTTTAGATAAATATATCATCTGGATATTGAAGTTAAGCCCTGCCATCGAAATGATAGCAGGGCTTTTTAATATTTGGTACACTAACTTCTTATCTATATTTTGGTGGATTTTAAGTTGACATCTACAAAGTTTAATGTTAGAATACATTCAAAAATATATTTGAATGAGGTGTTTTATGATTCAAAATATTGTTACTTCAATAATCCTGTATTCTGGGACAGCCGTAGACTTACTTATTATCCTAATGTTATTTTTTGCCAAAAGAAAAAGCAGAAAGGACATCATTAACATCTATTTAGGACAATTTCTAGGCTCTGTTAGTCTAATATTGCTAAGTTTGCTTTTTGCATTTGTCTTAAATTATATTCCTAGTAAAGAGATTTTAGGTTTACTCGGTTTGATTCCAATTTTCCTAGGCCTCAAAGTTTTGCTTTTAGGAGATTCTGATGGAGAAGCTATTGCAAAAGATGGTTTGCGAAAAGACAATAAAAACCTGATTTTTCTAGTCGCTATGATTACTTTTGCAAGTTGTGGCGCTGACAATATTGGTGTCTTTGTCCCATATTTTACCACCTTAAATTTAGCGAATTTGATAGTGACTTTACTTACTTTTCTAGTCATGATTTATCTCTTGATTTTTTCTGCCCAAAAATTGGCACAAGTCCCTTCTGTTGGAGAAACTTTGGAAAAATATAGCAGATGGTTTATTGCCGTTGTCTATTTAGGATTGGGGATGTATATCCTGATTGAAAACAACAGCTTTGACATGCTATGGGCTGTGTTGGGCTAGGAGAAAAAATTATGAAAAAAGATAGTATCTGTCAAGTGGATGTTATTAATCAACAAAATGTTACAACCGCAACGAACTACCTTGAAAAGGAAGAAGTCCAAAAATCACTTCGCATTTTATCAAAATTTACCGATAATAAACAGATAAATATCATCTTTTATCTCCTTGCCGTCGAAGAACTCTGTGTCTGCGATATAGCCTGTTTATTAAATCTCAGTATGGCATCTGCCTCCCACCATCTTCGTAAACTAGCCAATCAAAACATCTTGGACACTAGAAGAGAGGGGAAAATTATATATTATTTTATAAAGGATGAGGAAATCAGAGATTTTTTTAATCAACTAGGATAACAACTATTTTTACTACTTTTCCATGATTCTAGGGAGCTACTCTATGAAATTTTTTGATGAAAATTACTCACAAGAAATACCTACTCGTATCAAAAATTTAAGAAAAAAATACAATATTACACAAAGCGAACTATGATGACACGACAAACGCGTAAAGAGAAAAGTTCCAATAAATTTTTGAAATACAAAAGATTTGAAAGATTAATTCCATATTTTTCTGAAAGACGCTTTAAGCTGATTCCTTGTTTCCTTAGTTCATAGATTTGAACTTTAGCTTCATAACGCAATTTCATTATAAAACACCCCAATGTTAGATTTTTTCTGTCTAACTTTTGGGGTGCAGTCCATTTCAAGCGTTATTTCTTTTTCTTGAATTCAGTACATCGCAATATAAATCAACCGAATCACTACTTTTTTCACTACCTTTATTTGAAATGAGAATATCGATTCGGACAATCAAAAGTAAGAGGAACTTCATTATGAGGCTCCTCTTTTTCTATGCTCGCTCCAACATCTATTTTATTATTGTGTTATGCTAAAATAGCATATAAATTAATGCCGTCCAACTTTATTCAGCTCGACAAGCTGAAATCTGTTTACTTACGGTATTCCTCTACTTTAGATTCATACTTTTTTAAAACTTCCCGTGAGTAAACTTTTTCATGTGTCGAGTTTCTAACTTCTTTCCAGAGAATAGCTGCAACTTTTAACTTATTAGAATAACAATCGCTCAATTCATCTAAACAAAAGTCTTTTAGAAACTGATTCCATTGGCAAGCCGAACTATCATACTTGGCATAATCTGACTCACCATAATATATTTTAATCATATCTTGAATAGTGAATTTTATATCTTTATCCCTTTTTACTTTTCGCCAAGCCGTTGCCATATCAGCACTAAATTTAAACGGACTAATCCCTGTTACAGCTGAAAAATAATCTCGAAATTTTTGGTTAAAAGAAAAACCACAGTTAAGTAACGGAGTCTCCAAGGTTATCACTTCGACTTGACTTTTGTTTCCTTTACTCAAAAATTTTTCTACTTTATTTCCCTTAAAATACTGTTCGATAATATAGTTTAATTCTTGCTTCGTACATCTATACTCTAATCCAAGGGACTTACAAATTTGTGAAAGTTCTTCTCGATACCAGTAGTATCTATTAAATTCTTCAAATGATTTTATATCTCGAAAATCAGGTCTTTTTTCTCCCATATGCACACCTTAATAAATTCAAATTTGTCAGACAATCAATTGACTTGCTAACTTGTAAACCTATCATATCTCTTTACTTTTTCATTTCAAGCTATCAAGCTCAATTTTAAGCAACTCTGGAAATTTCTTACTAATATCCCCTAAAGCATTTCCAACCGATTTTCTCACATATTCGCTTGCATCTTCTTTTAAGTTTGCAATTTTTCAATAGCTTCATTCGGATTTCCTTAAACTATGATCTACTCGTCTATATTCGTGACCCCTCTATGACTGCTCTCCTTGTATTAAGATTGAATAAACGGAATACAATCATAACTTCTCATATTATATCATTATTTCTAAGATATTATTTCTATCGACTTCAAATCCTTCAAAAAAGAGAGTAAATATGGATAAAATCCGGAGAAAAACTCTTATAAAGTTCCAAGAAAACCCTTACTTTTGAAAATCTTCATTTTAATGCAATAAATTTTGACAGATGCTCTACTAGCCTTTATAATAGTATTATTACTAAAATTAGGGAGAGTATGTCCATGCCAAATAATGAAGAGAACAAAGGTATGTTTCGTAATTTTTTAGGTGGCTTTAAGCGTCTTATAAAAGGAGAAGAGGACGAATCATCCACTTCTGCGGTTCATAACAATGAAGGAAGTAACCCACAAGTCAATGTGAACCCCGAAGATAGAGAAAATTTCCTCATTGAGAAAGCTTTAGAATCGATCCAATACTACGACCGCTTGGATGTTATGAATATCGGTGGAGAAGAAGTAGACGAATCTCCAGCTGTAGAAAGTGAAGCTGGTCTGGAGCAGGAAAAAATGGCAGCAAAAAGCCAGGCAGCCAGCACGACAGAATCTGCTGAGACAAGCATTTCTTCAGATTCTATGAAAAAGAGGGGCTTGAAGAGCACTGCTGATTCAATATCTCTATCATTAAGTATAGAAAGTAAAAAGGCTTCTCGTAGTTTAGAAGTAACCGAATCACAGACACAAAGTTTGGAAGTTGGGCAATCTGATAGCAAGGAAACGGATACTTCTTCTAGCTTGTCAATTGCGCAAAGTTATGCCTTCGAGCAATCAATCCTTGAAGAAAATAGAGCGTCTCTTAGCTTATCAATTTTTGAGTCAGTATCTCAAAGCATGGCCGCTGAAGAGTCTCTCAGTGCGGACAACGAGGCGTCTACTAGATTGTCCGTGGCGGAATCTGTATCGCAAAGCATCGCTATCCAAGAATCTATCAGCGCTGAAATCGAAGCATCTACCAGCTTGTCCGTAGCAGAGTCTATTTCGCAAAGCGTTGCCATCCAAGAATCGATCAGCGCGGAATTCGAAGCGTCTCTTAGCCTGTCAGCAGCAGAATCTGTTTCTCAAAGTATCGCGATTCAGGAATCCATTAGCGCTGAATTGGAAGCATCTACCAGCTTGTCCGTAGCAGAGTCTATTTCGCAAAGTATTGCTATCCAAGAATCGATCAGTGCAGAATTGGAAGCATCACTGAGCTTGTCCGTAGCTGAATCTGTGTCTCAAAGCATTGCCATTCAAGAATCTATCAGTGCAGAGAACGAAGCATCTCTTAGCCTGTCCGTAGCCGAGTCTGTGTCTCAAAGCATCGCTATCCAAGAATCTATCAGCGCGGAATTCGAAGCATCTACAAGCTTATCTATCGCTGAATCTGTATCTCAAAGTATCGCGATTCAGGAATCCATTAGCGCAGAATTGAAAACGTCGCTGAGCTTATCCGTAGCTGAGTCTGTATCTCAAAGCATTGCGATCCAAGAATCTATCAGCGCAGAAATAGAAGCATCTACTAGCTTATCCGTAGCTGAATCTGTTTCGCAAAGCATCGCGATTCAAGAATCGATCAGCGCTGAAATAGAAGCATCTACTAGCTTGTCCGTAGCTGAGTCTGTGTCTCAAAGCATTGCCATTCAAGAATCGATCAGTGCGGAATTGGAAGCATCTACTAGCTTGTCGATAGCTGAGTCTGTGTCTCAAAGCATTGCTATCCAAGAGTCAATCAGCGCAGAAATCGAAGCATCCACTAGCTTGTCTGTGGCCGAATCGTTGTCGCAAAGCATTGCTATCCAAGAATCGATCAGTGCAGAAATCGAAGCGTCTACCAGCTTGTCCGTAGCCGAATCTATTTCTCAAAGTATTGCTATCCAAGAATCGATCAGCACAGAAATCGAAGCGTCTACTAGCTTGCCGGTTGCTGAGTCTGTGTCTCAAGCAGAGAGCGAAGCATCTATCAGCTTGTCTGTAGAGGAATCCCAAGTCTTAGATGGAGCTATTGAACAGTCTATTATGACGGAAAACGAAGTATCAACGAGCTTATCTATCGTAGAATCTGAAGCACTAAGTAAAGCGATCGAGTTATCAATTAGCGCGGAAAATGAAGCGTCTATCAGCCTATCTGTGGCGGAATCCGAAGCTTTAAGTCGGGCAATTGAACAATCTATTAGCGCGGAGAACGAGGCATCACTAAGCCTATCTGTTACTGAAAATGAAATCCAAAGCATCGCTATTGAACAGTCTATCAGCCTAGAAAATGAAGTATCTACTAACCTGTCTATGGCAGAATCACAAGCGAAAAGCGTGGCCGTAGAGCAGTCTATCAGCTTGAAACAAGAACAGTCACGCAGCCTGTCTATCGCGGAATCACAATCGCAACATGCGGCGGTGGAACAATCCCGCAACCTGGAACAGGAATATTCATACAGTTTGGCAGCTGCGGAATCTAGAGCCAAAAGAGATACTATTGAGCAGTCTACCAGCTTGGAGCAAGAACAATCATTTAGTTTATCTGCTGCAGAATCTAAAGTCCTCAGCAGAGCCGTTGAACAATCAATCAGCGTCGAACAGGATCATTCATTCAGCATTTACCTTGCCCAATCTGAAGCCCAAAGTAAGATTATTGAGCAGTCTATCAGCCTAGAGCAAGAACAGTCACGCAGTCTATCTGTTGCGGAATCGCAATCACAAAGTATCGCTATTGAGCAATCAATGAGCGTGGAAAGAGAGCGTTCAATCAGTCTATCTATTGCTGAATCACAGTCACAAAGAATGAGCATTGAACAATCAATCAGTGCAGAGAGAGCCCATTCGATCAGTCTGTCTGCTGCCGTATATCAATCGCAAAGCATGGCTTCTGAGTTCACCACTGTCACACAGAATCTATCAACCTTAGCCATGATTACTAAAAGACAGAAAAAATAAGCTCAGAACAAGCAGCGAATGAATACTGAAAGGAACTAATATGATTAGAAATATTCTATCAAGTAATGGTAAAAGTCTAGGAATCACCGACATTCTACCCCAGTATGGTGAAGACTATCGTCTCTCTGTCATGGACGGAACAGTTGACTATCGAACAATTCCCCTAGGAGCCTATGATTTATTCAAACAAGGCTCCAGCAAACAGGATTATCTGGCAGATATTGAAAAAATTAAAACAATGGGCTTCAATACCTACCAGCTATCCTTTTCATGGACTCGCCTCTTCCCGACAGGAGAAGAGCGGAGACCCGACGCTAAGGTCCTTGCTTTCTATGAGTCAATTATCGATGCACTGCTCGAAAATGACATCGAACCAATTGTGAGCTTGTCTCATTTTGACTTCCCGCTTCATTTGTATGAAAAATACGGCGCATGGAAAAGTCGTCAAATGATTGCCATGTATGAAAAGTATTGCGAAGCCGTTTTGACCCACTTTAAAGAAAAAGTCACTTACTGGATTACCTTTAAAGAAATGAGCGCTCTGTCTTATTTGCCATTCTTAGGCGCTGGGCTACACTTTGACAGCACGGAAAACCAGGAACAACAAATTTGGCTGGCTGCTCACCATCAGCTAATCGCATCCGCAAACGTGGTTAAACTCGGTCAAACCATCAATCCAACCTTCCAATTTGGTAGCTTGATTACCATCAATAGTGATTCCCACCAAGAAAATCACTCAGCTACCGATGCCTTGGGCCATGAGTTGAACAGACGTAAAAACTACATTTTTACAGATGTGCAGACCAAGGGCCACTATCCAAACCACTTCCTTCGCTACATTGAGCGAAATCAGCTGGATCTGGGCATTACGGAAGAGGATGTCTTCGCCTTAAGAGAAGGAGTCGTGGACTTTATTGCCTTCTCACATTATGCGGCAGAAAATATCCAAGATTTGTTTACCAACAAATATGTCCGCAAAAATGTAGAAACTTGCCTTGCACAACCTGTTCTTCTTCGGATTGCCATGTCTGAGCTATACGAGCGCTACCACAAGCCTCTGTTGGTCATTGAGACTTGTTCTGAGGTCTCTGACCACCCGCAATTAGCTAAGAACATTCAAGACAACGTTCAAGAAATTATTAAATCCGTTGAGATTGACGGGATTGAGTTGCTTGGCTACACGCCATTTAGCTGGAGCGATGTAAACATCTAGGATCCAGTCCCATTTCAAAACATAGAAAAAATCTCCCTAAGAAAGTGGACAGCCACTTATGGGGAGATTTTTTGATGTTTTAGAATAGAAATCAAAGCCTTACTCTTTTCCTTTGCTATCCCTATAAATCCGATAGCTGGTCTCAGCGACAGGCAGGCCGATGATGGTGTGCATATCACCTGTAATTGAGCGAATAAAGCGAGGATCCAGCTCCTGAAAACCATAAGCACCTGCCTTGTCTAGCGGACGCTTCTCATGCAGATAGACCTCAATGACAGGCTCTAATTCTGGGTAATAATCCACAAAGTCCACCTGCGCCACGGTGTAAAATACTTCTAGAAAACCCTGCATACGTAGACAGACCGAGGTCACTACATGGTGACTCTTGCCAAAGTAAGAGCGAAACATCTGGCCAGCTTCAGCTAAATCCTGCGGTTTATTGTAAATCTGACCATCTACCACAACGATAGTGTCAGCCGAAATATAAAGAGTATCGACTTCCAAGTCCAAATCAGACTTGGCTTTAGAAATCTCACAGCAAATCTTGGCTGCCTTGGTCAGAAAATCCTGATCATCGATACTTGCCATACACTGCTCTTCAATAGCTCGCTCGTCCACTTCTACAGCCTGAATCTCTGGATTCAAAAAGCTCAGCAATTCCTTGCGTCTGGGCGATGTAGATAGCAGGACAAAGCGGCAAATCTCTCCTTTTTCACCTTCCCTTTGGTAGTCAAAAACCATCTTCATGATTGTCCTCCCGTGTCCTTTAATTGAAAGAGTTCATCCACCCGCAAATCAAAAACCTGAGCGATTTTTAAAGCCATCTCTAGCGAGGGATTGTAGCGATTATTTTCCAAGTGCAAGATCGTTTCGCGCCGCATTCCAATGTGGTCCGCTAACTCCTGCTGGGTCATGCCCCTGGATTCGCGGACAGATTTGAGATTGGTGATAATATTGCTTTCCTTGGCCATTTTTAACCTCTCTTTTCAAATAAAAAGAAGACAAATCCAAAGAGCAAAACCAAGACACCAATCATGATGAAAAATATTCCGGCATTGACTGTGATAGATCCTACATTAGCACTAATCCCTGCAAGCACTAGTAAAATTGCTATACAGACGGCAAACATCAAAGTCGCTGCTTTTGCTAGATTGGCATAAAAGCGCTCGTCTGCTCTCTCCTTGACCTTTTTCAAGGCAAAAAATAAAAGAAAGAGAAACTGGATAGCGAGGAGGCTTCCCAAAGCAATGTGCTTTATAATGGGCGGATTGGTGCTCGGAGTCCACAACCAGATTCCGACAGTATAGATAGAGGTTGCCGTAAGATTCAACAGATTATAAAATTTCATGGTTAGATCATAGACCTGCTTTTCTTGAACTTCTTTCATCTTCTTAGGCCATGGTTTCATGTGAAACCAAGACCAGATACTCATGAGCTGACCTAAACTTACTAAACCGACAATCATCCACTTGGCTAGCCAGTTGAGATTGCTGGGAGCAAGGAAAACAGTGAAATCAATAAAGAGAGCGGTGGCAATCATCAAAATGAGGGCACCCATTTTTTGACTTTTTTTCATGATAGACTCCTTTCGTAGTGTTAGAAATATTTAACACCTTTATGTTATAAATATATCACACACAAGAATAAAAGACAAGCATTTATGTGCTATTTGAGAATTTTTTTATTTCCGCAAACAAAAGCCCCAGAATTTCTCTGGGGAGCTGGCTTATTCTTTACCAATACAATATTCTTGGTGTTCCTGCAAGCTTTCATCGGTCTGAATGGTCACTTTGGAAATGCCATAAGCCAAAAGCTTTTGGCGTAGGACAATCTGCGTTTCAGCCAGCAAATTGGGATTTTCCAGACAGATATGAAGCATGGCATATTTTTCCAAACCATCCGTCGTCCAAACATTGAGCTGAGTGATGGCTCGCACATTTTCCAGCGCTGCTATTTCCTGATAAAGCTGACTGAGATCCACATCGCTGGGCACATGGTCTAGGAAGATCTGGATATTCTCCCAAAATTTTGGCAGAGCCTTGCTGAGAATAAAGCCTGCGATGATCAGAGAAAGCAGCGGATCTAGGAAATACCAATCGGTGAAGCGCAGAATAATAGACACTCCGACAACTGCTAGCCAACCCAAAATATCCTCAAGAAAATGCAGGCTAAGAATGGATTCATTGTGACTGTGGCCATGGCTGACTACTCTGCTAGCTGCTGTATTAACGGCAATAGCGACAATTCCCAAAACCAACATGCCATCATAATTCACCTTCTCAGGAGCGAATAATTTAGGGACATTTTCCACGATTACCAAGGTCGAACCGACCAGCAAAATCACCGAAGTCAAGAGGGCACCCAGCAGGCTGTAGCGTTTATATCCTAGGGTATAGTTACGGTCTTCTTTTCTAGTAGAAATCTTCTCAAAAAGAGTCGATAGACCAATCGCCAAAGCATCTCCTGTATCGTGAATTGCATCCGCTAAGACAGCGCTAGAATGAAAGAGAAGCCCAAAGATAAATTCAATAATAGCAAAAGAAAAGTTCAAGAGAAAGGCAATGGTCATATTTCTACTGGATTTCATGTGAACCTCCTTATTTATTTTCCTAAAAGAATACGATTTATGGTATAATCTAATCAATATCGAACACTCTGTTCAATTATATTATCTCCTATTATCAGAAAGGAAACAAGAGCCAGTTCATGCCCTTTGTCTCTTAGCAGACAAAAAGCTCTTTTTGTACGGAATTTCCATGGATAGACGAGTAAAAAAATCACGCGCAGCTATTTACCAAGCCTTTATCAGCCTGCTCAATCAGAAAAGCTACGAAAGCATCACTGTTCAGGAAATCATTGATCTAGCTGATGTGGGCCGCTCCACCTTCTATAGCCACTTTGAGACCAAGGAAACTCTGCTGGAGGAACTCTGCCAAGATCTCTTTCAGCATACCTTTATCGAGCGATCTGAAGGACGCGATTTGTTTGAAGCGACCGCCCATATTTTCCATCACTTTCGGAAAAATCAGGATCGGATAGCCACCCTCCTCCTAGCTAAAAATACTTATTTCATCAACCGCCTGAAAATCGAGCTTGAGCGCTACCTCTTTCCCATGATTGAGCAGACATTATTGCAGAAAAAAAGTCATCTGCCGGACAACTTTTTAAAAAATTATGTGACATCAACTTTTGTGGAGACGGTCAGCTGGTGGCTGCAGCAACGAAATCAGGTTGACGAAGACACGATTTCTCACTATTTTCTGGACTTGATGGACTAAGCCGCAATTCGCCTATCATTTTCTAAAAAGATATGGTATAATCGTTCCTTGACGTACGAAAGGAGATTGACTATTTATGAAAAAAGAACACTCACCATTTTTAATTCCAGGTATAGTGATGATCGGGATAGCACTGCGGGCTCCTTTTACTGTTTTGCCTATCGTTCTGACAGATATTGCTGAGGGGCTACAGGTGCCAGTTAGTTCCCTAGGCCTCTTGACTAGCCTGCCCTTGATCATGTTTGCCCTCTGCTCGGTCTTTGCTCCGCGCTTAGCACAAAAAATGAGCTTGGAAAAGCTGTTTGCACTTGTTTTACTCGTGCTAACTCTAGGCTCTCTGATTCGCGTATTTAATCTTCCCTTACTCTATACGGGAACTATTATTTTAGGAGCGGCTATTGCTGTCTTAAACGTCCTTCTTCCGAGCTTGATTCAGGCCAATCAGCCACATCGTGTCGGTCTTTTGACAACTCTTTATATCACATCAATGGGGCTGTCGATCACGATTCTGTCTGCTTTGGCTGTTCCCATCGTTCAAATGAGCTCTTGGCAAGGTCTCATTTGGGTATCGACCCTGATTTGCTTTGTGATTCTTCTGGTTTGGTTGCCCAATGTCAAATATAGCCATCGCTTGGCGGCTAAACAGCAAGGAAAGCAAGAGCAAGGAGCTCTTCTAAAAAATCCAAGAGTCTGGGCCTTAATTTTATTTGGTGGCTTACAGTCACTACTCTTTTATACCAGTATGACTTGGTTGCCAACCTTGGGGCAGCAAGCTGGCCTTTCTACTGATACGACCGGACTACTAGCAGCGGTCTTTTCTCTGATTAGCCTGCCCTTTTCGATGACAATTCCTAGCTTGACAGCGCGCTTGAAGGCTCGTCAACGTCTGGTCATGATTAGCCTGGTTTCTGCGGCAGGTCTGATCGGCATTACCATGCTCTTGATTCGGACAGATTCCTTTGCTTATTGGCTGATTCTTAATCTGCTCATTGGTATGTCTGTCAGCGCCCTCTTCCCCTATCTCATGGTGACCTTCTCCCTCAAGACCTCTACACCTGCGCAAACGGCTCAACTATCTGGACTGGCTCAAACTGGAGGATACATCCTAGCTGCCTTCGGCCCGAGCCTCTTTGGCTACAGCTTTGATTTGTTCCATTCTTGGACACCAGCCATCCTCATCCTCCTCGGACTGACCGTCATCATGACTATGAGCCTCTTTTACATAGAAAAATTTGATAAGATTCTATAAAACTTCTGATTCTTCATCAGGAGTTTTTTTACTGCCAAGTTTCTTGTAATTTCCGAAATTCACTTGAAATCATCTTTCCTCATCTTACCTGCTTGATTTTTTTGATTATAACATAACTTTTAAACGACTTTTTTATATTCGACAAAATAACTTACACTTCATTATAAACACTTGCATATACTTAAACAATAGATTATAATGAACTTATAAAGAAGCAGAAAGGATGAGAAAGATGTATCAAGAGCAGCGGCTTTCAAAAATGCTGGAACTTTTAGAGGACAAAGGACAGCTGGCAGCCAAGGATATGGTAGACTATTTTCAGGTTTCAAAGGACACTATTCGCCGTGATTTCTCAATTTTGAGCGAGCGAAAACTGGTCCAACGCACCCATGGTGGGATTATTCCTTTGGAAAATAGTCGGCAAATTCCTTCTTTCAACGACCGTGTCGGCCAACTAAACCAAGAAAAAAAGGCCATTGCTCACAAGGCTCTGGACTTTCTCAAACCCAATCAGGTCAATTTCTTTGATGTATCAACGGTGGTTCTCAAGCTGGCTCAGCAAGTTCAGCAACCGATGACAATTTTTTCTCATTCTTTGGATAATGCCATCATGCTGAGTGACCAAGAGCAGGTTGCTTTCCATCTTTTAGGTGGGAAGTTCTATCCGAGAAATCGTTTTTACTACGCCCTCAATGAAGCCGAGCTGCTCAGAGATATTTCTTTTGATCTAGCTTTTATCGGAGCTGCAGGGCTGAAAAATGGCCAAATCAGCTTTGAAGATCAGGAAGATGCCTATCTGAAGAAGCTAGCTCTCAAACAGGCCAAGACAAAGATTCTGCTGGCCGAGCAGGCCAAAGTTAAGAAAGAGTCAACCTATATTTTAGGCAATATCAGCGATTTTGACTACTGGATCACCGATCAAAAACCTAGCCCTGAGCTAGAAGCTCTTCTGGCTGGGAAAGTCACCATTATTTACTAGCTCGACAAGATTTCATTTTATAGCTTACGGAGGAAGCGACCATGACCAAACAACCTATTCGTTTGATTATCAGCGACATTGACGGTACAATTCTCGATGACCAGCACCAAGTAGATCCGCAACTGAGGGAGCAGATTCCCTTGCTGAAAAAAGAAAATATCCCCTTTGTCCTAGCCTCTGCCCGCTCTCCTCTGGGTATGGAGCCAATTGCGCGTAAGCTGGGACTGGGAGATAATCCTCTAGCCTGCTACAACGGTGCTCTGGTTATCAAGGGTAACCCGCAAGATTACGAGACCATTATTGAGCATCCATTGGATAAAAAAGAAATCCGCACTTTTCTGGAACTAGTCAAAACTAAATTTCCTAGTGTTTCCATCAATCTCTACTCTGGTAAAGATTGGATTGCTGACCGTTTGGATAGGTGGGTGCAGATTGAAGCCGAGATTACAGGTGAGCAGCCTCTTATTCAAAATGTTCTGCTGCCTGTTCTGGATGTGCTCATCCCAGCCCATAAGTTGCTGTTGATTGATGAGGCAGCTGTTATCCAGCAACTCCATGACTACTTGCAAACGATAGATTTTCCAAATACAGCCTTCTACCTGTCCAAGGACAACTATTTGGAAGTCACACATAAACAGGTGTCAAAAGAGCAGGCCCTTCTGGAAGTGGCCAAACACTACCAGATTCCGCTGGAGCAGGTCATGACAATTGGAGACAACTTCAATGACCTTCCGATGCTGCGACTGGCTGGTCTGGGAGTCGCTATGGGCAATGCCCCTGAAACAGTTAAAGCTGAGGCAACAGTCGTCACTAAAAGCAACAACCAGCACGGTGTCGCCAAAGCTATTGAGGAATATGTTTTATTATAATGCAAAAAAATCTGCCCTTGAGCAGATTTTTTTATTGATGATAATCGTAGGCAAGGCGAGGGCTGCCTTCTGGCAAATAAATCGTGCCACACTGGCTAAAACCGTAGCGGCGAATGGCTGCCTGCATCGGATGGTTATCTTCATGCGTATCAATGCGAAGATAGGAAATTTGCTGCAAGCAAAAGTCAAAACACTGATAAGCCAGACCCTTGACTTGTCCATTTGAAGCGATACGATGGATTGTACCGTAAGGCTCTGAAAAATGCCAAGCACCTTCAATCTCTTGGTAGGTCGGATCTGGTCCGATGATGAATGCAAAGGTTCCAACAACTTGCCCAGCCTCTTCAAAGACATAGCAGTGACCTGCCCGAATATCTTCCTCTACCAGCTGACGATTCGGATAGGAAGCCGGCCACTGACTGGAATTTCCCATAGTCCGCATAAACTCCCTAGCCTGATCAAAAATTGCTAAAATTGCTGGTATATCTTGCATTTCCGCCAAGCGAATCATGTCGCCTCCTTCCAGCCTATTACCTTATTTGACAAATTCCTCGTAGTTCCCCGTGTAATTAGCCCACTCCTTACTGAAGAATTTTTCATTGATCTGATAATTCGGAGCAGGTTGAGGATTAGACACAAAAGGATCGACAGCCTTATCGAAGGCCAGCCAGCCATTCCAGCCCATGTGGATCGTATCCTGCATAAAGTAAGGCTTGTCGCCGTCCTTAGAAAAATCAGCAATATTTGTAAAGCCTTGACTCTCCAGCTGGAACTTAATCTTCTCAACTGTCCGCTGATACATCTCTTCGCTCAGTCCAGTATAGGCCATCCATTTGGCATTGACCGGTGGAATGACAAAGATAACATTCGTATGGGATTTGGCAAATTGTTCCAAAACTAGCTGCAAATCATTGTACTCAGGAGACTTTTCGTAAGACTGTTTGGATTGGAATCCTTTGAACTTCTTGATTTTTCTAGCTAAACGCTTCTTATAAAAGTCGTTATCAATGCCTAAATCATTGTTATTGGTCTGCTTGACAGCATCTGCCATAGCCAGTTTTTCCAATTCTTCATAGGAGAATTCATCTGGAAGACGGGAAAGCTGAGGTAAAACCTTCGTGTCATAGTTGCCATTATTACCAGCAGCAAATGTACTGAAAAATGCATCCTCCCGCTGATAAATCCGGCTCATAGTATTAATATACTGCTGCTCAAAAGAAGTCAGTTGGCTTCCATCGGCCACTTTCTTGACAATATCCCCCATAGCAATATTGGGATAGAGCTGCAAAAGTCGCTGGGCTGCATACTGAGCGCCTACTCCACCGTCCTGCCAGCTAAGAAAACCAGCTAGCTGGTCGCTATTGAAATACTGCTGAAAAGCTGCTGCATCATAGCCTTTTTTAGTAAACCATTGCGGAGAAACGACATAAACAGCCGTTTTATTTTCCAGCTCAGAGGTCATCTGCTGCATCCCAAAATATTGGTTGAGCGAAGCCGCCCCCCGCTGCCCTAGAAAATAAGGTCGGTAATTGCGGTCATACTTCTCGGCCAAAACAGCTGGGTGCATACTGTCAAAGCGCAGCCATTCGCTGGAGCCAAAGTAGGGCACAAAACGGGTATCTTGATCTGTCAGGGCCGTCATTTTTTTGCTACGGCTCTTGAAAGTTTCTGCTGTAAGAGTCACAGCTGCCCGCTTCTCTGCTTCCACATCATGCTTTTTCTCAAGCGGATAGAAGAAAAAGAGCAGGGCGACCATGACCAAGGCGCAGAAGACCGGCCCCAGAATCAGCCAGAGTCGTTTAAGCATTACGAAGCTCCGTTACGCCTTCAACGATTTTATTGGCTGTATTCCAGTCATCACGGCCAAATTCTGATACTGGCACGCGGATGTCAAAACGGTTTTCCAGCTCAACAATCAGCTCCACCGTTCCCATACTGTCCAAAACGCCAGCATCAAACAAATCCTCGTCCATCATGTCCGAAACATCTTCCATAAATAATTCGTCAATAATTTCAATTACTTCTGCTTTTACATCCATTATAGTTTCCTCGTTTACATTTTATTTTTTAAACCAAAGGTCATTCAAAAATCCTGAGAAGATCAAGAATGAGAACATGACAACATGGAAGGTGATAACAACCCCCAGCGCTTGGGTCCACTTGTTGTCAGGCAGGGCCGGTAGTCCCTTGCTTTTACGCTCTTTATTGATGGTCTTTTTCTTACGGAGCCAAGCGTCATTGACCACCAAGCCCAGACCGTGGAAGAGACCATAGGCGATATAGTACCAGGTCACACCATGCCAGAAGCCCATGACCAACATATTGATTATATAGGCTACACTGGAAGTCGTATTGCGGTTTTTAAAGACCTTGTTGCGCATGAGCACCATAACCAAGCGCATAAAGACAAAGTCTCGGAACCAGAAGGACAGACTCATGTGCCAGCGATTCCAGAATTCCTTCAAATCGCGTGAAACAAAAGGCTTGTCAAAGTTGATAGGACTCTTGATTCCCATGAGATTGGAAATGGCCACCGCAAACATCGAATAACCGGCAAAGTCAAAGAAGAGATCCAGACCAAAGACATACATGACGCCTAACGTTCCCAGATTGAAGAAACCGCCAGTATAGAGGGCATAGGTCTTGACGTGCCCTAAAATCATGTGGCCAAAGATATGAGCCAGGACAAACTTATAGAGAAAGCCCAGCATGATATACTTGACCGACTGTTCCAGCATATCTAGAAGCTCATCGCGCTCTGGTATTTGGAGATAATTTTCATTGAAACGCTTGAAACGATCAATGGGACCACTAGAAAAAGTGGGCATAAAGAGCATAAAGCGGAGGAATTCCCAGAGGCTGAAATCAGTCAGCACGCTATCCCTCAGCTCAATAATCATCCCAACTGAGCGGAAGGTCAGATAGGAAATTCCCAGGAAGCCAAAGAGTGATTGATGGCCACTGATAGCTGGCTCAACCTTGACCCAGAATAGGGGCAGAACCGCCAATGCTGTATGCAAATAAAATATCCACTTGCTGTCCTGCTTTTTGCGGTAGAATTTATAAGAATAAACCCAAATCGTCTGCCAGGCGACATAAAAGAGCAGGGCATAGAGCTGCGCCAGACTAGGACCCGTCAGCATCAAGACAATAAAAGCCAAGCTGACCAGGGCTTCATAGACTGGGAAGCGTTTTTTAAAGAAAAGTCCGATAAAGATTGGCAAAACAGCCAAGATAAGATAAAGGAAATACTGTGGGTCTCCGTAAGGCTCCAGATGAGGAAGCTGTTTCAAGAAATCCATCATGACTTGTTGACCTCACTAATCAGCCCCTTGATATCAATCTTACCGTTTGGTGTTAGGGGCAGAGATTCCCGATAGAGGAACTTAGATGGCATCATATAAGACATCATGATATCCTGTAGATCCTCTTTGATAGCCTTGGTAATATCGATTTCGCGGTCAAATTGCTCTGCAACACCGTCTTTCAAAATAACGTAGGCCAATAAGTTTTGAACCTTGTGCTCCTTATTATAACGTGGCACTGCTACTGCCGCCTCGATATACTTGGATTTGTTGAGGTTTTGAGATACGTCCTCTAACTCGATGCGATAGCCATTAAACTTAATCTGGAAGTCCATACGACCACCGTAGAGTAGGAGACCTTCATCAGTCATCGTCCCCACATCGCCTGTATGATAGGCTGGTAGCCCTTCAAATTCAAAGAAGGCTTCAGCTGTCTTTTCAGGATTGTTGAGGTAACCCTTAGATACAGCTGGTCCGCAGACAATGATTTCACCCTGCTGACCATTCGGCAACTTTTGCCCATTTTCATCAATGACAAAGGTTGGTGAATCCGCCTTGGTATAACCGATTGGCAAGCGCTTGAGGGTCGCTAACATCTCATCTGTGATGGCAACTGCAGACAGAGCCACCGTTGCTTCGGTTGGGCCGTAAGCATTGATAATACGAGCCTTAGGGAAACGCTCCCGCAATTTCTGAGCTGTCTTGACCGTCAGCTCTTCTCCGTCAAAGTAAAAATGCGTAATGCCTGGCATTTTTTGGCTGTTAAAATCTTCCGAAAGCATGGCCATATCCGCAAAGGACGGTGTAGAAGTCCAGATTGCTACAGGCAGGCTGAGAATCGCTTCAAATAGCTGCTTGAAGTCCTGAGTCAGACTAGAAGGCAAGGCATAGAGAGTGCCCCCCAGCGCCAAAGTCGGTGCCCAGTACATAACTGACAAGTCGAAAGAATAAGGCGGTTGCGCCAGCATTTGCGGACGGCTCGGTGTCGCAAATGCCTTGTCTGTAATCATCCAGTTGGTAAAGCTAAGCAGGTTATCATGAGAGATTTGCACACCTTTAGGTTTGCCAGTCGTACCAGAAGTAAAGATGATGTAGTAATTATCATCGCCCTTGACAGGATGGCTCATCTCATAGGCAGTCTTTTCTGCGTAAGCCGCTCGAACCTCTTCCAGACTGAGAATGGCTGCATCTGTATCAGCCAGCGGAAAATCCGCAATGGCAATAATCAAGCTTGGCTCAGCTACTTCCAAAATAGCAGTCACGCGCTCCAAGGCTGAATGACTATCAATAGGAATATAAGCATGACCAGCTTTGGTCAAGGCCACAAAAGTAGCCAGCATTTCATACTCCTGACCACCGTAAACAACGACGGGTGACTTGGGAGCCAGCCCCAAGCTATCAATCTTGGCTGCCAGTGCATCGGAATCGGCCTTTAGATCTCCGTAGGTATGGACTTGTCCGAGGACATTGTAGACAGGGAAATCTGGCTGCGTCTGAGCAAAGTGCTCAATCGTTTCAATCATATCTGTAATTGCTGTATTTGACATGTGTATAGTACTCTCTTACATTAAAATTCATTGTAGATAAAGCCACCTTGACCTTGACCAAGATAACTAAAGAAATAAAGCAGGGCTACGAAAATCACAAAGTATAGCAATGTCTGCCCTACAAACTTATAAATCGTCTTATATTTCGTCATTTCATTCACTCTTATCTTTTTTAGATAGACATAGATTATTTTACCATTTTATAGAGAAAGATTTCAATATAAAAGCTATCAATTGTGTAAAGTTCTTGTAAGGAAATAAAGAGAAAAAGAGTTACTTCCCTTATTTTTCAAGAATGAAATCCTTTTCAATATCTATAAGTAAAATTTCTATATATTACTTGACTTTTTGTTCGAAAGGGATTATCCTATATGTAGAAAGTTTATATATAATATTTTTACATATAGGAGGTAGTGCATGTATTTCCCTACATCTTCTACCCTGTTAGAATTTCTGATTTTAGCGATTTTAGATAAAGAAGATTCCTATGGCTACGAGATTAGCCAGACCATCAAGCTCATTGCCGATATCAAGGAGTCCACGCTTTATCCTATCCTGAAAAAATTGGAAAAGAGTCAGTATTTAGCGACTTACTCTCAGGAATATCAAGGTCGAAAACGAAAATATTACTCTCTGACCCCAAGAGGTCAGAAACAACTGGTCAGCCTCAAAAATGAATGGGAGCTTTATACCAGCATGATTAAGGGCATTATCGAAGGGAGCATTCGCCATGACAAGAACTGAATATCTAGCTCAACTAGATCACTATTTGAAAAAGTTACCAGCAAAAGACTATCAAGGAGCCATGGACTACTTCACCGAGTACTTTGACGAGGTCGGTCCAGAGGGAGAGGCAGCAGCTATAGCTGAGCTGGGTAGTCCCAAAGAAGCGGCTCACGAGATTATCATCAATCTTCTGGACAAGAAAATAGAAGAAGACAGCCAAGAAGCTGACTCTGTCAAAAATAGCAAGCAGATCGTCCAGGTTGCTATTCTGTCCATCTTGGCGGCTCCACTAGCAATTCCTCTATTAATTTTGGCTTTGACTTTGATTTTCACTTTCTTCCTCCTCGTCAGTGTCCTTGCTTTTGTCATGGTCGTCTTTACCTTTGCTATGCTTCTCCTAGGGGCTAGTCTGATTTGGGACAGCCTGACTCTCGGCATGGGCACTTCTATTCCTGCTTTTGCCCTTAGTTTGGGGATGAGCCTCTTAGCCTTGGGGATGGCTGGACTCTTCTATCTCAGCATTGGTCCTATCCTTCGCTTTATCAAACTCAGCTTTGTCAAACTCGCCCAAGCCTTGGCACGGAAAGGAGGCCGTCATGTTTAAAGCAAGAAAAACCGTATTCAGCATTGCGATTGTTGCCTGTCTGCTGGGTATAGGCCTGATACTGGTAGGTCTGGCCAGTGGAGGTCTGCAAGATTGGGTGAGGAGCTCAGCCGCTAGCACCAAGATGGCTAAGCAAGAAGAAACCTATGACAATATCCATTCCCTAGATCTAGAGCTCAACAATCGCTCGGTTGTAATTGGAGAATCACCCGATGATAAGGTTCACTTGACCTATTATCAAGGAGATGGCAAGACATCTGAAAAAGTGGCTACTAAAGCTAAAAACGGAAGTTTATACATTCAGGAAGCAAGATCTTTTATCAACATTAACAGCGGTCTGCGCTCTTTACTAGGCTTGATAAATGGAGATTTGGAAAGGACTCAACAAATCACTCTAAGCCTACCTAAAGGAAGAAGCTTAAAGCAGGTTAAGGCCAGTTTAGCTAATGGCAGCCTATCAATCAATGACCTGACTATCCAAAAATTAAAAGCCGATCTCAGCAATGGCTCTATCGAACTCAGTCAGAGCCAGATTGAAACCGGCAACATTGAAAGTGCTAATGGCAGCATTGAGCTAGTCCAAACCAGCCTGACCGATACTCAAATCAGTCTCTCCAACGGTAGTATCACTAGTGATAAACTGATCCTCAAGGGCAATATCAACATGTCCAGCGGCAATGGTTCCATCGATCTCCATCTCACCGAAGAGACCTACAAAGCCATCTCACTGGATCTGCAGACAGATATAGGTGACATTGAAGTGCCCAAGGACATGCAGACCAGCCACGACCAAGAGGACTTTATAGGCGATCGAGCCATCCACACCAATGAACGGGCCCAAGCCAAGCTGACCGCCCGCACCAGCACTGGCAGTATTGAGATTAATCATTAAAAATAGAACGGAGCCTGATTGGTTCCGTTTTTTATGGTCAAAATGGTAAAATAAGATAGAGAGGTGTTTCAAATGACAAATTATAAATGGATATTTTTTGATATTGGTTCTACTTTAATTAATGAAGAGAAAGCTTATCAAGATAGGATTGAACAAGCAATTGCAGGAACAAATATCACTTATGATGCATTTTATCAGCGGATGCTACTATCATTTAAAGAGGGGCAAAAGGGAGATTTAATAGCGTTACAAGAGTTTGGTCTAGAACGTCCGAAATGGAACTCTGAACTAGAAACACTTTACCCAGATACAAAAACGGTCTTAGAAATACTACATAATCGCTATAAAATAGGTATTATCGCTAATCAACTACCCGGCTTAGAGGAGCGATTAGAAAAGTTTGCTATCAGTCAATGGATTGATCTGATTATCTCATCAGCTGACTGTGGATTTTCCAAACCTAGTTCTGAAATTTTTCAACTAGCCCTTCAACAAGCTTCATGTTCTGCTTCACCTGCTATTATGATTGGTGACAGACTTGATAATGATATTGCGCCAGCTAAGACATTAGGCATGAAAACTATTTGGATCAAACAAGGATTTAGTGCATATAGTCCAATCCAATCACCGTCAGAAGAACCTGATTTTACTGTAAATTCCTTATCGGACTTGCTAAAAATTCTCTAACCCCACCTTTACTTCCTATAGACTTTATGTTATGATACTCTATAAAAAATTATCACAAGGAGGTTCCTATGAAAAAACTCTCACCTGGTATGCATATTCGGGTCGTCAGCCCCTCGTCGTCAATCGAACGCCTTGGTGGCTTTGAGGCCAATCTAGCTGCCAAGGAGCGCTTGGAAAAGCTAGGATTTACCGTGTCTTTTTCGGAGCATTATC
>NZ_CALIIB010000062.1 GCF_938020365.1 uncultured Streptococcus sp. | reverse complement strand
TTACTGACGCTGAAGCACTTGCACTTGTTGAGACAGACTGGCTTGCGCTCAATGAGGTTGAAGCACTTGCACTTACTGAGACTGACTGGCTTGCGCTCAATGAGGTTGAAGCTGACTCACTTGCTGAGACTGATTGACTCAAACTCATTGACGCTGAGGCACTTGTGCTTACTGATACAGACTGGCTTGCGCTCATTGAGGTTGAAGCACTGGCACTTGCTGAGACAGACTGGCTCAAGCTCATTGACGCTGAAGCTGATTCGCTTGCTGAAACTGATTGGCTCAGGCTCAATGATGCTGAGGCACTTGCACTTGTTGAAACGGATTGGCTCAAGCTTACTGATGCTGAAGCACTGGCACTTACTGAGACAGACTGACTTGTGCTCAATGAGGTTGAAACAGATTCACTTGCCGAAACTGACTGGCTCAAGCTCAACGATGCTGAGGCACTTGCACTTGTTGAAACGGATTGGCTCAAGCTCAATGACGCTGAAGCACTTGCGCTTGTTGAAACTGACTGGATCAAGCTCAACGAAGATGAAGCTGATTCACTTGTTGAGACTGATTGACTCAAGCTCAACGATGCGGAAGCACTTGCACTTGCTGATACAGACTGGCTAGTGCTCAATGACGTTGAAGCACTGGCACTTACTGAGACAGACTGGCTCAGGCTTACTGATGCTGAAGCTGATTCACTTGTTGAAACTGACTGGCTCAAGCTCATTGACGCTGAAGCGCTCGCACTTGTTGAAACTGATTGACTCAAGCTTACTGATGCTGAAGTACTTGTGCTTGCTGAGACAGACTGGCTCAGGCTCAAGGACGCTGAAGCTGACTCGCTTGTTGAAACGGACCGGCTTGCGCTCAATGACGCTGAAGCTGATTCGCTTGCTGAAACTGATTGGCTCAGGCTCAATGATGCTGAGGCACTGGCACTTGCTGAAACTGACTGGCTCAAGCTCAAGGACGCTGAAGCACTGGCACTTACTGATACAGACTGGCTCAAGCTCAATGAAGTTGAAGCAGATTCACTTGTTGAAACTGACTGGCTCAAGCTCATTGACGCTGAAGCGCTCGCACTTGTTGAAACGGATTGGCTCAAGCTCAGTGACGCTGAGGCACTTGTGCTTACTGAGACAGACTGGCTCAAGCTCAACGAAGCGGAGGCACTGGCACTTACTGAAACTGACTGGCTTGCGCTCAATGACGCTGAAGCAGACCCGCTTGTTGAAACGGACTGGCTCAAGCTCAATGATGCTGAGGCGCTTGTGCTTAATGAGACAGACTGGCTGGTGCTCAATGAGGTTGAAGCACTGGCACTTGCTGAGACAGACTGGCTCAGGCTCAAGGACGCTGAAGCTGACTCGCTTGTTGAAACGGACCGGCTTGCGCTCAATGACGCTGAAGCTGATTCGCTTGCTGAAACTGATTGGCTCAGGCTCAATGATGCTGAGGCACTGGCACTTGCTGAAACTGACTGGCTCAAGCTCATTGACGCTGAAGCGCTCGCACTTGTTGAAACGGATTGGCTCAAGCTCAGTGACGCTGAGGCACTTGTGCTTACTGAGACAGACTGGCTCAAGCTCAACGAAGCGGAGGCACTGGCACTTACTGAAACTGACTGGCTTGCGCTCAATGACGCTGAAGCAGACCCGCTTGTTGAAACGGACTGGCTCAAGCTCAATGATGCTGAGGCGCTTGTGCTTAATGAGACAGACTGGCTGGTGCTCAATGAGGTTGAAGCACTGGCACTTGCTGAGACAGACTGACTTGTGCTCAATGAAGTTGAAGCTGATTCACTTGTTGAAACGGATTGACTCAAGCTCAACGAAGCGGAGGCACTTGCACTTGTTGAAACTGACTGACTCAAGCTCAACGATGCTGAAGCACTGGCACTTGCTGAGACAGACTGGCTCAAGCTCAATGACGCTGAAGCACTTGCACTTGCTGAGACTGACTGGCTCAAGCTCAGTGACGCTGAGGCACTTGTGCTAACTGATACAGACTGGCTTGCGCTCATTGAGGTTGAAGCTGACTCACTTGTTGAAACGGACTGGCTGGTGCTCAATGACGCTGAAGCTGACTCGCTTGCTGAAACTGACTGGCTTGCGCTCAATGACGCTGAAGTGCTTGTGCTTGCTGATTCAGACTGGCTCAGACTTACTGATGCTGAAGCACTGGCACTTACTGAGACAGACTGGCTCAAGCTCAATGACGTTGAGGCACTTGCACTTGTTGAAACTGATTGGCTCAAGCTTACTGATGCTGAAGCACTTGCACTTGTTGAGACAGACTGGCTCAAGCTCAATGACGCTGAAGCAGACTCGCTTGTTGAAACGGACTGGCTGGTGCTCAATGACGTTGAGGCAGATTCACTTGCTGAAACTGACTGGCTCAAGCTTACTGATGCTGAAGCACTGGCACTTACTGAAACTGACTGGCTTGCGCTCAATGACGCTGAAGCAGACCCGCTTGTTGAAACGGACTGGCTCAAGCTCAATGATGCTGAGGCACTCTTACTTAGTGAAACTGACTGACTCGAGCTCAGTGAAGCCGAAGCGCTCTTGCTCAATGAAACTGACTGGCTCAGACTCAGTGACGCTGAAGCACTATTACTTAATGAGACAGATTGACTACCACTCAACGATGCTGAAGCACTATTACTTAATGAGACTGATTGACTCAAGCTCAATGATGCTGAGGCACTCTTACTTAGTGAAACTGACTGACTCGAGCTCAGTGAAGCCGAAGCGCTCTTGCTCAATGAAACTGACTGGCTCAGACTCAGTGACGCTGAAGCACTATTACTTAATGAGACAGATTGACTACCACTCAACGATGCTGAAGCACTATTACTTAATGAGACGGATTGGCTACCACTCAACGATGCTGAGGCACTCTTACTCAATGAAACTGACTGACTCAAGCTCAACGAAGATGAAGCACTATTGCTCAATGAGACGGATTGACTACCGCTAACCGAGCCAGAAACACTATTGCTCGCTGAAACCGAACGGCTGGCGCTCATCGATGCCGATTGGCTATTGCGCAAGGAAGTAGACAAGCTCTGGCTAGCAGAAACTGAACGGCTCAAGCTCAATGACGCTGAAGCACTCTTACTTAGTGAGATGGATTGGCTCAAGCTCAATGAAGCAGCGCTCTGACTCACTGAGACAGACTGACTACCGCTCACTGAGGCCGAAACACTATTTCTCGCTGAAACCGAGCGGCTGGCGCTCATCGATGCCGATTGGCTATTGCGCAAGGAAGTAGACAAGCTCTGGCTAGCAGAAACTGAGCGGCTGGCGCTCGTTGAAGCCGACGCACTCGCTGATGTACTAGCACTTACTGAGACACTGGTTGACTGTCTTTGACTTAGACTAGTTGAAGTACTGCTACTCTTATACTCACTATCAGAAAGTTTTACAGTGAACGTATCCGTAGTCTTATCTTTATAGATAATGGTAACTGTTCCATTGTTACTAATAGTAAAGGAATCAATACGTTTTTCCTGCTTATTGTTTAGTTTCTCAACAGCCGCCAATATACGAGTTTTTTCTTGAAGTTTTAATTCAGAAACATTCTCTACTTGGAAGGTTTCAGTCGGTGCTACCCCTTCCATAATATCTGTCAGTCTACCTTGCACAATACGGACATTACCTGGCGAAGCATTTCCTGCACTATTTTTATTCCCAGCCTTATCCGTTGCTACTGCATTACGTTGCCAACTATTTCTACCATTTTTATCGTACTCTAGATTATCATTCAAATGAGCTCTTACAGTAATACGGGCTGGACTAGCAGTAGTCGCTGTGATATTCCCCGTTAAATGCTCTACAGTTCCCGTCCCATATTTATTATCTTCAAAGAAATTATTTTTAAGGGCTGAACCATTTGCATCTTCATTTGAAACAATCTTAAATTCTGATAATTGCCCGCTATTATCTGTAGCAGTGAAATTAATTTGAATATCATCTCCTGCGTACACAATATAGTTGCCGTTTACAGGTGTTAGAGTTTGACCGTTACGAGTCACCGTCGCACTTGGAACTGGAATAGCATCCACATTAGCTGGGATAACAGTTGTAGTATTATCACGGTAGGTAATGGTAATATTCCCATTTTCAGCTACCTCAATCGTTCCGGTTACGCCATCTTTCGTAAAATCACTACCAGATAAAAGCGACTGGTTTTTTTCTTTAAATTTTTCAAGTACTTGATTGCGTTCACTTACAGTCAAAGAAGAGGGATTCTTAACAATAACGGTATCCCCACTAACTGGGTTGTGGCGTTCGTTGAAGCCTTTGATATGGAAATTCGTACGTGCTGTCGCAGTCAGGCGATGAATATCTGTTACTGTGTACTCCAGAACATAGGTACCTGGTTTATAGGGTTTCCAAGTACCGTTTTCACGACCCACCATCCCTGTTATGTCAATGGTGTATGACCTTTGGGCACCTGTTTGTCTTCCCGATCTATCATAGGTATATAGATCTCCAAATCCCCTTTTCTTGCTAGCTGGATAGTTCGGTGCATTTAAACCTGTAATAATAGCATTGGATGGGGAAGCCGTGATTTTATCCATCCCTTGATCATCATTCAGCCTTATCTGGAAATTAACTGTTTCATCATTATAAATTGTGATAGTAGATGGCATAGAAATCGTAGGCGGATTAGAGGCTGCACGTGAGTGTGTCCCTCTAGCAATTTCTGTCCCATTTCGTGGATCACGCACACCAGAATTAGCCGTCAACACAGCATTGACAATCGAATTACGCGCTGAAGTAGCTTTTTGCACTACTGTTGTTAAATCACTAGTTGGATCAGCGAGGGCTTTTTCAATTTCTGTTACTGCAGCATTGGCCTTAGCAAGAGCTGAATCCGTATTTGGTAAATCAACCGCTTTTGCTAGATAGTCACCTATTTCAGCTGAAAGATTGGTCAACTTCCTACGGTTTTCTTCTTGTTGTTTAGCAGTGACTTCTGAAGATGCTATTGCAACCGCAGCAGCTTCAATTAAGCTAGTTGTGACAGAAGTTGATTGAACTCCACTAACACTATTCTTACCAGTAATTTCAGTTATTTTTAATTCAGCTGAGTCAATTTCAAGGTTCTTTGCTTCTTTTGAAGTAGAAGGTTGCTGGTCAATTGCTGTCGTCGATGTGCTCTGTTCAACAGACAAACTTGACACTACAGAAACATTCGATCCACTTGTTGATTGACTGACATTAACCCTAATATTTTTATTGACAGCTCTGAATCCTGAGTAGCCCGCACTACGGAAGCCTGACCGACCAGACTCTTTTGGTGAAGTTGCTACGGTCTTATCTACCGTTTGACTCTTCTCAGCTTGCTTAAGCTCGTCCTTGCCTTGGGCCTGGTTCTTATCCGCTAGCACACCAGCGGCTAAGTTGTTGCTGGTTGCTAGAGCTTGGCTATTGCTTAAAGTAGCACTAGCTACACTTTGTCCAGCAACAGATGAGACAAAGCTATCAGCAACATTGACTCTGATATCCAGTGAGACAGAATTAGAAGCTGAGACAGAAGCATCAGCTACTGATGCGCTAGTTAGCACTTTATCCTGTTCTAGAGAAGTTGTAGTGTTAGCACTTTCTAGCTTAGCGGGCCCTTTGCTCTCTGATACTTTTGCAGCAGGCGCAGTACTCGCTGATTTGCTAGTCAAGACTGAATTGCTAGCAGATACAGACTGGCTGATAGAAGTTGAGTTACTAGCGGAAACTGATTGGCTGAGCGATTGACTAACAGACTGGCTAGTCGAGATACTAAGAGAGACTGACTCACTTGTAGAGACAGAATCACTGACTGACTGACTAACTGAAACAGAGGCCAACTCAGGAGCTTGTTCTGCTTTTGCTTTTCGCATTTCCGCTTGCGCTTGAGCAATGATCGAATTTGTACTTGCTTCTGTTGCTTCTTCATTGTCCTTGACTTCAGCTGAGATAACTGCTTTATCAGTATATTCAGATGTTTCATCTGCATAGACAGACTGCTCCTGAGTCACCATTAGCCCCGCTGCCCCAGCGGCTAATATCCCTCCTAGGCCTGCAAGAGTATTGAGGCTCAGATGATCGTGATCAAGCTCTTCAGTATCTGACAAGCTGTTTGAGACAACTTCTCCCATTCCACCGATACGAAAAAGATCGAGTTGAGAATTTGAAGCTTTTACCCAATTTTTCCCAGACTTATAGAGCTTATACCGCTTCTTTTCGTCAATAATCTCGAAATCTTTGTTATATTTCTTACTTCGAAACATCCTTTTCCTTTCCTTTTCCAACATGCCAGTTTTTGTTAATCTCATGACCATTAGCAAAGAAGCTGGCTTATTGCATACCATAGTTTAAAAGTAACAATAGACACTTTTGTACATTTTTATGCTAGGTGTCCTAATGCTCCAAGTAGTATTCTAACAGAAATAAGACAAGAATTCAATCTATTGAAATCTTGTTTTATTGAAAATAAGCTTGATAAATCAAGCTATTTTAAACTATCTATATTAACCTAGAGATTTAAACTATAGATTATTATAGGAATTAACAATAAGTAACTATTTATACAAAAAAGCTAGACGGCTGACCCAAGATACTTGGCTCAGATCCGTCTAACTTTTTTATATATTTTGAATAGATCAGCGAGAAAGATGATTAATAATCCAAATCTTCTGCATACCCAGCTCCATTTCCTACAAAGTAGCCTGTTTTACAGTTCATACTAAATAGGTATGTACCGTCTGGTTTATAGAGATTGTAGTAGCCATTCCCCTTGACAATGTTAACTTTTTCAAGGATAAACTGGTCTCCTGTGATATAGCCACGCTCGCGAGACACCTTGAGGATCGTTTCTAAAACACCTGGATTGAATGTCCAAGCAGGGTTGTTCACATCATCGATAGCTGCTTGATTGTAAGGTACACGGCTAAGGTGGCGCTGGAGGTTAACTCCTGCACTTGGCAGTCCGATACCAGTTTCTGCATTTCTAATGCCACTAGGATCACTAGGCGCAGGATTAACAGCTGGCTGCGTTGATGGTGCGGCTGGCACTGTTGGTGTTGTTGATGGCGCTGACGGTTCCACTGTTGGACTAGGCGCCGGTGCTGGCAACTGTTGACTGCGTCCTTGAGCAATAGCCGCCTTCAAGACCTCATCCAACTTGCCATTACCTGTCGATACATCTGGAAGATTAGCGTTTTCTTTCACTTGGGCATCCGTCTTCAAGACACCATCAACGATAGCACCCGTATTGAATTGCGAATTCACACTTTGGATAGCAGAAATTTGCTTAACAAGATCATCATACTTCTTCTTAGCAGCTGTGTATTCTGAGCTGCCAGTTAAGACATCTAACTTAGCTTTCAGCTTATCCAAATCGCCAAACTTGTCATTTTTGATAGCTGTCTGACTACTATCCGTAAAGAAGCTAGCATAAAGGTCTTCAAATTCTTTAGCAGCCTCTTTCCTAGATTCACTGGAACTTGCAGATTTCTTTTTGCTAGAAGAAACAGTCGAGCTGGAACCAGTTGTCGACTTGTGACTCCCCAACCCTTGATGGAAATACCAAGTCGTTCCAGCGGCAAGTGCTACAAGACCTAAGGCCGAGTATAGGAAGACTTTCTTCTTGTAGAAAGGCTTTGTCTCAGGCTCGTCCTCATCTTCAAACACTGTTGGAACTGGATTTGATACCGGCTTTGTTGCCGGGATGATTGGTGCTTCAGCTGCAACTGTTAGCGCTGGTTGTGCAGCCTTTGTAGTCTCTACGTTTGCCGAGTTTACAGTTTCTGCTTTCACTGGCTGCGCCGAAGGTGATGCCACATTGGCAGTATTTTCCTTCGCCTGAGACTGACTCTTAAGCTGTTTGATAGTTTCTTGTATCAAAGCTTCTTTTTGTTGTGCCAGCTCTTCCATGATTCTCAGCTTTTGGGTTTCAAATTTCCCAGCCTCGATTTCATCTCGGTGTTGCTTGATGTATTTATCAAGGATATTATCTCCTTCAGTCACACCAGCTTCGACTTCCTCGTTTTTCCGAGCAGCCTGACCGACCGTCATTTCTTTCGCATCTTCTAAGTCAAGAACGGTTTCCTTTGATTCTTGCTCTGTTGGCATCTTTTCTTCTTTGCTCACAGCATTTCCTTTCTAATCTAGTTGTCTTTTGACCCTTTGGCCAAAGTATTGATATAAATCAACTTTTAAAGTACCATTGTAAAGTTTTCGCTTTTTATCCGCCTGACTGCCATATTTGGCTTCAAAGGCCTCATCACTGGTCAAGATAAATTTACTCCAGGTCTTCAAAGGAGCAAAAGTTTGTCCCATTTCTTGATAGAGCTTGGTCACCGCATCATCGTCCAACAAACGCTCACCATAAGGCGGATTGGAAATAATGACACCATTGATCTTGTCCGTATGAAGGTCTTGCAGACGCATTTGCTTAAATTGAATCTGGTCAGCAACACCCGCTTCTTCCGCATTTTTCTTGGCAATCTCTACCAAACGGGCATCCAAGTCAGAACCTGAAATATCCAGCTGAATATCTTGGTCAATCTGAGCTAGGGCCTCTGCCCGAAGCCGACGTACCAAGTCCTTATCTACCCAATTCCAGTCTTCAAAAGCAAAGGAACGGTGTAAACCTGGCGCCATCTTCATCCCAATCATAGCCGCTTCGATACAGAAGGTTCCTGATCCACAAGTCGGGTCAATCAAGGGTTTGTCCGGATACCAGTTTGACAAAAGTAAAATCGCAGCTGCCATATTTTCCTTGATTGGTGCTCCGCCCTTCTCAGTCCGATAGCCACGTTTGAACAAGCTAGAACCACTGGTATCAATCATGACCGTTACTAAATCTTTCAAAATGGAAACTTCAATCTTAAACTCTGCTCCATTTTCCTGCAGGGGAACCCCCTCTGGACGAGCATAATGCTTTTGCAGTTTTTTTACAACTGCTTTTTTTGAAATGGCTTGAACGCTGGGCTCGTTATGCAGTTTTGACTTGACACACTTAGCTTTAGAAATGGGAAATTTGGCACCTAAGGGCAGATAATTTTCCCAGTCCAAGGCAAAGACACCTTGAAAAAGCTCTTCAAATGTTTTGGCTGGAAATGTTCCCACAACAATCTTGATCCGATCTGCCGAGCGCAGCCATAGATTGGTTTGAATGATGGTAGCCATGTCTCCACTAAAGCGAACACGGCCATTTTCAACCTGACAATCTAGACCCAAATCCCGAACCTCGCGGCCTACCACAGCTTCCAGACCTGCTGCTGCAGTAGCAATTAAATTAAATCTTTCTTTCATTCTTTCTTACTCTATCAATTTCTGATTGGCTATACTCTAAAAGCTGGCCTCAGCTAGAAAGCAGAATGTTCTTGCTTGGCTCCTCATTTTGAGAAAAAACTTGCTTTCCTCATTTTATCCCTTCAGCTCACTTCTGTCAAAGGGAGTCTATACCTTAATCAAAAAGCTAGCATACGCTAGCTAACCTATGTGCAATTTTCTATAAGCCATGTTTTGTTCCAGAAATGACTAGGTACCATCTCCTTCGATAATCATCTGTCTACTGTTTCCAGTCAGAATGCTATGTTCGTTTCCACGCATTCCGTGCCCCGACCAAAGTTTGGGTTGCTAGCTTGAGGGGTTTACCGCGTTCCACTTCTTCTGTTTCCAGAAGAACTACGTCACTGTGGCACTTTCAGACCTATTCAGACCTATCTAAAGACTTAGCCTTTTCAGTCGCCGTAACGGATTACTCCGTCCCTAGGCTTATTGTTTCGCCTAGCACAAACACTACCAGCATCACAGCCGGTGCTAGCATGGACTTTCCTCATGAAAATATCAAATCTTCACGCGATTATCCAAAAATTGCACTCTGCAACATTATTGCTCCTCGTTGTCCAGAATCTGTTTGCCAAAAACTTCTTTTTCCAAACGGCTTAAGCGTTTCAAAATATCGAAGTTTGTCGCTGTTCCCATCTGTGGCATCTCAATCGTTGGTTGAGCTGGCTGACTAGGCGCGGAAGGAGTAGGAGTTTCTTGATTCGATACTTGTTCCTTCAGAAGGGCAATCTCCTCACGCAACTCCTTTACCAAAGCTGCATAAGTTTCATAATCCTTAATCACATCATCCAAAAACTCATCCACTTCAGCCTTGCTATATCCTCGCACTTCACGCTTAAAGTCTTGATCAAAAATATCTTTTGCTGTATAAATAATACTCGCCATGCTCTCACTCCAATCTAGTTTATCATATCCAATTATATACGAAATCACCTATAAAAAGCAAGATTTATACCCTACTTTTCCGAAAAAATTTCTGCAACCTCATTCAGATCATCAAATGTTAATTTTTTGATAAAATACTGTTCTTGATTCTTCATCTCCCTGTAAAGATACTTAAGATTGGTCTCATTTTCCTCATCGTAAAACAGGTAAGCTCCATCTGTATTCTGAATCAAAAATTGGTTGTACTCGCGAAATTGACTCGGATTTTGATAGCTAGGATAAGCATATTTGACAAAATCTACTTGTTTAAAATCCGCTAGTTTAGCCTGATTTCCTTCGTTCCAATTTTTTCCCTGATCCTCAAAAAGAAAAATCGTAGCAATCTTGAAATTATAGTCTTCTCTCAATTCCTGAGCAACTTCCAAAACCCAAGCTTCAAAACCTAGATTTCCCGTAAAGATGAGCCACTCCAATCCTTCATCCAGCAGGCGCTGTAAATCCCGTCTGACTGCTTCTTTGATGATCTTGATGCGTATGTCTTTTTCATTCATAATGCCAAGTTCAAAAGCCTTATAACCTACAATTAATAGACTTGTCATTTATTCTCCCTCAAAAAATATTTTTATGATATAATAGAGTGATGTTATTGTACCAATAAGGAGTTTTATGGTCAACTACCCTCACAAGCTAAAGATAAAAAGTAAACTAGCCTATCCAGGTTCAAAGACGGCTGTTAACTTTGCCAATCGCGGGATGTCTTTTGAGAAGATGATCAACGAATCTAACAACTACTACTTAAGTAGGGGACTCGCTGTCATTCATAAAAAACCGACACCCATTCAGATTGTCAAAGTGGACTATCCCCAACGCAGTCGCGCAAAGATTGTGGAGGCCTACTTCCGACAGGCATCCACGACCGATTATTCTGGCGTCTTTAAGGGACATTATATTGATTTTGAAGCCAAGGAAACACGGCAAAAAACAGCCATGCCTCTAAAGAATTTCCATCTACACCAGATTGAACATATGGAAGCTGTCCTTCAGCAAAAAGGAATTTGCTTTGTCTTACTTCATTTCTCCAGCTTGCGGGAGACCTATCTACTTCCAGCATCTTATTTGATTACATTTTATAAGATGGATAAAGGCGGAAAATCTCTCCCTTTATCTTACATTAAAGAACATGGATTTTTAATCGAAACAAAGCAATTTCCAAGCATCCCTTACCTTGAAATTATCGAACAAAAACTACTAGGTGGTATCTCAAATGAATAAACAAACCCTTTTGCAGGCCTTAAAATATCTTGCAACTGCCCTCTTATCTCTCTTTATCATTGGAGTTGTGACTGGCGTTCTTGTCTTCACATACTATGTCGCCAAGTCTCCTACCCTTTCTGAGAAGGACCTTGTCGCAACTACTTCAAGTAAGATTTACGATAGCGATAACAATCTGATTGCGGACCTCGGTTCTGAAAAGCGTGTCAATGCGTCAACAGACCAGATCCCTACACAGCTAGTAGATGCTATCGTTGCGATTGAGGACCACCGCTTCTTTAATCACCGTGGGGTTGATTTCATTCGGATAGGAGGAGCCTTCCTAAGCAACCTGAAAGGAGGCGGACGTCAAGGGGGATCTACCTTAACCCAGCAGTTGATCAAGTTGACTTATTTCTCCACTTCCTCAGCGGATGCTACCCTTTCTCGGAAAATCCAAGAAGCATGGCTGGCAACTCAACTTGAGCGAAAGGCTACCAAACAAGAAATCCTGACCTACTATGTCAATAAAGTCTATATGTCCAATGGAAATTACGGGATGCAAACAGCTTCTCAAAGTTACTATGGCAAAGATTTGAAAGATTTGACCCTTCCTCAGATTGCCCTGCTTGCAGGAATGCCTCAGGCTCCTAACCAATATGACCCTTACACAAATCCAGAAGCTGCCACTCAGCGTCGGAATCTCGTACTATCTGAAATGTATGAACTCAAGTACATCTCACCAGAACAATACGAACAAGCTATCAATACACCAGTGACCGACGGCTTACAGAGCTTGAAAAATTCAGCTAGCTATCCTGCCTATATGGATAACTACCTAAAAGAAGTTATTGAGCAAGTCGAAGAAGAAACTGGCTACAATGTCCTTACGACTGGTATGGAAGTTTATACTAACGTTAATACCGAAGCCCAGAAAAAATTATGGGATATTTACAACACGGAAGAATATGTTGCTTATCCAGATGATGAACTGCAAGTGGCTTCAACCGTTATGGATGTTACCAACGGGAAAGTCATTGCCCAACTGGGTGCTCGCCATCAGTCTTCCAACGTTTCTTTTGGTACCAACCAAGCAGTCGAAACAAATCGCGACTGGGGTTCTACCATGAAACCAATCACTGATTATGCCCCAGCCTTGGAATATAACGTTTTCACTTCCACCGCTGCCTCAATCCAAGATGCTCCTTACTATTTCCCTGGAACATCCACCCCTGTCTATAACTGGGATAAACGCTATTATGGCTGGATTACTATCCAATATGCTATCCAAGAATCCCGTAACGTACCAGCCGTCAAATCGCTGGAAGCAGTCGGATTAGATAATTCATTGAAGTTCCTCAATGGCCTTGGTATTAATTACCCTGAAATGCATTATTCTAATGCGATTTCAAGTAATACAAGCGAATCTGGTAACCAATACGGAGCAAGTAGCGAAAAAATGGCTGCTGCCTACGCTGCCTTTGCTAATGGCGGAACATATTACAAACCACAATACGTCAACCGAGTTGTCTTTAGCGACGGTACAGAAAAAGTCTTTTCAAATGGCGGATCAAAAGCTATGAAAGAAACGACAGCCTACATGATGACAGACATGATGAAGACCGTTCTTCAGTCTGGAACTGGTACCAATGCTGCAATCCCAGGAGTTTATCAAGCAGGTAAAACTGGTACTTCCAACTATGCAGATGATGAGCTAGAGAAGTTGACAAAACCTTACTACAGTTCTAGCATTGTCACACCAGACGAGCTATTTGTTGGCTACACTCCACAATACTCTATGGCTGTTTGGACCGGTTACTCAAATCGCCTCACTCCTGTTTTAGATGATGGAGTTAAGGTGGCAACCGATGTTTACCGCTCTATGATGCTCTATCTGACAGGCTATAGCAATGAAGACTGGACCCCACCAAGCGGACTTTTCCGTAGCGGATCCTATCTCTATCTCAATGGTACTTCAACTTACAGCCGCGCTTATAGCCAATCATCTTCAAGCTCCACTTCTGAGTCAAGCTCAGAGTCTTCAAGCCAAAGTACGAGTGAATCTAGCGAAGAACATAGTAGTACCAACTCTAGTTCCCAAACAAGTTCAACAAGTTCTGGAACAACCAGCAGCTCAACTAGTTCTAACCAAGGAGCTGAACATCGATAAACCAAAAAAGCTTGGATTTTAAAATCCAAGCTTTTTTATGTTTAAATAAATCAATAGCTTTCTGCAATTGCTCATCCTATCAAATCATTTCGCCATTAGCAAGAGCTCCCATTGGATCCCACGGTGCTAGGACAATTGGATCAGCATTGTAGGCTGCCAACTCTTCTGGAGTCAAGAATTCTTTTCTGACTACGATTTGGTAAGTGTACTCATCCATCCAAGCGTCGCTGGCGACAAAGTAGCCCTTATCTCCAACCTTTTCACCCCAAGAATTTTCTACCTTCCATTTTTTAGCTTGGCCCTTTTCATCCAAGTCTACTCCAGCCAATACCATAGCATGGGTCATAAGGCTCTCGCTGTAATCAAGACGGCCTGCCTTATCTTGGGTCAACTGGATATCCATGCTAGAGGTTAAATCATGCATACCTGCTTCCATGATTCCTGCCTTGCGATTGCTGGACTGACCCACATCAGAGCCAAACCAAACGGTTTCACCAGCCTGCATCTGAGCGATTGCCAATTCCTTGAGACGTTTCATTTCTACATTCAAATAGCGAACAGGTTTACTACCGACTACGTTGCCCAACATCTCGACTGTGTAAGATTTGCCATAAGGTTTATCGGCTGTTGGCGCATTGATAATTGACACATAGTCATCCAGCTTGAGGTCTACATATTTTTGGTAAAAGGCCTGCGGAGTCAAATCAGCTTCCCTATGGTAGTTGCCGTCCTTATCTCGATATGCAAAGTCAAATTTCCGAGGAGGTAAGCCCAACGACATCGCTAAGAAATTAAAAATTTCCTGTAGCAAAGCTTCTTTCTTAGCTTGTAGCGTAGCCTCATCCGCACCATTTAGGGCCAATTCACGCAAGATTTGCGCATCCTGGCGCAAGAGTTTATTGAGCAACTGGTTAAGCTCACGGCTATTGCTGGAAGAAATTGACTCTGGATAGACTGACTTAGGCACGACGCCGTATTTCTCAAAAAGCGCCACGACCATATCCCACTGACCGCCATCCTGCTGAGGCGTATCTAAGAGGAACTTGACCTTGCGGCTAGTCAATTCTTGGTCAGCCGTTGCCAAAACCTGCTCCAAGAACCAGTTGGACTTTTCATACTTATCCCAAAAGAAGGCATGAGCCTGAGACAGTTCAAAGTCCTCAAGCTGGAAGCCCGCAATCATCTTGTGGCGGAAAGTATTGAGGGCTGCAAACATCCAGCAACGGCCAGATGCTTTTTGGTCACTGACCTTGTCTTTGGTGAGATCCAGTGAGAAAACAGGTGCATTTTCTACAGCAGCAGTCCGTTTTTCCAAAGAAGTCAAGAGCCCATTGTGGCTAATAGCATTTTCCATCGCTGCATACTTGGGGTTAGCCTCATAAGCAGCGTACAACTTATCTGTAAAATCTTGTTTTAATGAATTCATAGAATCCTCCTTGTCATTATACCTCTATTATAGAACTTTAAAAAAAGAGCGCAAGTAAAAAAGTTAGGCAAGCCTAACTTTTTCATTGCTTTCTCGTTTCTTGGCTCAGACTAAAAAGTTTCGACCGAGATTTTCACTTCCAAAATTCATCAAAAATCGTAATCGGCAAATGCCGTTTGTGCTGACCTTTATGCCACCAAGACTCGATCGTTTCTTGGGCTTGAACTGAAACAGACTTGCCTTCGAGATAATCGTCAATTTCACTATAGGTCACACCCAGAGCGACTTCATCGGCAATCCCCGGTTTTTCTTCTTCCAAATCAGCCGTCGGCACCTTTTCATAGAGAGCCGGATCCGCTCCTAAGGCAGCTAAAAGCTGCTTGCCTTGCCGCTTGTTGAGACGGTAAAGTGGTAAGATATCTGCTCCGCCATCTCCGAACTTGGTGAAAAAGGCCGTGACATTTTCTGCTGCGTGGTCGGTCCCAATGACAGCTCCACTATATGAACCAGCCAAAGCATACTGGGCAATCATACGGCTGCGGGCCTTGATATTGCCTTTGTTAAAGTCAGAGACTTTGGTACCTGTTGCCTCTACGGCAGCTGTCATGGCATCAGCGGATTCCTTGATATTGACTGTCAGACTGATATCAGGCTGGATGAAAGCCAGAGCCTTTTGGGCATCGTCTTCATCCGCCTGAACGCCGTAAGGCAGGCGGACAGCGATAAAGCGATAGCTATCATCTCCAGTCTCTGCCCGCATTTCTTCTACAGCCAGCTGAGCCAAGCGACCAGCCAAGGTTGAGTCCTGACCACCAGAAATTCCCAGAACATAGCTTTTTAAAAAAGGATGTTTTCTCAGATAGGCCTTGAGAAAGTCTACCGACTTGCGGATTTCTTCCTCTGGGTCAATGACGGGCTTGACACCTAATTGGCGGATGATTTCTTCTTGTAGACTCATTTTTCTGCTCCTGTCTGGTAGGCTTTCTTGCGCATCTGGTCAATCAAGTCCATCTTGTCCTGCCAAATATCACGCGCCAAATCGACCGGATAATCTTGTGGATTGAGGACCCGCTTGTATTCGTCCCAGAGTTTGTCAAATTCTTGGCGGGCATAGTCCTGAATTTCAGACAGACTCGGCAACTCGTATACAAGCTGACCTTCTTTATAAATATCTACCAAGAGTGGCACTGCATCAAAATTCTTGACTGTTTTATTGATATAAGTATAAGTCGGATGGAACATTTCGAGCTCTTCCTGATGATTGACATCCACACCATCATAAGTGATGTAGTCGCCCTCAGACTTTCCTTTTTCACGGCTGGTAATCCGCCAAACCTGCTTCTTGCCCGGAGTCGAAACCTTTTCAGCATTGTTGGATAGCTTGATGGTGTTGCGCAAGTGCCCATTCTCATCTTCAATCGCTACAATTTTGTAAACGGCACCCAGAGCTGGCTGATCGTAGGCGGTAATGAGCTTGGTTCCTACGCCCCAGACATCAATCTTAGCCTTTTGCATTTTTAAGTTGAGGATGGTATTCTCATCCAAATCATTGGAAGCGTAAATTTTAGCATTTGGGAAGCCCGCTTCATCTAACTGCTGGCGAACTTTTTTAGAAATATAGGCCAAATCTCCAGAATCGATCCGCACGCCCAAGAAATTGATTTTATCCCCAAATTCACGCGCTACACGGATGGCCGTAGGAACCCCGATCCGAAGGGTATCGTAGGTGTCTACCAAGAATACACAGTCCCGATGAGTGCTTGCATAAGCTTTGAAAGCCTCGTAATCATTGCCATAAACCTGCACAAGTGCATGGGCATGCGTTCCCAGAACGGGAATATCAAAGAGCTTACCTGCCCGAACATTGCTGGTGCCATTGGCCCCGCCGATAACAGCCGCCCGCGTACCCCAAATAGCCGCATCCATTTCCTGAGCACGACGGGTACCAAACTCCATCAACGGCTCATCTTCGATCACAGAGCGGATGCGAGCTGCCTTGGTCGCAATCAAGGTTTGGAAATTCACGATATTTAAAATAGCTGTTTCTACCAACTGACATTGAGCCAGTGGCCCTTCGACCTGAACAATCGGTTCATTGGCAAAAACCAAATCTCCTTCTTTAGCAGAACGCACGGTCAGCTGCATCTTGAAATCACGTAAATACTCTAAGAAAGCTCCGTTATAGCCCAAGGACGCTAAATAGTCCAAATCTGTCTGACTGAATGTCAAATCATTCAGGTAAGCCACAATCCTCTCTAAGCCCGCAAAAACGGCATAGCCATTATTAAAAGGATTCTTGCGAAAATAAACTTCAAAAACAGCACGTTTATTATGGATACCTTCGTTGAAATAAACCTGCATCATATTGATTTGATATAAGTCTGTATGTAAAGTCAAACTGTCATCTGGAAACATAATTGAACTCCTTTTATCATAGTTATTATATATTATAACATAAATTGCAAGAAAGCCTTGATTCAATAGCAAAATACCTCCAGAATTTCTTCTGGAGGTACCTTCTTTTATCTTTCACTTGGAATATTAGATTCCATAAGTCTTGTTCACGCGGCGCATCTGTTTAAATTCTTTTTTATAGGTTACTTTAACTGCTACTTTCATTTTTTCCACCTCGTTTCTTTTGATGCTTTTATTATAGGCCTCAAAGCTTAAGGAAGGCTTAGAATTTTCTTGCAGAAAGCTTAAACGTATAAGGCAAAATCTAATCGAATGTTATCTCGCTAGTCCAGATAATCGCGTTTTTCAAGATGCAGGGATACTAGGTGCCAATTGGCATCCTGCCGCCAGCTAGGATTGGCGACGATTTGGCTGGCGACCTTGCGCGCTTCTTCCAAAATGGGATAGTCCTCCACGATGTCCGCCACCTGAAACTCTGGGATACCAGACTGACGGGTCCCAAAAATTTCACCAGAGCCACGCATCTTGAGGTCTTCCTCAGCCAGAACAAAGCCATCTGTTGTCTCGGTCATGATTTTCATACGTTTCTTGCCAGACTCTGTCTTGGGATTGGCAACCAGCACAGCATAAGACTGCTTATTTCCTCGACCCACTCGTCCCCGCAGCTGATGAAGCTGGCTGAGTCCGAAGCGGTCAGCATCCATGATAACCATGATGGTCGCATTCGGAACATTGACGCCGACTTCAATGACTGTAGTCGACACTAGAATATCCGTTTTCCCGTCCTTGAAGTCCTGCATAATGGCTTCTTTTTCGTCATTTTTCATGCGGCCGTGAAGGAGGGCCACTTGAGCCTGATTGGCAAAGTAGGCCTTGAGTTCTTCCTCTAGAGCAATCGCGTTTTTTAAGTCCAAGGCCTCGGATTCCTCAATCAAGGGAGAGATGAAGTAGACTTGGGCACCCTTGGCCAGCTCTTTTTTCATCCAGTCCAAGACCACTTCCAACTGCTCATGCTTGACCCAGCGAGTGATAATAGGCTTGCGACCAGCCGGCATCTGGTCGATGATAGAGACATCCATATCTCCAAAAGCGGTTATGGCCAAAGTTCGAGGAATAGGCGTGGCTGTCATCATGAGGACGTCTGGATTATTTCCCTTTTCCCGCAAAATTCGACGCTGGTCCACCCCAAAACGATGCTGCTCATCAATAATGACCAGGCCCAGTCGATGATAGACGACCCCTTCCTGAATCAAGGCATGGGTGCCGACCACCATATCTACTTGCCCCGACTCTATGGCAGCTAAAGTCTCTCTGCGTTCAGCAGCTTTCATACCACCAGTTAGGAGGGCCAAATTCAGCTCAGGAAAGAGCTGAGCCAGGCTGTCCAGATGCTGCTCAGCCAAAATTTCTGTCGGAACCATCAAAGCCGACTGATAGCCCGCCGTATAAGAGGCATACATGGCTAAACCAGCCACAACGGTCTTACCACTACCAACATCTCCTTGCAGAAGACGGTTCATATGGGCAGGCGATTGCAAATCACTGAGAATTTCTTCCAGACTCCGCTCCTGAGCTTCCGTCAAAGAAAATGGCAATGCATCCTTCTTTTTATCCAGCATTTTTTCCTGCCAAGGGATAGCGAGTCCCTGACTGACATCCTTGGTCTCATGCTTCAGAACCTGCAGCTGCATCTGAAAATAAAAAAGTTCTTCAAACTTGACCCGACGCAGGGCCTGCTTGTATTCTGCCAAATCCTTAGGAAAGTGCATAGCACGCACAGCTTGAGTGCGCCCCAAAAGCTGATAGCGCTCCAGAAGGACAGGAGGAAGATTTTCCTCTAACAACTGATCCAAACCTTGGTCAAAGGCCGCCTTAATCAGCTTGACTAGACTGGCCTGACTAATCCCTTGGGCAACTCGATAAACTGGCTGCAAGTCGTCTTCGACCTGAGCTAACACCTTCATCCCCGTCAGACTAGCCTTGGCTTTATCCCATTTACCAAAAATAGCCACCGTCGCTCCCAGTTCGATCTTATCTGCCAGATACGGCTGGTTGAAAAAGTTGACTGCAATTGCGACTTCTCCTTGCTTGATCGTGAAACGCAGGCGATTGCGCTTGTAGCCATAGTACTGGACATTAGCTGGAGTCGCGACGATCCCAGAAATGACTGCCTTTTCCCCATCCTCTAAGTCGAGGACATTCTTGCTCTTAAAATCTTCATAGCGGAAAGGAAAATAGAGCAGAAGATCCTGCAGGCTCTCGAGACCTAGTTTTTTAAATTTTTCAGCCGATTTTGGCCCCACTCCTGGCAGGGCCGTCAAAGCCTGATGCAGATTCATCCCGTCTCCTTTCCTTCTTCTTGATTATCTTTTACTTTTTATACTCTCTCGGTACCCTGTCGCTGATTAAGCAGACCACTTCATAATTGATCGTACCACGCTTTTCTGCCACATCCGTTGCTGTGATAAGCTCGGCGCCACTCTGACCAATCAAGACAACCTGCGTTCCCAAAGGGTAGACTCGAGGCAAGCGTACTGTAATCTGGTCCATGGAAACTCGGCCGACAATAGGACAGCGCTGACCATCGATCAAGATATCAAAGCCCTGCATGTCGCGGGTCCAGCCATCAGCATAACCCAGAGGAATGGTTCCAATGATTTGCTGACTACCACTGGTATAGGTCGCCCCATAGCCGACATGGGCGCCCGCTTGAATTTCTTTGACGTGAACCAGAGCAGATTCTAAGCTCAGAGCTGGTTTGACCTCATAAGGCAAGTCCAGCACTCGTCCGCTAGGATTCAGCCCGTAAATAATATCGCCCAGCCGAACAGCATTCATAATCGTATCACTGTGCCAGAGAGTTGTGGCAGAGTTACTAGCATGCACAACTGGCGGCAAGAAAGCTAACTCACTCAAAATCTCTTTGAAGCGATTTAATTGGGCTACAAAATGACTTGTATCTAATTCGTCAGCTGTTGCAAAATGAGTGAAAATTCCTTCTACCACAGCTCCTGCTGCTTGCAGACGACTAATTGCTTGCTGGGCTTCTTGACTATCACGGAAGCCAATACGTCCCATGCCTGAATCAATCTTGATATGGACTGTCAAGCCTGTCAGATCAGCTTGCTGGCTCAAGAGCTCCTCCAGCCAAGATAGGCTAGCCACCGTCAGGGTAATCTGCTGCTGGATCGCTAAAAGCACAGCCTCCAATGAAGAAACACCCAAAATAAGAATGGATTTATCAATGCCAGCTTCTCGTAGTTCGAGGGCTTCGTCAATATTGGACACACAAAAACCGTCTACCAGTGGCTGGATATGCTGAGAGACAGGAACCGCGCCATGTCCATAAGCATTTGCTTTGACTACTGCCCACTTCTGGACCGACTGGGGAATATGAGCCGCAATTTGCTCAACATTAAATGCAATAGCAGACAGGTCTATGACTGCTTTAGTGGGTCTATGTAGACTAGCTTTCATTGTCTTCCTCCAAAATCACACTGGCGGTCACCAGATTTCCGGCATGGCTGATTGATAGCCATACCGAACCAGCAAAGGGGGACTTGCTAAAATAAGGCGCCCCCTTATCATCATTTAAAATTTCCAAATCTTGAAAAGTCACAGGGCCAATACCGGTTCCCCAAGCCTTGGCAAAGGCTTCTTTAGCTGACCAGCGTCCTGCCAAATATTCCAGCTTGCGCTTGCCCTTTAAGGAACTAAACCGAGCCAACTCCTGAGCTGTCAAGATTTTCTCAGCAAAGCGCTCATTCTTCTCGTAGGCCCGACCAATGCTGGAAATCTCTTCTATATCTATTCCATGTCCTCTTATCATACTTCTATTAGGAATACAAAGCAAGACCCTTCTCCCAAGGAGATTGAAAGAAAATCTAATTTCGACAAGGCAAACCGATGAGAATGACACTGAAATGCATCAAAGAGGTTTAACATCATCAAAATTAGATTTTCGTAGAGTATGAGCTTGCCTATATTCATTAGTAGACTTCTACCAAAGCCTCCTAATCCTTTCTATTTAAGCTTCTTTTTCTAAGGTCTCATAGATTTCCTGAACGAGTTCTTCTGTCTTATCCCAGCCCAAGCAAGGATCGGTAATGGACTTACCAAAGACTTCTGGTTCATTCTGGCGGCCATCCTCCAAATAGGATTCAATCATGAAACCACGCACTGCCTTCTTGATCTGCTCATTCCAAGCACAGTTGATCAGAATCTGACGGATAATCCGGATCTGCTCCAGATACTGCTTGCCAGAATTATCATGATTGGTATCAATCAGGATAAAAGGATTGGTTAGTTTCATTTCTTCATAGCGTTTAATCACATCCAGAAGATTTTCGTAATAGAAGTTAGGCTTGTTCTTACCGTACTCATCTAACGCACCACGCAAAATCACATGCGCAAGAGGATTTCCTAACGTTTCTACTTCCTGACCATGATAAAGGAAGATTTGCTTATTCTGAGCAGCATAGACGGCATTAAACATGACTCCAAGATTGCCAGATGTTGGATTTTTCATACCAACCGGAGCGTCAATGCCAGACGCTACAAAGCGATGTTCTTGGTCCTCAACCGAACGAGCACCTACGGCATGGTAACTGACCAAATCATCTACCAGCACTAGATTAGAAGGATAGAGCATTTCATCAGCAGTGGTCAAGCCTGTCTCAGTAATAACTCGGTAATGCAACTGGCGCACTGCCTTTAGCCCATTGATCAAACTTGGACTTTTTGAAGTATCTGGTTGGTGAACGAGCCCTTTATAGCCGTCCCCATTGGTCCGTGGCTTGGCAGTATAGACTCGCATGACGATAAAAATCTTATCTACCACTTTCTGCTGGAGGTCAGCCAACCGGCGAGCATACTCCAGCACCGCCTCTTCATTGTCAGATGAGCAGGGGCCAATAACCAAGAGCAAGCGTTGATCTTCTCCCTTGATGATGGCGGCCAATTCCTGATCACGCTGATGTTTCTTTTTCAGAGCTTGGTCTGACAAAATCGTTGCAGACTTGATCTGCTCGATATCAATTTCCTGACCTTTTTCTATAAATGCCATATTATTTACCTAGTGTGTCGTATATCTCATGGACGAGTTCGACCGTCTTGTCCCAGCCTAGGCATGGATCTGTGATAGACTTGCCAAAGACTTCTGGTTCATTTTGTCGGCCATCTTCCAAGTAAGATTCAATCATAAAGCCACGAACAACCTTCTTGATTTTATCATTCCAGTCGCGATTGATCAAAGTCTGACGAACAATACGGACTTGCTCCAAATACTGCTTGCCAGAGTTGTCATGGTTGGTATCGATGATGATAAATGGATTTTCTAATCCCATTGCTTCATACTGGGCGATTGTGTCCAGCAGATTATCATAATAGTAGTTCGGAATGTTCTTCCCATATTCATTGATGGCACCGCGCAGAATCGCATGAGCCAAAGGATTTCCACTCGTCTCTACTTCCCGATTGGCAAAGAGGAAGCTCTGTTTGTTCTGAGCCGCATAAATGCCATTAAACATGACATTTAGATTTCCAGATGTTGGATTTTTCAAACCAGTAGGGAAATCCGCTCCACTGGCTACAAACCGGTGCTGCTGATCTTCAACAGAACGAGCACCGATCGCCATATAAGAAATCAAATCATCTACTAGGGGAAGATTTTCTGGATAAAGCATCTCGTCAGCCGTCGTCATTCCAGTTTCTGAAATCACGCGATAATGCAGATTGCGAACCGCCTTAATCCCGTTGATTAGGCTAGGTGCCGCTGTCGCATTAGGCTGGTGAATCAAGCCCTTGTAGCCATCACCATTGGTCCGTGGCTTGGCTGTATAAACCCGCATCACCATAAAGATCCGATCTTTGACTTTTTCCTGAAGAGCTGCCAAACGCTTAGCGTATTCCAAGACAGCTTCTTCATTGTCTGAGGAGCAAGGACCGATAACCAAAAGGATGCGATCATCCTCACCACGGATAATGGCTTCTAGTTGGCGATCTCGCTCTTGCTTATGAGCTAGAATAGAACCTTCTAGCTTAGCAAGCTGACGCACTTCTGCTACATTGATTGGTTGACTAGTTGCTTTAAAGGTCATCTTCTCTCCTTATAAACTACTTCTTGCGGCCATGACAGTTTTTAAATTTCTTACCTGAACCACATGGACATAAATCATTTCTTTTTACAGAGGATAAATCAACATTTTTTGGAAGATTTGGATTTTGGGCAGCAATGTTTCGAGTAGCTGTCGTGCTGATACTGTGCTCTGTACGTGGACGTTCTTGCTCATGGATCTGTGCTTTCATCATGAGACGAGTCACATCAAACTCGATAGAGCCGATCATATCATTAAACATCCGGAAACCTTCTGCCTGATATTCAACAACTGGGTTGTTCTGAGCATAGCCACGAAGCCCCACAGCCTGACGCAATTGATCCAAGGCGTCGATATGATCTGTCCATTTATTATCTACAACACGTAGGATCAGCACTTTTTGGAACTCTTGAACTGCTTCTTCATCACGAAGTTTAGAAACCTGATTGGCATAAACTTCAGAAGCTCGCTCCATCAAGTAATCTTTAATCTCTTGATTTGATTTACCTTCTAAATCATCAGCTGAGATAGAATCCTCTGCTACAAGGTTATATTTAGCAAAATTCAGAATCGCTTCTATCTTTTCATCATGATCTGAATGACTGCTTCCATCCACAATCCGATTAATGGTACGACGGATCATAGCATGGATTTCTGGAGCCAAATCACGATCTGCTGTGATGACATCATAGCGTTGAGAATAGATGATTTCACGTTGTTCGCGCATGACATCGTCATATTGGAGGACTTGCTTCCGAGTATCGTAGTTATTTCCTTCAACCCGTTTTTGGGCTGCTTCCACCTGACGCGTTAGCATCCGAGACTTGATGACAGACTCTTCTTCGCTAAGATTCATCCGGTCAAGCAAGGCCTTAATACGCTCTGAACCGAAACGTTTCATCAGATCATCTTCGAGAGATAGGTAGAATTGTGATTCACCTGGATCCCCTTGACGACCTGAACGTCCACGAAGCTGGTTATCAATCCGGCGGCTTTCATGGCGCTCTGTACCGATCACACAAAGTCCGCCCAGTTCACGCACACCTTCACCTAGCTTAATATCGGTACCACGTCCAGCCATGTTGGTCGCGATGGTAATAGCACCACGTTGACCAGCATTCATGATAATCTGTGCCTCTTTATAGTGGTTTTTAGCATTCAGAACTTCATGAGGAATTCCTGCAGCCACTAATTTTTGAGAAAGATAGTCACTCGTGTCAACCGATACTGTACCGACCAAGACAGGTTGACCTGTTTTGTAGCGTTCCTTGACGTCTTCCACGACTGCTTTAAACTTCGCTTCCAAGCTAGGATACAGCAAATCTGGATGGTCAATACGTTGGACCGGACGGTTCGTTGGAATTGGAATTACGCGAATATTATAAATTTCACGGAATTCTTCTTCTTCTGTTTTACCAGTCCCTGTCATCCCTGATAGTTTTTTATACATACGGAAAAGGTTCTGGTAAGTAATCGAAGCAGATGTTTTCGATTCTTCTTGGATAGGCACAGCTTCTTTTGCTTCAATCGCTTGGTGGAGTCCATCAGAGAAACGACGACCTTCCATTGTACGTCCAGTAAATTGGTCAACGATGAGGATTTCCTGCTTTTCGCTCACGACATAATCCACATCTAAGGTCATAATATAGTTAGCACGCAAGGCATTGTCGATAAAGTGAGTCAAAGCAACATTCTCAAGGTCGTATAGATTTTCTAAGTTAAAGTAACTTTCAGCCTTGTCAATACCAGAATCTGACAAACCAATCGTCTTAGATGGGATATCAATGATATAGTCATCTTTTTGAAGTGTTTTCACAAAGCTATCCGCTCTGTAATAAAGCTGATTCGTATCAGAAGCTGTCGGTCCTGACACGATCAATGGCGTACGCGCTTCGTCAATCAAGATAGAATCCACCTCGTCAACCAAGGCATAGTTAAGCGGACGCTGTACCATATTTTCAGCCCGAACCACCATGTTATCGCGCAGGTAGTCAAAACCAATTTCAGAGTTGGTTGAGTAGGTGATATCACAAGAATAAGCTTCTCTTTTTTCCATTGGTGACTTAGATGCTAGGTTGATACCAACAGAAAGTCCCAACCAAGAATAAAGTTCACCCATTTCAGTCGCATCACGCTCGGACAAGTATTCATTGACTGTAACAACGTGAACTCCTTGACCAGATAAGGCATTCAGGTAAACAGGCATAGTCGCTGTCAGGGTTTTCCCTTCCCCCGTACGCATTTCTGGCACATCACCATGGTGAAGGACAATCCCCCCCATAATCTGAACCTTATATGGGAAAAGACCTAAGACACGCTTCGCTCCTTCGCGGACAACTGCAAATGCTTCAAACAAAAGTTGATCTAAAGTTTCACCATTAGCATAACGTTCCTTAAATTCAACCGTTTTTGCTTGCAATTCTTCATCGGTCAAGGCTGCCATTTCGTCCTCATAGGACATGACCTTGTCCGCCATCTTTTCTAATTTTCTTATTTCACCTTTATCATTTTCGATGATTTTTTTTAAAATATTAGCCATTTTATTCCTTACTCGCTATGTTCTGTTTATAAATGTTTCCTCTCATTATAGCATGTTTCCACATATCTTTCAAGAAATAATCCATTTGGCAATTGGCTCGAAAGGCTGTCATTTCTCAATTTACACGCTTATCTGCCTAACTCTTCCTGCACTCAAATTTGCTAAATAATCATGGTTTTCACGAAGTAGTTTCTCGCATAATTCTCATAATTTCGATATAATAATAGCAATGAATATCAAAGAAGAAATTATCAAATTATCAAAAGAAATTGGCATTTCTAAAATTGGCTTCACGACAGCAGATGACTTTGACTATCTGGAGAAGTCGCTACGCTTGGCTGTAGAAGAAGGTCGAAATTCAGGATTTGAACACAAGAATATTGAGGAGCGAATCAAGCCCAAGCTGAGTTTGGCCTCGGCCAAGACCATCATCTCTATCGCAGTCGCTTATCCCCACAAGCTCAAGCAGCAGCCACAAAAAACAGCCTACAAACGAGGAAAATTCACTCCCAACAGCTGGGGACTGGATTACCACTATGTCCTACAGGACAAGCTAGATCGGCTTGCAAAGGGAATTGAGGAGTTGACTGCCGACTTTGAATATAAAGGCATGGTGGATACAGGAGCCTTGGTCGACACCGCTGTAGCCCGGCGAGCAGGAATAGGCTTTATTGGCAAGAACGGCTTGGTCATCTCCAAGGAATTTGGTTCTTATATGTTTCTGGGTGAGCTCATTACCAATCTGGACATTGAACCTGACCAGCCTGTCGACTATGATTGTGGAGACTGCAACCGCTGCGTGACAGCCTGTCCTACTTCCTGCCTGATTGGCGATGGGACTATGAACGCCAAGCGCTGCCTGTCTTTTCAAACCCAAGATAAGGGCATCATGGATCTAGAATTTCGCAAAAAAATCAAGACAGTCATCTATGGTTGCGATATCTGCCAAATCTGCTGCCCCTATAATAAAGGCTTGGACAATCCGCTCGCAACTGATATCGACCCCGAACTGGCCCATCCAGAGCTCCTACCTTTCTTGGAACTTTCTAATGGTCAATTTAAGGAAAAATTTGGCCATATAGCAGGTAGCTGGCGGGGCAAAAACATCCTGCAGCGCAATGCCATCATTGCTCTAGCCAATGCTAATGACCGCTCTGCCATTCCCAAACTGCTAGAAATTATTGACAAGGGACAAAATCCTATCCATATCGCTACGGCCATCTGGGCTCTCAGTCAGCTAGTACGCGAAGCCAATCCTGAAATGATTGAGATGATTCTTGCTGTGAAAAATCCCACAGAAGCTATCAAAGAGGAACAGGAACAATTCCTAAAAAAATTTCACTTAACTAACTAAAAATAAATACAGTCTGATTTAGAAACTGCCTTAGAACGCAGCTTATACTAATCAGACTGTATTTTTATGTTATTCAATTAGAATCCATCCACGTTGGTGTAGATTTTTTGGACATCTTCATCGTCTTCAAGGACGCTATACAATTTTTCGAAGGTTTCTAAATCTTCTCCTGTTAATTCCACTTCTGACTGAGGAATCATTTCCAGCTCTGTCACTTGGAATTCTTGGATACCAGATTCACGCAAAGCTACGATTGCTTTATGTAGATCAGTTGGTGCTGTATAAACTGTGATACTTCCTTCTTCAGCCTCTACATCGTCCACATCTACATCTGCTTCTAAAAGCAATTCAAAGATGCTGTCTGCATCATCACCAGCAAAAACGATGACGCCTTTATTATCAAAAAGATAAGATACAGAGCCGCTAGCTCCCATGTTTCCGCCATTTTTCCCAAAGGCTGCACGGACATTGGCCGCAGTTCGGTTAACATTCGAAGTCAAGGTATCAACGATCAACATAGAACCATTCGGCCCAAAGCCTTCATAACGGCCTTCTGTAAAGGTCTCGTCTGTATTTCCCTTAGCCTTGTCAATCGCCTTGTCAATAACATGCTTTGGCACTTGCGCTTGCTTAGCGCGATCAATAACGAACTTAAGGGCTGTGTTCAACTCAGGATCTGGTTCACCTTTTTTCGCTGCTACATAGATCTCTACACCGAATTTAGCATAAACTTTTGAGTTTGCGCCGTCTTTAGCTGTTTTCTTAGCTACAATATTGGCCCACTTACGTCCCATTGGAATTTCTCCTTTAACTATTCTACATTTTTAATCTTCCTTATTATAACACAGGAAAGGCGAAAAATCATCCAACAAAAACAGGAAAGTCCCCAATTCCTTAAAATTATCTGCTGAAGTACGAACTAGATATAGAAAAAATTAGAGTACTAGTTCCTTATACATTTTAGGATGTCAAGATCAGTCATTACATTCTCTCGATAGCAAAACGAATGATGCTAATAAATTTGAGGTAATATCCCTATCATTCTCCAGTAAAGCCCCTATTTTATTAAATTCTTCTCTCATTTCTTACCACCAAAGTTTGCTAATCAAATAAATAAAAAATCGATAACTTCGTAAAGAAGTTATCGATTTTTGCGAGCTGTTAACTAATCGTCCACAACTCTTCAGTGATTACTATCCAAGCTAGAAAGAATTAATCTTCTTCTTTCAATCTTGGTTTAATCAAGCTGACACCTGCGAGTGTTGCAACAATTCCTAAACCAAGCACTGCTGCTGAAGATGATTTCTCACCTGTATTTGGCAGAGCAGTAGTTCCAGGAACTTTCGGTTCCACTGGCTTGTTCGGTACTTGTTTATTTGGTACCGGAGCTGGAGTTGGTGGAACAGGTTTCGGTTCTGGTTTTGGTTCTGGTTTTGGCTCCGGAGTAGGAGTTGGTTTTGGTTCCGGAGTTGGTGCCGGTGTAGGTGGAACTTCTACCTTCTTGTAAGTTACGACTTCATCTGCTGGTTTAGCTGAATCTGCTGTAACCTTCACATCTGCTACGCTTGGTTTGTCCGCTACGTAACCCTTGATGTCTGGTGAAGTTTGTCCCTTGATCACGTCA
>NZ_CALIIB010000061.1 GCF_938020365.1 uncultured Streptococcus sp. | reverse complement strand
GCTTGCAGAAGTTGGACACTCAGCTGCCTCTCATCATCATGACCTACTTCAATCCCATTTTCCAGTACGGTCTCAAAAATTTCGTCAAGGAATTGGCTAGGACACCAGTTAAAGGATTGATCATTCCGGACTTGCCCTACGAGCATAGAGACTTTATCTTGCCTCTGCTGGAAGATTCGGATATTGCTCTAATTCCTTTAGTGAGCCTGACGACTGGCCTAGAACGTCAGCAGGAGTTGATTAAGGATGCAGAAGGTTTTATTTACGCTGTGGCCATCAACGGTGTGACGGGTAAGAGCGGCAGTTATCGCAATGATTTGGACCAGCATTTGAGCAAACTCCATGATATTGCAGAGATTCCAGTACTGACGGGCTTTGGTGTTTCGACTTTAGAAGATGTTGAGCGCTTCAATCAGGTCTCAGATGGCGTCATTGTCGGATCTAAGATTGTCAAAGCTCTTCATGAAAAGGACGCCAGCATAGAATCCTTTATCCAAGAAGCAGCAGCTTATAAGAAATAAGAACCACCACACCAAACAAAAGACAGGGTGCAAATGCCAGCCTGTCTTTTTTCTTTTTAAAGCAGAAATAGGCGAGGCCAGAGAAACTAGCGATTTGGATAAGAACTAGAGCCTGACCCATGTTCTTGAATTTTAGCACCATAAAAAAGTAACTTTGGTATAATTCATTTTTAAAAAATGTTTGATTTTTGATGTTGATTGAATATTAGTTTGGGTATTGCTTATGAATGGTATCTATATAGCTGGTGAAATGTTTCAAGAAATGCTTAGGAGATATAACAGTGATGTATTTTCCAAAAGCAAGCAAGGTATTGTATCCCCAATCATTGTCGTTTAACGGATAAGTAATCTCGTAAATATCGCTATTAATAGGTTTTATGGCATTATAGCCTAAGAGTTCCACAAATCGATCAAGGACAATTTTCTGGACATGCAGGATGACAGGTACTTTGTTTTCATTCATCCATGTACCACCATCATAGGGAAGTGGTGTAAAATGTCTTTTTGAAAAAGTATCGGAGAGAGTAAGTTCACTAATTCTAGCAACTTTAAAAACAGAAAAACGCGCTTTATCAGTATCGTAGGAATCCATATACCAGCTCCGGTCCTTATAGACAATACGGTAAGGCTCACAATTTTTTTGACTCACCAGTCCTTGTGCATTAATATAGGAAAATTTTATTTTTACTCTACCTCTGATAGCTTCCAATAATTTAAAAATCAAAGTTCGTATTTCCAAGTTCCCTTGAGATAGAGACAAATCAATTTCGAAATCAGAGTATGCATTAATAGCATTTAATTTCAATATAGCATTGAAAGTAGAGGCATCTTCCAATACTTGATAGCGACTTTTCAAACCGGATTCGATTGAAAGTCGTTCGGATTGAGTCAGGGGAGGTTTATCAGTTTGAAAGTCTTCCATAAGAAAAATTCCTCTGTTTTTTCCTTTCGTTACATAGAGAGGAATGCCTGCAAGAGATAAATCATCAATATCTCTCATAATAGTTCGGGTGCTGACTTTAAAAAGTTTTGATAGTTCTTTAGCTGTTGTTTTTCGTTGATTTACTAAATGAGAAATTATTCCCATCTGACGGTCAATTTTCATGATTTTCTCCTTAAATATGACAGATAGGTGTCATATTATCTTTGTTATGATTATACCATAAAGAAAGGAGTTCATATAATGAAACATCAAACCAAACCATCGTTTACCCTGATTGGCAGGAGTATTTTGATAGAAGGAACTACGGTTCATGAACAGCACTATTCTAAAGAGAAGACAGCGTTCTATGCTCAGTTATTTAAAGAAGGAATGCTGGGGAAATTGATGCCCCATTCTCTAGACAAAAAAGGCTATGCTTTGATTGTTCCTCATAAAGATGGTATTCAATACTACGCAGGAGTTGCGGCAAAGAATGCTGTGGCAGGCTACGAAAGCATTCTTGTCCCAGAGAAAGATTATTTAGTAAGTTCAGCCAGTGGTGATAAATCAAGACTCCTGTTTGACCAATTGGAGGATAACTTTTTTGAGGAAGAAAGCAGTTCCCTTTACCAAGATGGAATTATCTTAGAAATACTTTTAAACGGGAATCCTATGGATGCAGAAGTTGAGCTTTGGGTTCCAGTTCAGTAAAAGAGTAGGAATTTATAAGAAATAAGAACCACCACACCAAACAAGAGACAGGGTACAAATGCTAGCCTGTCTTTTTTCTTTTTAAAGCAGAAACAGGCGAGACCGGAGAAGCAAGCAATTTGGATGAGAATGAGAATTTCTGTCAGGCTGAAAATGGCTGAGCAGGAAGCAAGAAAGAGAAAATCTCCAGCTCCGATGCGAATATTAAAAAAGAAGGCTAGAAGTCCTAGGATCAAAAAGAAAATCATGAGCGGATTGATACCTGCTGTAGCCATCAGCAAGAACTGAAAAATCAGCCAGATTAGAAGAGGGTATTCTTGCTCACGCTGATCGTAGATGGCTAAGGTCAAGCCCATCATTAGCAGTAAGAGCTGGGCTAGCGAAAGATAGCCTAAACTCCAGCTTAGAAAAATCAAGCCCAGCACTAACTCAAAAGCAGCATACCAGACAGGAAGACGAATCTTGCAGAAACGGCAGCGGCAGCCATTAAGCAACTGAGACAGGATAGGGATCAAATCCCGTGCTTTGAGTATTTGCTTGCAGTTGTCACAGTGGCTGCTTGGTGAGATGATGGATTGTTCTGGGAAGCGGTCAATAACTAAGCCTAGAAAGGAGGCCAGAACCGTTCCGACTAGAAAAAAGTATAAATGAATCATACTTATTTATTCGCGATTTTGAGTAGAAAAATCTGAAATTTTACAACTTTTCTAATAAAGTAAAATTTTGAGTTTTAATACTTGACTTTCTTAATTAGAAGCATTATAATTAAAACATAATCAATAAAGATTAGAATGATTACAAATAAAAAGAGAGGTATCATTATGACTCAAGTAAAACATGGCGCTGCAGCAGATGTAGCAACTTTCACTAACCAAAATTCTTTACCAAAAACAAAAGCAGTTCTTAACCAAGTGGTTTCAGATCTTTATACAGCTCGTATCGCTCTTCACCAAGTTCACTGGTATATGCGTGGTGCAGGCTTCATGGTATGGCATCCAAAAATGGATGAATACATGGATACAATTGATGAAACCTTGGATGAAGTCAGCGAACGCTTGATTACTCTAGGTGGCAAGCCTTATTCAACTCTGACAGAGTTTATTCAACACAGCAAGATTGAGGAAAAGGCTGGCGAATTCAGCAAGAATGTTGAAGAAAGCTTGGAGCGCGTGATTGAAATCTTCCGTTATCTGACAGATCTTTACCAAGAAGCTATGGATGTGACGGATGAAGAAGGTGACGATGTAACCAATGATATCTTCGTTGGAGCCAAGGCAGACCTTGAAAAAACTATCTGGATGTTGACAGCTGAGCTTGGCCAAGCACCAGGTTTGTAAAATGATGTTTAAAGAGGCTGGGACAAAAGTCCTAGCCTCTCAATTGTCTTTGGATTGTCGAGCAAGACGCAGTGGTTGAGTGGGCTCTACTACGCTGATTTCATCAGCTTTTACAGCCCTACTCAACTGTGCGGAGGTGGGACGACGAAATCGAATTCTAACGAATTACCGATTTCTGTCCCACTCTCTGTTTTTTCTTAAGGATTGTTTAAGCTTCTTCCCTTATACTAAGATTATCAAATGAAGACCTCCTAACTTTGTTTGATAGAACTCCTAAACTTTTCTTTTTCATAATAATCTCCTGAAAAGGCAGCCTTTGTGGCTGTCTTTTCTGTTTTGTCATCTTGAAAACTTTGCTAAAATCTGATAAAATATAGCTCATGAAAACACTCTATGATGTGCAGCAATTTCTTAAAAATTTCGGGATCATTATCTATATGGGTAAGCGTCTTTATGATATTGAGATGATGAAAATTGAGCTGGAGCGGATTTACGATGCTGGCCTGATGGATAAGCTTGATTATCTGGAGGCTGAGGCGGTTCTTCGCAGAGAACATCAAGTAGAGTTAAAGTATTTAGAAGATAAAGGGAGAAACTAGAATGGGAATTTGGACTTTATGGGCAATCTTGCTGGGAATGTTGGCTTGGATGGGCTTCAATTATTTCCGTATTCGTCGTGCAGCTAAGGTGGTAGATAATAGTGAGTTTGAAGCTTTGATTCGTCAAGGGCAATTGATTGACCTGCGTGATCCATCGGATTTCCATCGCAAGCATATCTTGGGGGCGCGCAATATTCCGTCCCAACAGCTCAAGTCTAGTATCAATGCGCTTCGCAAAGACAAACCAGTTCTTCTTTATGAAAATAGCCGTGGTCAACGTGTGACCAATGCGGCAATCTACTTGAAGAAGCAAGGTTTTAACGATATTTATATCCTGTCTTACGGTCTTGATTCTTGGAGCGGTAAGGTAAAGACAAGCTGATTCTTTGTAGAATATATACAAAGTTAACTACTTATAATTTAATTGGTCTGGTTTTGGGCAATTCCCATTAAAAAGAAACTCAATTAGATTATAAAACAGAAAGAATTCTGAATATCGTCGGTATTGTCATTTCTGTCATCAACTGGATTGCAGGGATTCTTCTGACTATGAATGGATTTATGTAATAAATAATAAAAAGGCTTGAATAAGCCTTTTTGTTTTACCAAGTTTGTTTCAAATAGCCTTTGATAATCTTGAGTTCGGAAGGATTCAGCGGTCGATAACTGCCCTCTGCCAGATCGGGATCCAGCTGAAAATCACCGAAATGGGTGCGTTTGAGATAGGTGACCTTGACACCAACTGCTAGAAACATTTTCTTGACCTGATGAAATTTCCCTTCAGAAATGGTAACTGAGGCGGTGGAGTGCTCGAAGCTAGTCGTGTGAATCTGAAGTTGGGCGGGTTTGCATTGAGTTCCGTCTAGAAAGATAATGCCTTGCTGAAAAGCAACTATGGCTTCTTGGTCAAGAGGGCCGTTGACTTCGACATAGTAGGTCTTTGCGATATGGTATTGTGGATGGAGGAGCTGAAATCCCAGTGGCCCATTATCTGTAATCAGAAGCAGACCCCGTGTATCACGATCCAAACGGCCGATGGCGTAAAGCTGGTCGTTAAAATCTTCTGGGGCAATTAGATCTAGGACAGTCATCTTGTCTGCGTCAGAACTGGCAGTGACAGCACCAGCGGGCTTGTTCATCAGAAAATAATGGTGGGCTAGGTGGTTTAAAGCTTTACCAGCCAGGCTAATGGACTGGAGGCCACTATCGACATTTTGACTGAGGGAGCGAGCTGCTTGACCTTCAATTACAATCTGCCTTAGTCGCAGTTTTTGTTTCATCTCTTTCCGGCTAATCTTAGCTAGGGCTAAGAATTTATCAAGGCGCATGAGTTTTCCTTTCAAAGGTTGGAATTGATTCTTTTTCTCCTTTTATCATACTCTTTCGGAAGTAAAATTGCAAAAATAGCTACAGTTTACGATTTACCTATGAAAACATTTACACTTGGTTAGCCCGTGTTTTTTGGAAAAAACTGTGTTATAATTTTTAGTTGGAAATAAATAATAAGATTTAGAGGAAAACATGACAAAATTAAGAGAAGATATCCGTAACATTGCGATTATCGC
>NZ_CALIIB010000060.1 GCF_938020365.1 uncultured Streptococcus sp. | reverse complement strand
CGACGAGATGCTGCTGGTCTTTGATAGTCTGCGTCAGCAAGAGAAGCGCTTGCGGCAGATGGAGCTGCAAATGGGAGAATTGTCAGGGGGAGAGCTGACTGCTCTCATGACCCAGTATGACCAGCTGTCAGAGGACTTTCGCCAGAAAGGTGGTTTTACCTATGAGGCTGATATTCGAGCTATTTTGAATGGTTTCAAGTTTGACCAGTCCATGTGGCAGATGAAGATCTCTGAGCTTTCGGGCGGGCAGAACACCCGTCTGGCTCTGGCCAAGATGCTTTTGGAGAAGCCAGAGCTGCTGGTGTTGGACGAGCCGACCAATCACTTGGATATCGAGACCATTGCCTGGCTGGAGACTTACTTGATTAACTACAGCGGTGCCCTAATCATCGTCAGCCACGACCGCTATTTTCTAGATAAGGTTGCGACTATAACGTTGGATTTGACCAAGCATTCCTTGGATCGCTATGTGGGCAATTACTCTAGCTTTGTGGTCCAAAAGGAGCAGAAGCTGGCCACTGAAGCCAAGAACTATGAAAAGCAACAGAAAGAAATCGCTGCGCTGGAGGACTTTGTCAATCGCAATCTGGTTCGGGCTTCCACAACCAAGCGGGCTCAGTCCCGCCGCAAGCAGCTGGAAAAGATGGAGCGTTTGGACAGGCCGGAGACCGGCAATCGCTCGGCTAATATGACCTTCAAATCCGATAAGGTTTCTGGAAATGTTGTTCTGACCTTGGAAGATGCAGCTATTGGCTACGGTGAGGAAGTCCTGTCGGAGCCGATTAACCTTGACATTCGCAAGTTTAATGCGGTAGCTATTGTCGGGCCAAATGGGATTGGGAAGACGACCTTGATTAAATCACTAATCGGACAAGTGCCCTTCATCAGAGGCAAGGAGCAGCTGGGGGCTAATGTGGAAGTGGGCTACTATGACCAAACCCAGAGCAAACTGACTGCCAGCAATACGGTTCTTGATGAGCTATGGAATGACTTCAAGCTGACGCCAGAGGTCGAGATTCGCAATCGCTTAGGCGCTTTCCTCTTCTCGGGAGATGATGTCAAGAAGTCTGTCGGCATGCTGTCGGGTGGAGAGCGGGCGCGGCTGCTTCTAGCCAAGCTGTCTATGGAAAATAACAACTTCCTCATCCTAGACGAGCCGACCAACCACCTGGACATTGACAGCAAGGAAGTGCTGGAAAATGCCCTAATTGACTTTGACGGCACCCTGCTCTTTGTCAGTCATGACCGTTACTTTATCAATCGCGTGGCCACACAGATCATCGAGCTCTCTGAGACAGGCTCCACCCTTTATCTAGGGGATTATGACTACTATCTGGAGAAAAAGGCAGAGCAGGAAGCCTTGCGTGAGGAGACGGAGCAGGTCGATTCTGATAAGCCTGCCCCAGCCAATGACTATCAGCTTCAAAAGGAAAACCAGAAAGAACAGCGCCGGCTGGCCCG
>NZ_CALIIB010000059.1 GCF_938020365.1 uncultured Streptococcus sp. | reverse complement strand
CTACCTCCAGCCAAGCCTTGTACTTATTTTCCTCAGTCCAAATGTTCGCCATTTCAGGGCGAGAGTAACGATTGATCATAGTTTGTTTTTCTCCTGTTCTGCATATTTATCTTTAAGTTCTAAGATTTAAATCGTCTAATGATAGATTCATTTACATCTTCACCCAATCTCATCACATGTTTCATTTTACGATTGTCACTTATTCACCGCCCACTCCGCGGCTTTCTCTGCATGGATCACTGTTGTGTCGTAGAGAGGCAGGTCAGTGTCGGTTTGCTTGACGAGGAGACCTATCTCGGTACAACCCAAGATAACAGCTTCTGCGCCAGCTTTTTTCAAATCATCTATAACGGCAAGATAAGTCTGCTTTGAGCTTTCTTTGATATCCCCTAGACATAGCTCGTCATAAATGATCCGATTGACCTCTGTAATACCAGCTTGGTCTGGAATCAGCACTTCTAACCCAGACTCTATTAATTTCTCCTTGTAAAAATCTTGAGTCATGGTATACTTAGTCCCTAGGAGGCCGACTTTTTGAATACCGTCAGCCAACAAGACCTGCGCAGTTGCTTGCGCAATATGCAAGATTGGAATCGTAATCTGCTCCTGTATCTGCGGAACAACCTTGTGCATAGTGTTGGTGCAAATAACAATGAAATCCGCACCCGCCTGCTCCAAGCGCTGAGCAATATCTGTCAAAAGTTGACCGCTTTTCTCCCAGTCCCCGACTGCTTGATAATGCTCAATCTCAGCAAAATCAACACTATAAAGCAGAAGCTTAGCTGAATGCAGGCCACCCAGCTCTTTTTTGATGGTTTCATTGATGATTTGGTAGTAAGATGTGGTGCTTTCCCAACTCATACCACCAATCAGACCAATAGTTTTCATAGACTAATCAAACTCCTCCTTGTTTATCGCCACCGACGGATAGTGCGGCAAGCTACTTAGATCTGTATCTAACGGCAAATCATAAATTGCTAAATAGTTTTCAGGGTATTGAGCAACTAGTTCTTCATATTTGGCTTTCACTTTTTCGTGATTGCTACTAGCAAATAAGACTTCTACAACAGCAGTTTCTTTATCTTCTTCCACAAAAGCATTGACAATAATTTGAATCATAGACTTGCCCTAAAAATCAATCCCTTTCCCAAACTCCTCAACCTCATCTGGCACATCACTAAACAAAGTCACGTGTCCCATCTTGCGGTTGTGCTTCGCTTCTATTTTACCATACATGTGGAGATGGGCGCTTGGATTTTCTGTGACATATTTTTCAGCGACCTCGACATGCTGGCCGAGAACATTGAGCATGACGGCTGGCGCATGCAGGTGGATAGCTGGCAATGGTGCTCCAAGAACACCAAGAATATGGGTATCAAACTGGGAGAAGTCGCAGGCTTCGATTGAGTAGTGCCCAGAGTTGTGTGGCCGTGGGGCAATCTCATTGACGATGATATCATCAGCCGTCGCAAACATTTCTACGCAGAGAGTTCCAGACAGCTTGAGCTGTTCTGCGATTCGCACTGCCATAGCTTTGGCCTTGTCAGTTAGACTTTCTGAAATGCGGGCTGGTACGATGGTCTTAGACAGGATATTGTTGCGGTGGATATTTTCCTGAACTGGGAAAACTGTCACATCCTTGCCATTTCCAGATACGATGACGGAAATTTCAAGGTCAAAGTTGACAAATTCTTCCAAGACACAGGCCGCCGAGTCGGCTAGCACATAGGCTTCTTCCAAGTCTGCTTCTGAACGAATGACCTTCTGACCATGTCCATCATAGCCACCTGTTGCAGTCTTGAGGACATAGTTTTTCGGCAGGTCGATATCTGCTAAGTCTTGGCTAGAAGTCACGACCTTGTAGGGTGCCACGGTGACTTGGGCCTTGT
>NZ_CALIIB010000058.1 GCF_938020365.1 uncultured Streptococcus sp. | reverse complement strand
GGGGCGGGCACGCATCTAGGAGTCAATCGTCTGCTCTACTGGGCTAAGCTTAGAAAAAATCGTATGTGAGATGGGAGTTTTTGATGAAAGAACTATGGCTGGAAAAAGAGCCTTCGGTCGTCTATGGCGGTAAAATCAATCAGTTAATCAACCTCTGCCAGCTGGGGCTTTCGGTTCCTAAGGGGTTGATTTTGCCTGCGAACCAAGTAATGGCTTGGCTAAGAGTGGCTCTGCCAGAATACTCAAAAGAGGGACTTAAAGAATTAATTCATTTGGGCAAGGAGGAAATTGCGGAGCGTTTGCAGCACTATCCCTTGGAGCCAGCTTGGTTGCAGAACTTAGCCGACTTTTGTCAAGAAAATCAAGCCTACATCGTTCGCAGCAGTGCCCTCTTAGAAGACGGACAGGCCATGTCATTTGCTGGCCAATATGACTCGATTGGCAACTGCCAATCGCTCTCAGAAATTGAGCAGGGCATTCGTTCTTGTCTGCTTTCACTCTTTAATCCAGAAGCTTTGGCCTACTGGCAGCGTCAGGGTCTGGCAGAGCAGGATTTTGCCATGGCAGTGTTGATCCAGGAGCAGATAGAGCCTGACTTCAGCGGTGTCTGCTTTTCTCTAGACGTAGCGACCAATCAGGACCAGACCATGTTATTAGAGTATGTAAAAGGCTCGGCTGAGAGCTTGGTTAGCGGTCAAGTCAATCCTGAGCAGTTGACTCTTCCTTGGTACAAGCCGGACTGGCCCCAGTTTGAAAAGGCTGAAATACCTCTGGCAGTCTTGCAGAAGCTGCACTCGCAGGTTTTGGAGATTGTAGCGTATTTTGGTCGGCCGATGGATATTGAGTGGTGTGCCATACAAGAGCAAGTCTATCTGCTGCAGGCTCGGCCCATCACGACAGTACCAACTAAAATCGACAGTGGCCGCTGGACAACGGCGAATTTTCGGGATGGAGGCGTTGCGGCTCAGCCCTGTCCCAACCTGATGTGGAGCCTTTACCGCCATTCTTGGCAAGAGGCACTCTCTAGCTTTTTGCTGGCTATTGGCTTAGAGCCTGAAGGAGTGATGCCGCCGCTGATGCGCCTGCATTATGCCCGACCTTTCTGGAACTTAGGCGTGGTCAAGCAAGGTATGGAGCAGATTCCGGGTTATATTGAGCGAGACTTTGATGATGAGCTGGGAGTTAATAAAGACTACCGAGGTCAAGGTTTTACCAACAAATTAAGTCCAGCCTTGCTCTTGAATTTCCTGCGGGTAGCCTTGAAAACGCAAAAGGTAACTAAAACCTTTCTACATCAGGCGCTAGACAAGCTGCAAGAGCTGCGCCAGCAATTTAACTGCCTGAATCAAGAAATACGAGAACTGAACGACCAAAGCCCACTGCATCAGGTCGAGAGTCTTTGGCGGTTAGTGTTAAATCAGGCTTATTTAGATAGTGAGGGAACTTATTTTTGGCAGGTCTACATCAATACGGTCCAGCTGTCTATGAAAAAGACTAGTCTGCTCAAATGGCTGACGGTTGATGAATTTTTCCAACTAATAGCTAAGCTAGGAAATGTTTCGCATACCAAGCCTTTAGCTCGAATGCTGGAAGCTGCGGATCTTATTTTGGCAGACGAGAAGCTGATAGACGACTGGCTGAAGCTATCGGTGGAAGAGTTGCAGCAACTGGCTGCACAATATCCTGAGCGAGCTGATTTTATCAAGATTCAGGATTTCCAAAAGGACTTTGGCTATCACTCGGCTCGGGAACTGGACTTGCGAGTAGCAAGTTACGAAGAAGATGCTCATCAGGTCCTGACAGCGGTCCAACAGTTGGTTGCTGATTCAGCGTATTACCAAGCGGCCAAATCTTCGCTCAGTCCTGGCTCAGAGTCTGAACTGGATTTGGCTCATCTATCTCGAGCCAAGCAGAAAAAGATAGAAAAAATCAGTCAAGACTTGCGGAACTTGCTCTGGTGGCGGGAGGAGTTCAAGGATATTTCCACGCGCTATTACCACCTCATTCGTCAGACTAGCCTCAAACTCGGCCGAGCCTATAAAAAGCGAGGTTTTCTGAAAAATGAACAAGATATTTTTTACATTAAGAAAGAAAGTCTGATTGCCTTTATGGAAGGGCAAAAGACTGCCGACCAGCTGCAAGAAGAAGCGGCTGATAATCAGCATTATTGCCAGGCCTATCGGAATTTTGAGCCAGCGGGGGATTTGACCGACAAAGAGATGAGACTGGAAGAGGTAGCCCATGAGAGTCAGGCTCTGCTGACGGGAATGCCAGCCAGCAGCGGTCAGGTGACCGGTCGGGTTCGAGTTCTCTTGGATTTAGCGGATATTGAGACAATTGAACCGGGAGAAATCCTTGTCACTCGCTATACAGATACGGGCTGGAGCTATGTTTTTGGTATTCTAGGCGGTCTTGTGACAGAGTATGGCGGCGTTCTCTGCCATGCCTCCATTGTCGCTCGGGAATGCGGGATTCCAGCTCTGGTCTGCGCCAAGAATGCAACTCAGCTACTAAAAACTGGCATGCTGGTTACTTTAGATGGAAGAAGAGGAGAAATAAGAATTCATGAAGAAGAATGAACCTTTGTTTATCGGTGAATACGATAAATCTGTTATCCTGACTTATATGGGCGCTGCTTTTGCACTGTTGGCAGTCTATGCCATCATTCAGTCCCAGCTGCGGCTAGCCATGATGGCCTTTATCGTTAGCGGTATCTGTGACCTCTTTGATGGTGTGGTTGCGCGGCGGATGAAGCGGACTGAAAGCCAGAAGCGCTTCGGCATTGAGATTGATTCGCTCTGCGACATGATTAGCTTTGCGGCTCTTCCGGCGGTGCTCCTCATGACCCAGCTGCCCTTGGGAGCGGTCAATATCATCTTGGCTGTCCTCTATGTCTTAGCTGCAGTTACGCGCTTGGCGCATTTTAACCGCTTGGCCAAGCATGATGAAGGATCTGACTCTTATTTTGTCGGCTTGCCCGTGACCTACAGCGCCCTATTTTTCCCATTTACCTATCTGGTCTGTCAATGGCTGGCGCCTGGTTTCTTTGCTTGGGTCTGGCTGGGCTTGTCTCTTTTGCTGACCTTCCTATTTGTCTACAACTGCCGGATTCCCAAGCCGAATAAGCTGGCCTACCTAGTCTTTGCGATTTTAGCTGTTGCAAGTCTGATTGGTCTGGGGGTTCTCCCGCATGGTTAAGGTCTATCAGAGAAAGACTGGCCAAGTAGTTGAACCGATAGAATACAAGGCGGGTCTGTTAGACAAGCTTTATGGTACTGCTTGGGGGCGCTTTCTGTTGCCTATCTTGACCCGACCTAGCCTGTCTTATCTTCTGACTTTGAAAGACTACACTCCTTGTTCTCGCAAGAAAATAGCAGCTTTTGTAGAAAATTATCAGCTGGATTTGGCTGACTATGAAGATGGCCCATATCCTAGCTTTGCGGCTTTTTTCCATCGGAAAATCAAGCCTGATCTGCGTCCGGTCTGTCCTGATAGTCAAGTACTGGCTGTGGCGGATGCCAAGCTAGAGGCTTTTACCATCAGTCAGGACTTACAGCTGACGATTAAGGGGCAGACATACAGGATAGCTGAGTTACTGCTGGATGAAGAGTTGGCTCAGCTGTTTAGTGGCGGAACAGCGCTGGTTTATCGTCTGGGAGTGGAAGACCTGCACCGCTATCTGGCGGCTGAATCCGGCAGAATTACCCAAAGACGAAAAATCAAAGGCCGCCTGCATACGGTCCGGCAGGTAGCCCAGAAGCAGCGCTTGATTTACAAGGAAAATAAAAGAGAATACTGTCTTTTAGATACCGACCTAGGACCTGTCCTGCAGATGGAAGTAGGGGCTCTCTTGGTCGGAAGAATATACAATCACAGTCAGGAACGTTTGGTCAGGGGACAGGAGAAGGGTTGCTTTGGTCTGGGCGGCTCAACCATTCTTGTCCTCTATCCAGCAGGCACGATTCGCTTGGATCAGGATATCCTGACTTACTCAGACCTTGGAATAGAAACCCAGATTCAAATGGGTGAAAAGATTGGAGAAAAGCTATGTTTAAACGATTAGCTGTTTATTATAAGGAAATGTTTCCCTTGCTGCCACGCTTTTTTGTGGCTGCCATCATGTTTTTTGAGATTTATTTTGTCCTTCTGCTCAATGACGGAGTAACCACCTTTCGCTTTGACCATCAAGAGTTGATCGGAATTTTTACCATTTTCGTCTTTCTGATGATTCTGCGGATTGCGGATGATTTCAAGGACTACGAAACCGACAGACGGCTCTTTCCTCATCGGGCTCTGCCATCTGGTCGGGTTAAAAAGAAGGACTTGGCTATTGCCCTCAGCTTTATCGTAGCGGTGTCTGTACTTCTCAATATCCTCTTTATGAACAATATTGGCTGGTTCCTCTTTCTCTACATCTACGGAACTCTCATGTCCTTCTGGTTCTTCAAGCGTGATAAGATTCAAAATTCTCTGCCTCTGGCTCTAGTGACCCATAATCCGGTCATGATGATTTTGAATCTCTATACTATTTCCTTTGTCTGCTACAAGTACAATCTGCCTCTCTTGTCCCTGCCGACCGTCTTGCTGGCCTTTACCATGTATTTCCCAAGTCTGATCTGGGAAGTCTGCCGTAAGATTCGGGCGCCAAAAGATGAGACAGAGTATGTGACCTATTCTAAGCTTTTTGGCTACAAAAAAGCCACTCGCTTTATCGAGGTGGTGACTCTGCTGGATATCTTGACCAATTTCGCCCTTCTCTGGAATATTTCCCATGTCGGAGTGGTAGTCTTGGTGCTGAATGTCATCTGGATGACCGTCCAGTTTGAGCAGTTTATCAAGGATCCGACTCGTTTTAATATACGTGAGCGGGTGGAGCGCTATACCTATATCACGGAGACGACCATGGTTCTGTCCGTTGCTGTTTATCTCTTGATGGGGGTACTTTGATGAAAAGAATCAAGCAGACAGGGCTTGACCAGGTTGGAGGTAAGGCTTATCATTTGCTGAAAATGCAGGTTGCTGGCTTGCCGATTCCTGACTTTGCAGTGTTTGCTTTTGACTTTTTTCAAAAATCTGC
>NZ_CALIIB010000057.1 GCF_938020365.1 uncultured Streptococcus sp. | reverse complement strand
TGCCACCAAATTTTTAGCCTTGGTCGTGATTTTTTGGTAAATCTTCTCAGCAGCCCGATCAATATCTGTGTCGATGCAGTCTAAGAGAGAAATGCCCATGGTAATGGTCCGAATATCAAAATTCTGCTCCTCAATCATGGCAATAGTTTCTGTAACTTGTCTAATATCCATGTGCCCTCTCCTTAGATATTGTACATCGCGTCAAAAATCGCTGCGCTTTGAATATTGATTTTGACATTGAGGGTCTGACCAAAGGCCTCAAATTCACTACGAAGTGCTGCAAAATCCTGCTTTTCATCGCTAGAAACGACAGCCATCATGGTAAAAAATTCATCCAAAACAGTTTGTGAAATATCGTCAATATTGAGCCCCAGCTCGGCAATTTTACTAGCTACACCAGCCACAATCCCTGCCTTATCTTTTCCAACAACCGTAATAATCGCTTTCATCGTTTGCTCCAATCATCTTTATTGCTAATATTGTAGCATAAATGCCTGTTTTTTGCATGAAATTGCAAAAATCCAAACTGCGAATATTGCGGGCTGTTTAAATATCAGACTCAAATACTCTTCAGAAATTACACATATCTCTTCCTTTTATTAGAAGTTTATTTTTTATCTATGTTTTTAATTGTAAACGATTTCAAACTCTGTTATACTAAACTTAAAGAACACATTAAAATCGTTGCTATTTCTGGTAATTACAAGGAACATCCGCTCTTCGTTTATGCTGGAAATCCAACCAATCGTCTGCATACCATTCACTTCTACCGTTGGGTATCGAACGCTGTCTTTGGCGATCAATTAGCTGAGCTGAAAGATATGCCCGTCACTCACAAACCAAGTGTCGAAATTGTTGAAATTTTGAACCAAAAACCTCAGCCAAAACAAGCAGGCAAACCAGCTGACAAACCGACAGCTCCGAAAGTAAAAGAAAAGCAATTAGAAAGCCTAGCTCAGAAAACAAGCGAAGCACAGCCTACCGCTGCAGCTCAAAAAGCAACAAATACACAACAGGCCCAGCTCCCACAAACAGGAAGCAAGGAAAACTCTGCTCTCTTCACAGTTGCAACGATTCTTCTGGCTACAAGTGGTGGCCTCATCTTGCTCAAAAAGAAAGAAGCGTAAGAATTTCTATTCTGCTAGATAAACCTTTACTTACGATAGTTCCTTAAATATAAAAATCGCATGGACAAATCATTTTAGATTCATCCATGCGATTTTTTTCGTGACTGACCATCTTGCAATTTTATCTGATATTGAGGAAAGCTTAATCGAATATAGACTTTCATTATTAAGCTAAACCAGTTAGAACAGCGCTCACAAGAGCCGATTTCTGGTCTTTATCATGGATATTAAGGATTTGAATCAGCGGTCTCTTCCACCATCTCAATCCAGGAATCAAAATACTGCTCCATAAATTGAGTCTGCTCCGCTATCAAAGTTTTGTCAACCTCCTCATTAACAGGAGCCAAAACCCACTTGTCTTCTATATCATCACGCCGATGGATGATAGCAACCAGCTTTCCTGTAAAATTTTCCAGAGGCTGCTGCTGGTCATGGGAAACAATATACACATCCTGCTCTTCGCCATCTCCACCCATCAGCTCAGGGATATAGCCATAATTAATCGGATAGACATTCCCAAAAGAATCTTTAAAACCGACCGGCCGATCAATAACAGCGCTAAACATTTTTTCCTTGCATTTCAACCTTTCTTTACCTCCATCAGCTACTTTCTAGCTTCATTATACAAGAAAAATCCCGCTGGAGCGAGATTTTCTATCTATAGCCTGATTATTCGTTTATATTTCCTATATTATGCAAGCCTTGCACTACATGAAATTAGAATAGACTTCACTGTTTTTCCTGTTGCTACTTGCCAAGGACTTTTTAATCAAAATCATCTTTTTTTCGTCCGATTTTCTCCTAAGCTCCCTTAGCATTATTCTTGTAAGTTTTTCTTTCATTGTTTCAGTTGCATTTTCATTGAAATGGACAAGAAGCTCATAGGTGGTCTTTCCAATCTTTCTCTTTGTGCTATTGCTTTTTTATCCGTGTTTTTTAGTTCTTCCATAAATTCTCCTTTTCTTTTTTGAATGTTTGACAACAAAAAAGGAAATAGCGGCTATTTGCTTTTACCTCCTCTCTATCATTTTATTTAATTATTTTATTTCGACAAACTGGGATTTAGATTTTAACCCTTACGGAAAATAAAACGGGCTATTCTCCTGAAGTATATTCTATAATATTATAGTTTAATGCAGAGTGTAGCGATATAATCATTTCCATAACGTGATAATCTATTTCTTTTGTCACATGATTCATAAAAATCTATCATAGCGAGACCATTTTTGAGTTGTCCTCTAATCTGACTTTCTAAGGTATGGCTAAATTCATATCCATATTCTGGATTGATGGTTATCTTGCC